>NZ_JAMYLN010000009.1:0-218797 GCF_040318035.1 Mesorhizobium sp. M1329 | reverse complement strand
CGATCGAAGCAATGGCCTGCGGTACGCCGGTGGTTGCGTTCCGGCGTGGCGCCGTCCCGGAGATCATCGATGACGGTGTGTCCGGATGGATCGTGGATACGGTGGAGGAAGCTGTGGGCGCGCTCCGGCGCATAGACAGCCTCGATCGCGCACGAGTGCGGCAGACGTTCGAGAAGCGGTTCACGGTCGAGCGCATGTGCAGCGATTATGTGGCACTCTACCGAGCACTCACGAGCAGCACAGCACGCGCAGTTGCCCCCACAAACGAGCTCTCCAGAAATATCGCAATGGTGGCTGTGCCGGGCTGAGAACCGACTAATCCACATGCCGACCACTTAGGGTGACGTCAGGGCGCGTGCGGGGCCTTGTCGCCGGGCGTGGCGACTGCGCCAGAACCCTTGATCAGCAGCAAGCCTTCCCGGGGCTAATGCTTTCGCGAGCGGCGGCGCACTGCCGCCCGGTCCGGATTGACGCGCGATACTTTCGCTGCAAAGGTACTTTAACGACTTGTTTACCATGCGTCAGTCAGGGGTGGGGGAATTTGGAACGGTTTCTGGGCGTGAACCGCCTTAATTGGGATGATCGGGCCGAACTGCACTCGACCGACACAACGGGCAGCTACCACATCGAAAATGTGCTGGCCGGCGGATCCAATCTCTATGAGCTGGAAATGCGCGAGCTCGGCGATATCGCCGGCAAGGATATCGTCCACCTGCAGTGTCACATCGGTCTTGACACGATCAGCCTGAAGAATCTTGGCGCGGGCAGCGTGACCGGGCTCGACTTTTCACCGACGGCGATCGTGGCGGCGCGGGATTTTGCTGCGAAGGCAGGCACCGACGTGCGCTTCGTGGAGGCGCCACTGTTCGAGGCGGTGGAAGCGCTCGGCCGGACCTTTGACATCGCTTACGTTACCTGGGGTTCGGTAAACTGGCTGGACGACGTGTTCCGTTGGGCGCGGGTGGTTGCCGATCTCCTGCGACCCGGCGGCCGCCTCTATATGGCCGAGGGCCATCCATTGATGTTTCAGTGCGATCGAAAGGCCGCGGCCCTCGAATTGAAGCACGACTGGCGAACGCCGATAGCTCGGCCGCTCGCCTGGAACGAGGAACTGACCTACACCGGCGATGATCGCATCTTGAAGCATCCTCGATATTATGAGTGGATTCACCCGATCAGTGACGTGGTGAATGCGCTGATTTCAGCTGGTCTGACGCTCGATTTTCTCAATGAGCACGACACGGTTTCATGGCAGCACTTTTCATTTGCCGTACGGGCCGGCAAGGACATGTACGGCTTGCCCGAGAACTCTCCCAAGATACCGATGGCTTATTCCATTGGCGCGACGAAGCGCAGCGTCGGCAAGATACCATACCTTGTATCTCCCAAGTCGATTGAGGGGCACTAGTCCAGGTCCAACACGCTTGAGTACTCGGTTCGGAGCGCGTCGACGTGTGCAATTGCGCTCGCGCTCCTCGATCTTCCGAGCAAGCCTGATCTAGCTGGCCTCTCTGTGGTTCCGTTTCCACAGACGAACGCCTCGAGATGAGCAGGAAACGGCGGCCGGCCGCCGCTTCCTGCTCCCTTCCTCGCGAATGGTCGACAAACGCTGGATCGTCGGCACCAGCGCACCTCAATCGGTGGGGCCATGTCAGTGGAAGTCGGCGGCTGGCTCCAACCGCTCGGGCCTGCAACATCAGCAACGGTCGGAAAGTGCAAAAGCTCTAAGGAGCGTGAAGGTCAAATTAAACATTGAACGCTAATGTTCCTCATCGGGTCGACCCGGGAACCTGAAATGGCACTTGAGGAATCGCCTATTGGCTTTTTTCCGCGCTAGGTTCGGCGGCATCAAGGAGGTCGTCTTTTCGTCGGCAAATATTCCGGCGACGATCGCGCTTGTCGTCATTCTTATCAGCGCAGCGTTCGCGGAGCACCAGAACAAAGTCGTCTCGGACCAGGCCGTCCGTGCGGACGTGCTGACCAAGGTCAATCTCATCCGCGCCAAGCTCGAAGGCAATATCAACGGAAACCTTCAACTCGTGCGTGGATTGGTCGCTGCGGTCGTGACCGAACCCTATATGGGACAGCAACGCTTCGCCTCGCTGGCGAGCAATCTGTTTGGCGCCGACTCGCAATTGAACAATATTGCCGGCGCGCCCGATCTGGTCGTTTCCCTGATGTACCCGATGGAGGGTAATGAGCAGGCGATGGGCCTGGACTACCGCAAGAACGAGCGGCAGCGTGCGGCTGCGCTAAGGGCGCGAGATGAACGCAAGCTGGTGCTTGCCGGTCCCGTCGAGCTGAAGCAGGGAGGACAAGGCTTCATCGGCCGCTTTCCGGTTTTCGTGCCGAGCGCGGGCAACACGGAAAGGTTCTGGGGCATCATTTCCGCCGTTGTCGACGTGCAGCGCCTTTACAGAGCGAGCGGCATGCTTGACGGCGATCTCGGGATCGACGTCGCGCTGATCGGCAGGGACGCCCTTGGTCACCGTGGTGGTCAATTCTACGGCAATGAGGAGATCAGCAAAAGCGATCCGGTGACGGCTGACGTTTTGCTTCCTTCCGGCTCGTGGCAGCTGGCTGCCATTCCCAAGAATGGCTGGCCTTCGACGCCAAGTAACGCATGGTTGTTGCGCGCGATCATGGCGACGGCCGGGGCCTTGGTTGTGTTCCCCTTCCTGGTCACTGGTCGTCTGATAGGCGAAAGACAGCGCAATTATGCGGAATTGCGCCGATTGTCTCGGCGCCTTGAACTCGCTCTGGAAGCTTCGGCTATCGGGGTTTGGGAACACGATCTCGCGACCAACGAGCTTACATGGGATGAACGCGTCAATGAAATATATGGCAAACCAGCGGGGGAGCACCGGGGCTACACAGACTGGGCGGGAGCGATCCATCCAGATGATCTGGCTGGCGCCAACGCAGATTTCGATAGGGCGGTGGCCAGCGGACGACCCTATTTGTCGGAGTACCGGATTGTGCGCCCGAATGGCGAAATCCGTCATGTCCGGTCCAAGGCGATCCTTTACCGTGCCACAAACGACACCCCAAAAATGATCGGCGCGGAATGGGATGTGACTGCCGACGTCCTGCTGAACAAGGATCTGGTTCGCGCAAAACAGCTGTCCGAGTCGAAAAATGCAGAACTCGAGTCAGCCAAGGCGCGCATAGAGCACATCGCGCTTCATGACTCGCTGACCGGCTTGCCCAACCGGCGTTACCTCGACCAGGTACTGGAAGACTACGCGGCAAACGCCAGGCGCTCAGGCGGGCATGCGGCACTGCTTCACATCGATCTGGATCGGTTCAAGCACATCAACGATACGCTGGGCCACGCCGCCGGTGACGCAATGTTGGTTCACGCGTCGACAGTCCTCAGATCGAAGGTCGGCGACGAGGGATTCGTCGCCCGCATCGGAGGAGACGAATTCATCGTTCTGTGCGTGGTACGCGACGATACCAAGCAACTGGCGCTGCTTGCCGGTCGAGTCATCAGCCAGATGCGCGAACCGGTCTACTATCAAGGCCATCGATGCCGTTTTGGCGTCAGCGTGGGTATAGCTGTCGACAACGGAAAAGATGTCGAAGCCAAACACCTGCTGGTGAACGCCGATATTGCGCTTTACCGAGCAAAGAGGCGTGGGCGCAATCGATACGAATTCTTCACCGACGCGATGCAAAGCGAAATCGTCGACACAAAGCGGATTGCCGACGAAATTCTCGGCGGCCTCGAGCGCAACGAGTTCATTCCGTTCTACCAGCCCCAATTTGACGCAAAGACGCTCGAAATCGTTGGGGTTGAGGCGCTTGCGAGGTGGCGACATCCAGTAAAGGGTATTTTGGCGCCCGACGTCTTCCTGAGGATTGCAGAAGAACTGAACGTCGTCTCGATCATCGATCAAGCCATATTGAAGCAATCGCTTTCGGATTTCGAAGAGTGGTCCGCGGCAAAACTTAACATTCCACGGGTGTCGGTCAATGTCTCGGCGAGGCGCCTTCAAGACGAAGAGCTCATCAAGAGCCTGCGAGAACAAAATATCAAGAAAGGAACAGTTTCGTTTGAGCTCGTTGAGTCGATTTTCCTGGACGAGAACGACGATCTTGTCACCTGGAACATCGAGCAGATAAAAGAACTGGGGATTGACATCGAAATAGACGATTTTGGTACCGGTTACGCTTCGATAGTCAGTTTGCTGAAGTTGCAGCCTCGCCGGCTGAAGATAGATCGGCAGCTGGTTACCCCAATCGTCAAATCGCCGCAGAGAAGGCAGGTTGTCTCGTCGATTATTGAAATCGGCAAGTCGTTGGGTATCGAGGTCGTGGCGGAAGGCGTCGAGACGATGCAGCACGCGCGGCTACTCGAGGGCCTGGGCTGCGACATATTGCAGGGTTATGCCTTTGGCCACGCGTTCGATTCCGCGGGACTTGAGACCTTTGTCCGATCGCGGCGCCTGCGCACGGCCAGCTGAGCCTCGGCGCCAGAGTTTGCCGACCCGATCCGCCTTGAGCGTCGCAGTACATCTGCGCAACAAAGCTGATAACAGCAAATCTCAGATCAGCAGCAGGCCCGTCATGCTGGAGTGGCCTTTCCTGCCGATGATGATGTGGTCGTGAACGGCAATGCCAAGCGGTTTGGCCGTCTCTATGATCAGCTTGGTCATCTCGATGTCGGCGCGCGACGGCGGCGGGTCGCCCGACGGATGGTTGTGGAGCAGTCTCCCCTCAGGACCCATCGCATTGAACTGACAGAATTGTCATGATTTGGAGAAATCGCTGGGGTTATGGGCCTGGGATCCGTAGTGCGTGAACCACGTGACCCTTCACGCTCCCTCACACCTTCATTCATCGAGAAATATCAGACGTCCAGCGAATGTTGCCGTGGTGCTTCTCCCCTCGGGACGTCGCCGAGTCGGCGTCCGGATATCGCGACGCAAGGTACATGGTCCGTCAAATTTCGGGCCAAGACTCTATGTTGGCGTGCATCGGGCACTGGTCCCCGGGACACGCCGCAAATTCGCAGAGGCGACAAAAATGGCTGACGCCGTATGCATCCGTCGCTAGTGGGCGCATTAGCTTTTCGAGAAGGGCGGTGAGTTGTTTTTCTTCAGCCGCGGTGAGGACCCCAAGATAGTCATTGACCGCCGCGCAACGTGCGACAAGAGCGGGCAATACGGCTTCGCGGCCGGCCGGAGTGACGTGGAGGTGCGTAGCACGCTTGTCTTCACCCTTGCGAGCTTCGACGAAACCCTGAGCCTCAAGCTTGTCGACCAGACGCACCGTCGCAGTGTGCGAGAGGTTTAGCGCCCGCGCGAGCTGCGCGTTGGTGATGCCCTCCCAAAAGCCCATGATGTTGAGCGCAGCTGAGGCAGAGTCGGTTTGGTTGGGGTGACTTTTGAGGGTCGCGTCCACGCGCTCAGCGATTTCGCCAGCGAAGGCGGCAAGCATATTGGCGGTTCTCAAACGTGTCATGGCGGCAGTCTTTATCATGAGGGGTTGACGGCGCTAGCAATTATATGACTTATTATGTGCGTGTAGCACGCACTTTTCAAGGGAAAAAGTCATGACAACTTTGCGGAAATGGACCCTGGAGGCAGGGCAGGTGGTAGCTCGATATAGCGTTGTCCTATTTTTCGTGTTGTTCGGAGTGGCGAAGTTCACTGCGGCCGAAGCGACTGCGATTCATCCGTTGCTTGTTCACAGCCCGTTCTTATTCTGGCTCCCCGGACTGCTTAATCAGCAACTGTCCTCGGACCTCATCGGCGTTGTGGAGATCGCCTTGGCTCTCATGATGGCCTCGCGTCCCTTTACCCCATGGGTCTCGGCAATTGGCAGTTACGGCATCGCTGCCTCGCTGGTGGTCACGCTGAGTTTCCTTGTCACCACGCCGCAACTCGACCCGGCGCTTGGCGCCTTCATCGTCAAGGACCTGACCCTTCTCGGGGTTGCGCTTTGGTCCGCTGGTGAGGCCTTGGAGGCCACAAAGCCGCGCGTGTCTTCGCTTTGAATGATAGCGGCGTAAGCAGCCAGGCAATCCGTCAGCGGACCTCAACAATCGGGAGATGGCAATGGGCACATCCGACACCACCGGCCTGCACTCGGGCCGAGCCACGCATCGCGAATGGATCGGCCTCGCCATCATAGCGCTGCCCTGCATACTCTACGCGATGGATCTGACCGTGCTGAACCTGGCCGTGCCATCGCTAAGCGCCGACCTCAAGCCCACGGCCGCGCAACTGCTCTGGATCGTGGACATCTACGGCTTCCTGGCGGCCGGGTCGCTCCTCATCATGGGAGCTCTTGGCGATCGCATCGGCCGGCGGAAGCTGCTGCTGATTGGATCTACGTCTTTCGGGCTCCTGTCGCTGGCCGCAGCCTTTGCGCGCAGTGCCGAGATGCTCATCCTGGCTCGGGCACTGCTCGGGATTGCTGGCGCAACGCTGGCGCCCTCGACGCTATCTCTCATCAGCAACATGTTCCGCTATGACCGTCAGCGGACCTTCGCTGTAAGCGTCTGGGTCGCGAGTTTCTCGTTTGGCGGCGCGATCGGCCCGGTCGTTGGTGGTCTGCTTCTATCACACTTCTGGTGGGGAGCCGTGTTTCTGGTGCCTCTCCCCATTACGGCGCTTCTGCTGATAGTCGGACCGGTATTGCTGCCCGAGCACAGGACCCCAAACGCCGGGCGACTTGATATCCTGAGTGCTGCCTTGTCTCTGGCAGCTGTGTTGCCGATCGTCTTCGGGATCAAGCTAGTTGCTGAGGGCGGCAGTGTCGTGTGGGCGGCATCCGCGGTCGCACTAGGCCTGTTGTTCGGAGTGGTGTTCGCGAGGCGGCAGATGAGCTTGCCCGATCCGCTGCTTGACTTGCGCCTGTTCAAGCGGCCGGCTGTGGTGGCGGCGCTCGGCATTAACGTCCTCGACTTCTTCGTTGGCTTCGGAATTCTCGTTCTTGTCGCCCAGTATCTCCAGTTGGTCTTGGGGCTAACCCCCCTGGAAGCGGGCCTCTGGAGCATCCCGGCCGGGCTCGGCTTCATCGTGGGATCATTGTTGACTTCGGCTGTGCTCAGGTTGATGCGGCCAGCTTATGTCCTCGGCTTCGGCCTGACGCTTGCTGCTGGCGGTCTCGCCCTGATGGCACACGCCGGGGAAATACACAGCTTGGTTCTGATTGTTCTGGGAAACGTGCTGTTCTCGATCGGCTCGGCTCCCGGAATTGCGATCGTCGCGGACCTCGTCGTAAGCGCGGCACCCAAGGAGCGATCCGGCGCTGCCTCGGCCCTTTCCGAGACGGCCTCCGAGTTCGGTGGCGCGCTAGGCATCGCCTTGCTTGGCAGTCTTGCCACCCTCCTTTATCGCTCTGCACTCGGCGTCACCATGCCCGCGGGTATTCCCGCCAACACAATAGAGACCGCGCTACGCGGTATTGGGGCAGCGAGCAGCCTTGCGCCAAGTCTCGGCGACGGCAGCGCGTTATTGTTGGCAGCGCAAAGCGCGTACACGAGCGCGGCGGACATCACGTTCTTGACTGCCGCGGGGATTGTGCTGCTGACGGCAATTGTCGCGGTGACAATGCTTCGGGGGCTGAAGACGCAGGGATAACGCCTCGCCTGGCCAAGTGCAGTATCGTCGCTTGTCTTCATCGTGCGCGCGCGATCGCGGTGATGCAGGCATTCTCGATCAAATCAGCAGCAGGCCCTTCATGCTGGAGTGGCCTTTCCTGCCGATGATGATGTGGTCGTGAACGGCAATGCCCAGCGGTTTGGCCGTCTCGATGATCAGCTTGGTCATCTCGATGTCGGCGCGCGATGGCGTCGGGTCTCCCGACGGATGGTTATGCGCCAGAATGATCGCCGTGGCAGAGAGCTCCAAGGCGCGCCTGACCACCTCGCGCGGATAGACCGGGGTGTGGTCGACGGTGCCGACCTGCTGGACTTCGTCGGCGATCAGCGCGTTTTTCTTGTCGAGGAACAGGATGCGGAACTGCTCGCGCTCCTCGAACGCCATCACCGACCGGCAGTATTCGAGAACCTGCGTCCAGGTCGACAACAGCTCGCGGCCGGCGATCTCGCCGCGCGCCATGCGCTGCGCCGTTGCCGCAACCACCTTGAGGTCGAGCGCCACCGCCGGGCCGATGCCCTTCACCTCCTGCAGGCGCTCGATGGGCGCGCCGAGGACCTCGGCCAATGTACCGAAGCGTGCCAGCAATGCCTTGGCGACCGGCTTGGTATCGGCGCGCGGGATTAGCCGAAACAATAAAAGCTCGAGCAGTTCATAGTCGGGGAGGGTGTTGGGACCGGCGGCGAAGCGCTCGCGCAAGCGGTCGCGATGGCCGAGATAATGTGGCTTGTCGGCGGCCACCGCCTTCGCGGGCGATCGCACCGGCCTTTCGGGAAAGAAGGCCCGCTCGTCGTCGTCACCATTCATGGCTGCCCCACCCAGCATTTACCGGGCAAGGTAACGCCCGATCTGCCAGACACTAGGCCCGCAGGCCGGGGCGGTCGAGGTTTTTTGGCGATAGCGTGAAGATCTCGCAGCCGGTCTCGGTGACGCCGATCGTGTGTTCGTACTGCGCCGACAGCGAACGGTCGCGCGTCACCGCGGTCCAGCCGTCCGACAGCACTTTCACATGCGGCCGGCCGAGATTGATCATCGGCTCGACGGTGAAGATCATGCCCGGCCGCATCTCGACGCCTTCGCTGGCGCTGCCGTAATGCAGGATATTCGGCGCGTCGTGAAACAGCCGGCCGACGCCATGGCCGCAGAAATCGCGCACCACCGAGCAACGCTCGGCTTCGGCGTAGGTCTGGATGGCGGCGCCGATGGCGCCGGTGCGCGCGCCCGGCTTGATTGCCGCGATGCCGCGCATCAGGCACTCATACGTGACTTCGAGCAGCCGCTCCGCGGCACGCTTGATCGTGCCCACCGGATACATACGCGAGGAGTCGCCATGCCAGCCGTCGAGGATATAGGTGACGTCGATATTGACGATGTCGCCATCCTTCAACGGCTTGTTGTCGGGTATGCCGTGACAGACGACGTGATTGATCGAGGTGCAGGATGATTTCGTGTAGCCGCGGTAGTTGAGCGTCGCCGGAAGCGCGCCGTGGTCCATGCCGAACTCGAAGACGAAGCGATCGATTGCTTCAGTAGTGACGCCGGGCGCCACCATCGGCACCAGTTCGTCGAGGCAGCGCGCGGTGAGATCGCAAGCCTTGCGCATGCCGACAAAACCTTCCTCGTCGTAAAGACGGATCTGGCCGGTGTTTCTGAGCGGTGCCGTGGCGGCGTCGAGATAGGTGACCATTTTTATCCGTCTTGCAGGGATGCGAGGCCTGGATGAGCCCCGCGAGAGAAATTCCCCCAGATTTGGCACTGGAAAGCGCAAGGTTCAAGGACGAACTGCCGCCGACAGCCGAAGACCGGCGATATTCACGCGTGAGGTATTCTCCTTGCCTGTTGCGGCCCACGCTTCGCCGGGTTCATTGGCTACCGTAGTGACGACACATTTTTAGGCAAGAAGCGGCCCAAGCGTTAAGCCGCCACCGCATTTTTTTTGCGACCAACGGCGTTGCTGCGGGGCGTCGGTTCGGGAGAGATCGAATGGACAGACTGCAATTCGAGGTGCCGGTGCGGATCGCGCCTGTGCCCGGCCAGCCGGTCGAGGAAATCTACAGTGTCGAGCAGGCGCTCGATTTCCTGCAAACGTGGCCGGTTCGCCGGAAGGGACCAACCTACCAGGCCGCGTTCAATGCCTGTTTTGGCGCCACGGTGGACATCGTCGAGACCGAAGACGCATGGCGGGCCTTCATGGCCTTTTGCCGGGTGAGCGGCCTGCTGGCCAGGGACATGATGGTTCCGCGCAAGCGCGGCGGCGAGGCGAGGGGACTGCGGGCGTAGAAAGCCTTCGACGTAATCCTCAGTCGTCTTCGCCCCTCCTTTGCCGACATCCCCATCGGAGTGGCGGGTCAAGCAAAGCTTGCGCAGCATCACGCTGGCGATAGACATATGCCAAGTTGAAATGCTGGTACGCCCAAGGGGAATCGAACCCCTGTTACCGCCGTGAAAGGGCGGTGTCCTGACCGCTAGACGATGGGCGCGTTCAGATGTGAGCGCTTATAGTTGCGTCGCGACAAACCGGCAACCCGTCTGCCGCCGGCTGCGACAACTTTTTTCCTTTGGCTCCAAACCGCGTCCTTCCGACAGCCAAGCTGGTTTTTGCGGCATGATGCAACGCCGCCGAAGGGGGCCTTCGCAGTGGCGGAAGAACCTCGCCCTAGCCGCGCCTGCGGCAGCGCCAGTTCCAGTCGCGCTCCGGGCCGACATCGACGTGAACGGATTCGGTGTGGCAGTAGGTGCCGACGCCGCCGCGGCCCGGCATAGTGCGGATGTAGCTCGCCAGTTCCCATTTCGAGACGCCGGGGACCTGAATGTCGGCGGCGGCGCAGTACATGTGCAGCGAATTCTTGGCGCCGTTGGCACGGCGGTTGCGGGCCGGATCGCGATAGCCGGAGGTGACCGTCATCTTGCGGCCGTAGTGGCCTTCGATCGTCTTCAGCACGCGAACCAGCGACGGCTTCAAGCAGGCGACATCGACGCTTTCGTTCTGTTTCAGGAGGCCGTTGGGCGCCAGCCGGGCGAGGCCGGCGGCGGAGGCGACCTGGTAGGCGCCACCCGAACCTTCGTCTTCGTTGAGATCGACATCACTCTCATCGTCGAGGCCGGATTTGCGCTTGATCTCGAACAGCGCCGTCTGGCGCACGCCGGGCAGCGCATCGGCCGTGAAGTGGCTGGTATCGCCCGTCGACACCAACTGCACCGGCTTTTCAGCCGGATCGGCCGAGGCCAGGGTGACGGTGGGTTTCGTCGCAGGCGTCGCCTTGGCCTGCACGACGGTTGCCTGCCCGCCCGATCTGCTGTTGGCCGGCGAAGAAGGTGCCGCCGAAGCAGGCGTGGCGCTGAACAGCGAGGCCAGGAAGTTTTTCTTCGGTGCGTAGGCCTGTGGCTGCGGCATCTCGCCGGCGGTCACATAGACCGGGTTGTTCATCGCCGGCGCTGCGGCCTTGGCGTCGGGCTTCGATGCATCGGCACTGTTCTGTGCCACGGCCTGATCGGCCGTCTGGGCGTTTGGTTGCAGCGGCTGCGGCGTCTGTCGCGCGATCGTCTCGGCTGCCGTGGGAACGGCGATCGGGAAGCCGGCATCGGGCTTGGCCCCTGGCTTGGCCACTGGCACATAGGCCACCTGCTCGGGAAGGTTGGCGTCGCCCTCGGCATTCATCGTCATTTGTGCGGTTGTCATCTGCGACGATGACGCGGCCGTGCTGGCCTGCGGCGCACCGGCCGCCGTGCTGATTTCGGTAGCCGAGGTATTATAGCCTGGCATGCCGACCGACATGGTCGGGTCGCCAGCCGAGGTGCAGGACGCCAGGAGCACCGAGAAAAGCGCCGCCACAATGGCGCGGCTTTCTCCCTTCGCGAGGCGCGATCCTGCTGATCTCAAAACAAAATTCCCCCTCGATATCCGACCGGTTCGTCATTGGCGCGGCGTCGAAACGTCTCGTCGAAATGACCCTTGTTCCCCGAACCGGAAACGAGACCTGTGTCAAATCTGCAAGCCTCAAAGTAATTTGGCGGCTAGAGGATGAATCAAGGCTGCTCAGGGTTGACGGCACCATTTCGCCCGCTTTTGGCGGCGCGTCAACTCACCACACATTACAGATGGTTACACGCGCACCTTGACATAGGTGCCGGGGGCTTCGCCTAGAACTTGCATATACTCGCCCGGTTTGCGGGCCGGTACGCGGGTATTGTCCTTGGCTTCGATCCAGCGTTGCCAGTGCGGCCACCAGGAACCGGGATGGTTGGTGGCCCCGGCGAGCCACTGGTCGAAGTCGCCGGCCGGCTTGCTGCCGGTCCAGTAGTGATATTTCTGCGCCGCCGGCGGATTGACGACCCCGGCGATATGGCCGGAGCCGGCCATGACGTAGTCGACCTCGCCGCCGAAATATTTCGAGCCGAGGAATACCGACAGCGCCGGCGCGATGTGGTCCTCCTTGGAGGCGAGGTTGTAGACGGGAATGGTAACGTCCTTCAGCGAAACCGTGCGGCCCGCCAGTTCCATCATGCCTTGCGAAAGCCTGTTCTCGAGGTAGCAATTGCGCAAGTAGAAAGAATGATTGGCAGCGCCCATTCGGGTCGAATCGGCATTCCAGTAGAGCAGGTCGAAGGGCAGGGGATCCTTGCCGCGCATGTAGTTGTTGACGACATAGGGCCAGATCAGGTCGCCCGAGCGCAGCATGTTGAAGGCGGTCGCCATCTTGGTGCCGTCGAGATAGCCTTTTTCGTTCATCGCCTTTTCGACGGCCGCGACCTGCTCCTCGTCGACGAACACTTTTAGATCGCCGGCATAGGTGAAATCGACCTGGGTGGTGAAGAAGGTGGCGGATTTGATGCGGTGGTCGCCTTCCTGCGCCATCAGCGCCAGGGCCGCCGCCAGAAGCGTGCCGCCGACGCAATAGCCGATGGCGTTGACTTGCCTTTCGCCGGTGGCCTTTTCGATCGTGTCGAGGCCGTATTGCAGGCCCTCCCTGATATAGGCCTCCCAGCTCTTGGCGCCGTGCCGCTCATCCGGGTTGATCCAGGAGATGACGAAGACGGTGTGGCCTTGCTCGACTGCCCAACGAATGAAGGACTTTTGCGGGTTGAGGTCGAGAATGTAGTATTTGTTGATCCATGGCGGGCAGATCAGCAGCGGCCGCTTGAGCACGGTCTCGGTCGCCGGCTCGTATTGCAGGATTTCGGCGATGTCGCTGCGGCCGACCACCTTGCCGGGCGTCGCGGCGAGATTCTTGCCGATCTCGAAGGGTGAATAATCGGCCTGCCGCAGCTTCAGGTCGCCCTTCCCGGCGGCAATGTCCTCGGCCAGCATCTTCATGCCGCGCACCAGGTTTTCGCCGTTCGAGGCGACGGTCTCGCGAAATAATTCCGGATTGGTCAGGATGAAATTCGACGGCGAGATGGCATTGGACACCTGCTTGACATAAAAGCCGGCCTTGTGGCGGGTGTGCTCGTCCAGGCCGTCGGCGTGCTCGACCAGTTCGGCCGCCCAGCGCGAGGTGACCAGATAGGCCTGTTTGAGAAAATCGAAGAAAGCGTTGCGGCCCCATTCGGGGTCCTGGAAACGCTTGTCGCCGCGCTCGGGCTTGACCGCGTCGTCGGCATCTTCGCCGCCGGCGCTGAGACGCTGGATGGAGTTGGCCCAGACGGTCATATAGCCGGAGAACAGCCGCGTCTGCGCCTCAAGCGCGCGCTGCGGGTCGGAAAGCCAGTATTCGCTGAGCTTGGAGAAGGTTTTCACCATGTCGACGAACGGCTCGGCGACATGATCGCGTACCTCGCCTTTTTCCCGCGGCTCGGCCCATGCCGAGGCGGCCTTGCCGGCCTGCTCGATCACGCGGGCCATGTTCAGAGCGAAGCGTTCCGGGTCCTTCACCAGATATTGCTCGACGGTCGAAGGTTGGTCATCTTCCGCTTTGCCCGAATCGGGTGTTTTGGACATGGTTCGCGGGGTTCCTCCCGAAGCGTTTTGTTGACATATTACCATGGGATATCGGACAGGGTCCAATGTGCTCTAACCCGGCCGCCAGGAAAACAATATGACGATTAATATTGGCAAGAACGTTTTTTCCGGCACTGGTCGTTTTTGCCGCATGGCGCTCGTCATGTTGGCGATGGCCGGTTGCACGAGCAGCAACATAGAAGGTGCGGCGCCCACCACCGGCCTTGTCGGGGCGAAGGATACCGGTTCCTATCCGAACCTGAATATCCGGCCGCAGGTGGCGGCCGAGCAATTCACCGACGAGGAAAAGAACGCCAAGCTCGCCCAACTGAAGGCCGAGGAGCAGAGCCAGGCCGCGAAGGGCGGCGGCATCAAGGTCGCGGACCAGGCAGCGCTGGACCAACTCGCAAAAAAACACGGCGCCGAGGCGCTGAAGCAGATCGAAGGCAAATGCGACCCCGCTCTCGACCCTAATTGCAAATAGGCTTATACGCGCGACCGCAACCTCACTGTCTGGAACTGCCATGGAAGAATTTCACAAGGTCCGCCGGCTTCCGCCCTATGTCTTCGAACAGGTCAACCGGCTGAAGGCCAGCGCCCGTTCGCGCGGCGCCGACATCATCGACCTTGGCATGGGCAATCCGGACCTGCCGACGCCCAAAGCCATCGTCGACAAACTCTGCGAGGTGGTACGCGATCCGCGCACGCACCGCTATTCGTCGTCGCGCGGCATTCCGGGCCTGCGCCGTGCCCAGGCCAACTATTATGCCCGCCGCTTCGGCGTGAAGCTCGATCCGGACAGCCAGGTGGTGGCGACGCTCGGCTCGAAGGAGGGCTTTGCCAATATGGCGCAGGCGATCACCGCCCCCGGCGACGTGATCCTTTGCCCCAACCCGACCTATCCGATTCACGCCTTCGGCTTCATCATGTCGGGCGGCGTCATCCGCTCGCTGCAGGTCGAGCCGGACGACGGCTTCATCCCGGCCCTGGAGCGCGGCATCCGCCATTCGATCCCGAAGCCGCTGGCACTGATCCTCAACTATCCGTCCAACCCGACGGCACTGGTCGCTTCGCTCGATTTCTACAAGGAAGTGGTGGCCTTCGCGAGGAAGAACGACATCATCATCCTGTCGGATCTTGCCTATTCGGAGATCTATTTCGACGGCAATCCGCCGCCTTCGGTGCTGCAGGTGCCGGGCGCCATAGACGTCGCGGTCGAGTTCACCTCGATGTCGAAGACCTTTTCTATGCCGGGCTGGCGCATGGGTTTTGCGGTCGGCAATGAACGGCTGATCTCGGCGCTGACGCGGGTGAAATCCTATCTCGACTACGGCGCCTTCACGCCGATCCAGGTGGCGGCGGCGCATGCACTCAACGGCGACGGCGCCGACATCGCCGAAGTGCGCGACGTCTACCGCAAACGCCGCGATGTCATGGTCGACGCCTTCAGCCGTGCCGGCTGGACCATTCCCGCACCGGCGGCGTCGATGTTCGCCTGGGCGCCGATCCCGGAGCCGTTCAAGCACCTCGGCTCGCTCGAATTCTCCAAGCTCCTGATCGAGCACGCCGACGTCGCGGTGGCGCCGGGCGTCGGCTTCGGCGAACATGGCGACGATCACGTGCGCATCGCGCTGGTTGAAAACGAGCACCGGATCCGGCAAGCTGCGCGCAACATCAAGCGCTTCCTCGCATCCAGCGCCAAGCAGCCAAACAATGTCGTGCCGCTCGCCGCGCATCGCTGAGTGGTTCAGTCACAGCCATGACCGACCCTGCCAGCATGAACGTCCAAGCCGTCGTTTATGTCAGGCTAGTCAATGAGTCGGTTTCCGTTTGGCGGCCGGTGCAAGCAAAACAAATTAGTCCGACCACATACCTCATCTTGGACCAGCCCATACCAGCCTCGGAAGTGTGGGAGTTTCAGCCCGGGACTATAGTCACCGTGATCCGGAAGCCTGATGAAAACGACGACTATCGGGTTGCGGTCGAAAATCAATTCTAGCTGGCGGACAGACTCTCCGATGACTGAAGCGTTGCGTGTTGGAATTGCCGGCCTCGGCACCGTCGGTGCGTCGGTGGCCCGCGTGCTGCGCGACAAGGCGGCCGAACTGACGCGGCAGTGCGGACGCGACATCGTCGTGTCGGCGGTTTCGGCCCGCGATCCCAAACGCGACCGCGGCATTGATCTTGGCACAGCACAGTGGTTCGACGACGCCGTCAAGATGGCGCAGACCGCCGAGATAGATGTCTTCGTCGAGCTGATCGGCGGCGACGAAGGCCCGTCACGCTCGTCCGTCAAAGCGGCGCTCGAGGCCGGCCGACATGTCGTCACCGCAAACAAGGCGTTGCTTGCCAAGCACGGGGTGGCATTGGCCGAGATCGCCGAGAGGAAAGGCGTGCTGCTCAATTACGAAGCGGCGGTGGCCGGCGGCATTCCGGTTATCAAGACAATGCGCGAGGCGATGGCCGGCAATTCGGTGACCCGCGTTTTCGGGATCCTCAACGGTACCTGCAACTATATTCTGACGCGCATGGAAGCCGAGGGCCTGTCCTTTGATGCCTGCCTGAAGGATGCGCAACGGCTGGGCTATGCCGAAGCCGACCCGACCTTCGACATCGAGGGCCACGACACCGCGCACAAGCTGTCGATCCTGACCAGCCTTGCCTTCGGCACTAGGATCGCCGCCAACGATATCTACATGGAAGGCATTTCCAACATCAGCCAGGCCGACATCCGCGCGGCCGGAGATCTCGGCTACCGGATCAAGCTGCTTGGCGTCGCCCAACGCACCGAAAGCGGCATCGAGCAGCGCGTGCATCCGACCATGGTGCCGACGGCCTCGGTCATCGCGCAGGTGCACGGCGTCACCAATGCGGTGGCGATAGAAACCGACATCCTCGGCGAATTGCTGCTTTCCGGCCCTGGCGCCGGCGGTAACGCCACCGCGTCGGCGGTGATCGGCGACATTGCCGACATCGCCAAGAGCCGGCCTGGCTTCCAGCATGGTCCGGTCTTCGGCCGGCCGGCGAAGGAACTGAAGCCTTACAAGAAAGCGCAGATGCGCAGCCATGCCGGCGGCTATTTCATCCGGCTGACCGTGCACGACCGCCTCGGCGTCTTCGCGGCAATAGCCAAGCGCATGGCCGACAACGACATTTCGCTGGAGTCGATCGTCCAGCATGCCACCGGGCCGGAAACCGAGGCACAGAAGACCGTCATCCTGGTGACCCACGAGACGACCGAGGCGGCGGTGCGCAAGGCCGTCGACGGCATCACCAGGGACAGCCTTCTGACCGACAAGCCGCAAGTCATCCGCATCGAGCGGGCCGGATAGCAGTCTCACATTTTGCGTTTAATCGATTGATATTGCTGCGCTTTCAAAAAGGTCCAGCGCAGGTCTTGCTGTTGTCACGGGGCTTTGACACAAGAAGCGCGTCTCTGGCGGGAGGCTAATGCATGTCGCCCAAAAGTGTGCGGCGGTTTCGGGACAACGACATGCATAAAAACAAAGTGCCAACGAGGATTGTCCATCGATGAATGTGGCCCAGAACATTGTCGCCGGCCTCGACCGGATACTGACCATGGAATTGGTGCGCGTCACGGAACGCGCCGCGGTCGCGGCCGCCAGATTGCGCGGACGCGGCGACGAGAAGGCGGCCGACCAGGTCGCGGTCGATGCCATGCGGCAGGAGCTCAACCGTCTTGCCATCAACGGCACGGTGGTGATCGGCGAAGGCGAGCGCGACGAGGCGCCGATGCTCTATATCGGCGAGGAGGTCGGTACCGGCAAAGGTCCGGCTGTCGACATCGCGCTCGATCCGCTCGAAGGCACGACGATCTGCGCCAAGAACCTGCCCAACGCATTGGCCGTTATCGCCATTGCCGAAAAAGGCAGCCTTTTGTTCGCGCCGGACGTCTATATGGACAAGATCGCGATCGGCCCGGGCTATGCCGACGGCATCATCGACATCGATGCCTCGCCGGCCGAAAACATCGCCAGCCTGGCCAGGGCCAAGGGCGTGCCGGTGGCGGAGATCACCGCCTGTATTCTCGACCGGCCACGCCATGGCGCGTTGATCGAAGCCGTGCGGGCGACCGGAGCCGCAATCCGTCTGATCGGCGACGGTGATGTCGCCGGGGTTATCCACACCACCGATCCGGACGAGACCGGCATCGACATCTATCTCGGCACCGGAGGTGCGCCGGAAGGCGTGCTCGCAGCTGCCGCCTTGCGCTGCACCGGTGGCCAGATGCAGGGCAGGTTGATGCTCGACACGCCGGAAAAGCTGGCGCGCGCCGCCAAGATGGGCATCTCCGACCCCAAACGGATCTACCACACGCAAGACATGGCACGCGGCGACGTGCTGTTTGGCGCGACCGGCGTCACCGACGGCAACATGCTGGCCGGCGTCAAGTTCGGCCGCAATTTCATCACCACGCATACGATCGTGCTGCGCTCGTCATCGCGGACCGTGCGCGAGATCAAGGCCAGGCACCAGGATCTGGAAAAGTTTTGATTTCGACTCAGTTAGCCGTTGCATATTGTGGGCAATGACAAATTGCAGACGGCGCGTCACGTGACGGGGGAAAGACGCTTTTTCCTCGATGTCAGGCAATCGGCCACCGGCGTTTCCTGGGAACACCGGCTGACCGAGCGCCAGGACATGGCCGCGCTCGCCATCGCGCAAGGTTATGGCGTGCCCGACATCGTGGCGCGCGTGCTGGCCGGGCGCGGCGTCACCGCCGATCAGACCGAGCGGTTCCTGGATCCGACCATCCGCAACATGCTGCCCGACCCGGCATCGCTGACCGACATGGACAAGGCGGCCTCTCGCATCGCCCAGGCGGTGGTTGCCAGGGAAAAGGTGGCGATCTTTGGCGACTACGATGTCGACGGCGCCGCCTCGTCGGCGCTGCTCAAGCGCTTCCTCGCACATTTCTCGGTGCCGTCGGAGATTTATATACCGGACCGCATCTTCGAGGGTTACGGCCCCAATCCGGAAGCGATGCGCGAACTCGTCTCGCGCGGCGCGACGCTGATCGTCACCGTCGATTGCGGCACCAATAGTGCTGCTTCCATCGACGCCGCGAAGGCCGCCGGCGCCGACGTCGTGGTGCTCGATCACCATCAGGTCGGCGGGCTGTTGCCGGCGGCTGCTGCGGTCGTCAACCCAAATCGCGAGGACGACCTTTCCGGGCAAGGCCATCTCTGTGCCGCAGGCGTCGTCTTCCTTTGCCTGGTGCAGACGGCGAAGATCCTGCGCGGCCGCCTGCCGGATGCCGCACCGCCGGACCTGCTTGGCCTGCTCGACCTGGTGGCGCTGGGCACTGTCTGCGACGTGGTGCCGCTCACCGGCGTCAACCGGGCCTTCGTGGTCAAGGGGCTGCAGATGGCGCGGCAGCAGAGAAACGAAGGGCTGGCGGCGCTGGCGCGGGTCTCACGTATAGGCGAGCCGATCAACACATTCCATCTCGCCTTTCTGATCGGTCCGCGCATCAACGCCGGTGGGCGCATCGGCGACGCAGCACTTGGCAGCCGCCTGCTTGCAACCGACGACCCGGTCGAAGCCCGCACCATCGCCGAGACGCTGGATCGGCTCAACCAGGAGCGGCAGTCGATGGAGCAGGAGATGCTGGCCGCGGCGCGCTCAGAGGCCGACGCCGAGCTTGCCGGCGGCAATGGTCCGGCAATCGTGGTCACAGCCAGCAGCAACTGGCACCCGGGCATTGTCGGCCTGCTTGCCTCGCGGCTCAAGGACCATGCGCGCCGGCCCGCATTTGCCATCGCCTTCAACGCCAATGGTGTCGGTACCGGTTCAGGCCGTTCAGTGTCTGGCTTCGACCTCGGCCGGCTGGTGCGCGAGGCTGCCGATGCCGGGCTGATCGTCAAGGGCGGCGGCCACGGAATGGCGGCCGGCATCACCGTCGAACGGGCGAAGCTCGGCGAACTCAGGGCTTTCTTCGAAGAGCGCGCGGCTGTGGATGTGTTCCGCCTGCAAGGCGAGGAGAGCCTGGCGATCGACGGCGCCCTTGCCGCCGAGGGCGCGACGCTCGCGCTGCTTGATGCGCTTGAGAGGGCAGGGCCGTTCGGCGCAGGGCATGTCGCGCCGGTGTTCGCGCTGCCGCGTCATCGGCTTGTCGATGCGCGGGCGGTCGGCAGCAACCACATCCGCGCCGACCTGCAGTCGGAAAGCGGCGGCCGCATCCAGGCGATCGCCTTTCGCGCCGTCGATACTGCGCTCGGCGAATTCCTGTTCAAGAATAGGGGCAAGCCGGTGCATGTCGCAGGCTCGCTGTCGGGCAACCACTGGAACGGCAACCGCACGGTGCAATTTCGTATCGTCGACGCGGCGCTTGCCTGAGAGCTCGCTGCCGCCCTGCCTAAGCGAGGACGGTCTGCAGCCGGGTCAGGTCGCCGATCTGCGCCATCGTCGCCTGGTAGCCGATACGGATCGCTTCGTCGGCGCGGTGGAATTCGGTCAGGCCGATATGGCTGAGCTTCGGCTGCAGCGATATGTCCGGCGGGTCACCGGCCAGCCTGGCGCGCGAAATGCGGTCCTGGATGATGTTGAAGGCCTCGACCATGACGCCGGTAATGCCGAGCCGCGTCTCGCGCGACTGGCGTTCGGGATCGGCGTGGCCCGCCCTCGGCGCGTCTTTCTCAATGACCAGCTCGCCGGCACTGTGCTTGATCACCGCGGCGCGGCCGAACAGATCGTAGTGAAGGTTCACCGCGACTACGAGCGGCTGCTCGTAGGCACGGCAGACCGAGACCGGCACCGGATTGACCAGGGCGCCGTCAACCAGCACACGCCCATTGCAGGCGACCGGCTCGAACACGCCGGGCAGCGCGTAGGAGGCGCGCATGGCGGTGCTCAACGAGCCGCTCGACAGCCAGATCTCATGGCCGGTGCGGATTTCCGCAGCGACGCAGACGAATGGTTTTGGCAGGTCCTCGAAGCGGATGCCGGCTATGTGCTCGCGCAGCCGCGCATCGAGCTTCATGCCACCGAACAGGCCGCTGCCGCGTAGATTGAGGTCGAGAAGGCCAAAAATGCGCCGCCTGGTCAGGCTGCGCGCGAATTCTTCCAGCTGGTCGAGCTTGCCGGCAACATAGCAGCCGCCGACCAGCGCGCCGATCGAGGTGCCGGCGATCATCGACACTTCGATGCCGGCTTCGTCAAGCGCGCGCAGCACGCCGATATGCGCCCAGCCGCGCGCACAGCCGCCACCCAATGCCAGCGAAATCCCCGTTTTGCCCGGAGATTTGGTTTCGGATGCGCCCGCGGCCGAGGAGAGGCCATTGGCCTCCCGAACGTCAGGTCTGTTGCGCAATGACGCCCAGTCGAGCATCACAATCTCCCTTGTCCCACGGTCATCCTACAGGCGGGCCGTATCGAAATCATGAATATACGTGGCTGAAGTGCTGCGAATGGTTCATATTGATGGTGTATTGGGCTTTTGATAGGTTTTTTCCGCATCGAACAGCGGCTTGCTGCCGTCGCTGGCAAGCGTCCCTTTGCCATCGCTCAGCCCCACCGTCCGATAAAAGCATGAACGTCGGCCGGTGTGACAAGTTGCTTCATGACCCAGCACTTTGACGCGCAACCATATCGCGTCCTGGTCACAATCCGTGAGCATCTCGACGACCTGCTGGACATTGCCAGAGGTCTCGCCCTTCTTCCACAGCGCGTTGCGCGAACGCGACCAGTAGTGCGCGATGCCGGTCTCGAGCGTCAGCGCCAGCGCCTTGGCATTCATATGCGCGACCATCAGCAGCATGCCGTCTTCGGCATCGGTGACCACGACAGTGACGAGGCCGGCAGCATCGAAGCGCGGCGAAAGGACCGCGCCTTCTTCGAGTGCCTTCTTGTCTGTTGGAGCTTTTGGGAATTCCAATGCCGACATTCGCCGGTCCTTATCTAGCGAAGCCGGCAGGCCGATCAGATCCTGCCGCCGCGCACCATTGTGACGAAGCGGACCTGTTCTTCGGGTGTGTCCTTGAAGACGCCGGTGAAGGTTGAGGTCAGCGTGGTGGAGCCCTGCTTGCGGATGCCGCGCATGGCCATGCACATATGCTCGGCCTCAAGCATAACGGCCACGCCGCGCGGATTGAGCACGTCCTGGATGACGCCGGCAATCTGCGCGGTCATCGCTTCCTGGGTCTGCAGGCGATGGGCGAAGATGTCGACGACGCGGGCTATCTTGGACAGGCCGACAACCTTGCCGTCAGGCAGATAGCCGACATGCGCCTTGCCGATGATCGGCACCATGTGATGCTCGCAATGCGAGTGGAAGGATATGTCCTTGACGAGGACGAGATCGTCATAGCCGGCGACTTCCTCGAAGGTGCGGCCAAGTTCCTCGGCTGGGCACATATCATAGCCGTTGAACATTTCGCTGAACGCCTTGGTGACGCGCTTCGGCGTGTCGATCAGGCCCTCGCGGTCAGGATTGTCGCCGGTCCAGCGCAACAAGGTGCGCACGGCGGCTTCGACTTCGGCCTCGCTCGGCCGGTCGGTGACCGGCTTTTCCATATAGGCGGACCGCGGCATGAGTTTCTTGATAACGGCGTCCATAAAGGCGTCTCCCGTAGTTCCTCTCTCAGGAGGAACGAGTTGAACGGACCACGACCTTTCGGGTGTCAGAAACTCGCCCGGTTTCCAGCCCGTAAGTGGCGTGAACAGAATTGGGTATGACGAGGTTTATGGTCGCCTTGTCGATACCCGACTACCACCATTATATATGTTCGTGCCGAGCGAAAGGAAGACGCCAGAGCGGCAATGACTGTTCGCTGGGCGGCGACGGATTGGAAAAATATGATCGACGATGTCTACAATGCGAAAATTCTGGGTTTTGCCGGAAACATCGCACGGATCGGCCGGCTCGACCGGCCCGACGCAACCGCACGAGCACATTCCAAGCTGTGCGGCTCGACGGTGACCGTCGATCTGAAGATGGATCATGGCGTCGTCAGCGATTTCGCGCATGACGTGAAGGCCTGTGCGCTTGGTCAGGCGTCGTCGTCAATCATGGCGCAGCATGTCGTCGGCGCCAGCGCCGAAGAATTGCGCAGCGTGCGCGAGACGATGTTGAAGATGCTGAAGGAAAACGGCCCGCCGCCCGAAGGCCGCTTCGCCGACCTGAAATACCTGGAACCGGTGCGCGACTATAAGGCGCGCCACGCCTCGACCATGCTGACGTTCGACGCAGTGGTCGATGCGATCGGCCAGATCGAAAAGAAGCGGGCGGAAGAGGCGGCTTAGATCTCGGCAAGGAAACGCCGGCTTTCGGCGAATTCCGCCCGGACCCAGTCGGCAAAAGCCCTGGCCGGCTCGGAAAGGTCATTCAGCCTTCTGGCCACTAGCCAATAGGCGCCCGACGCGACGTCAATGTCGAAAGGCTTGATCAGCGCGCCGGACGCAAGTTCTTCGCCGATCTGCAAAAGATCGCCGAGCGCGACACCATGTCCAAGCAAGGCTGCCTGCTTCGAAAGCGAAGCATCCGCCAGCATCGGACCACGCGCAGGCACGGCATCAGCCGTGACGCCCGCCGCTTCGAACCAACGCGCCCAAGCCTGGCGGTTTTCTTCGTGCAACAATGTATAGCGACCAAGGTCGATCGGCTTTTCCAGAGCTGGGCCGGATGCAAGAAGTGCCGGCGACAGAACTGGTGAATCGACGACCGCGGCAAGTTGTTCGGCTTCGCTGCGTGGCCATGAGGTGGCGTGCGCACTGAAGCGCAGGGCAAGTTCGGGCTGATCGCTGCGAAACTCTATCAACCTCGGGTCGACCTCAAGGGGAACGTCGATATCGGGTCGCAACTCGCGAAAGCGGTTGAGCCGCGGCACCAGCCATACGGATGCAAGTGACGGCTCGACGCTGACACGGACCACGGACTGCGTCGGGGCCGCCGTCAATTCCGAAAGCAGCCTGTCGATGCCCTCGAAACTTCTGACCAACTGGTCGAGCAGCCGCCGGCCGGTGTCGGTCAACTCGACGCGGCGATGATGGCGGAAGAACAAAGGTTGGCGCAGGAAGGCTTCGAGCTCGCGGATCTGCCGGCTGATCGCCGCCTGCGAAACATAAAGCTCCCCGGCCGCACGGCTGAAGCTCAGGTGACGACCGGCTGCTTCGAAGCTTCTGAGAGCCGTCAGGGGCAGGTGTCCGCGCTTCATTCGCATAACTCAGAGTTATCTGACGTGGACGTTATACTCGTTTGAAGAGCAAGGCCAGCGGCGCTCTAATCGGTGCTCAAGGAGTGCTGCGATGATCCAGTTTCTCAACATTCTGGGCGATGTCTTGCGGATCGCGACGTTTCAGTGGCGCGACGAGAAACCACGTAGGGATCGGCGCGAGGAGAGGCCGCCGACCGGGATCGCCCTATGTCGGAAACTGACGCCCGACCGCTACCCGGTCCGCCCTACGAGGCCATGACGGGATTGCCGACGGCATTGCGTTCCTGGCCCGATGCGCACATCTATCGTGTAGGGAAACGTGATGTGGAGACTGCGGTGGTCGGCCAACATGGGCATGCGCACGGCGCCAGGCCGATTCGACAAGGACGCAATTGGCCCGGTCCGTGGCGCAAGACGCCAGGCCGCCTCCTCGGCACGTCGCTCGTCCGGCTCTACCAGCTGACGCTGTCCGGCTTCGTCGGCAATTCCTGCCGGCATTTGCCGACCTGTTCCGAATATACGCACGAGGCGATCGCCCGGCATGGGCTGTGGGCCGGTGGCTGGATGGGGTTTTTCCGGGTGCTGCGCTGCGGGCCGTTTGGCACGCACGGCATCGACCGCGTGCCGGAGATCTTGGCTGATCGCTACCGTTGGTTCACGCCCTGGCGGTACTGGCGGATCGGGAAAAAACGTGGCGACCTGGACAGTTGACCGCAACTCTTCGGTGCACAACCGGACCGCTTTTACGATCTGGTAGGGTTAACCGCAGCTTGCGCGGACATAGCGCATTTGAGACAAAATCGAGACAAGACGCCTCGCTAAGCCGCTCCTGATACCCTTCAGGAGATTACCAAATGCGCCGGATAGATCGTCTTCCCTTCGTTTTCGCCGTGGTTCTCTATGTCCTGGCGTGGCTGTTGGGTTTTCCGATCCGTGCGCAGTCGGCGCCGCTCGCGGACGTCGAATGCACGCTGATCGTCGACGCCGCAAGCGGCGAGACGCTGTATCGCCAAGGGACCTGCAACCAGCGCTTCAGCCCCGCCTCGACATTCAAGGTTCCGCTGGCGCTGATCGGCTATGACGCCGGAATCCTGAGCGACGAGCACACGCCGAGCTGGGAGTACAAAGCGGAGTTCAACGCGCCGAAACGGGACCGCAAGACCGTCGACCCGACGATCTGGGAAAAGGATTCGGTCCTTTGGTTCTCACGCGAGGTCACGCGCCGGCTCGGCAGCAAACAGTTTGCCGGCTATGTGTCCAGATTGGACTATGGCAACACCGACGTCTCCGGCAATCCTGGCAAGAATGACGGCCTCACCCGTTCCTGGGTGAATTCTTCGCTCGAGATATCGCCGGTCGAGCAGGTCGATTTCCTGCGCAAGCTGCTGGCGCGGAAACTGCCGGTCTCGGACAAGGCGCATGCGATGACCAACGCGATTGTCCCGACCTTCCGGTCGGGCGGCTGGACGGTGCAGGGCAAGACCGGAACGACCAGGCTCGGCGACAGCGCCGACAAGCGCTCGCTTGGCTGGTTTGTCGGCTGGGCGAAGACCGATGCTCGCAAGATCGTCTTTGCCCGCCTGGTAGTCGACACGAAACGTTCCGACACGCCAAAGGGGCTCAAGACGCGGGCGATGTTCCTGAAAGAGCTGCCGAATCTCCTGAGGTGACCTACATCCGGCTTTACGGCGCCGAAAACTGTCCATAAAAGACCGCTCGCCGCCGGACGCATCCGGCTCTTACTGATGCATGTCGTAGCCTCAAAACCGCTAGGCAGTTTTGGGCGACATGCATTTCACCACCCGCGCTCGTTTGTGGGACTGGATAGGAGAAGCTCATGTTGAATTCCGTTTCCCTGACATTTCCCGATGGCTCCGTCCGCGACTACGACGCGGCGATGACCGGCGCCGGCCTGGCGGAATCGATCTCGAAGTCGCTGGCCAAAAAGGCCGTCGCCTACTCGATCGACGGCACGCTGCGCGACCTTTCTGACCCGATCGGCAAGTCTGGCAAGGTCGAGATCATCACCCGCGAGGACCCGCGCGCGCTGGAGCTCATCCGCCATGATGCGGCGCATGTGCTGGCCGAAGCCGTGCAGGAACTTTGGCCGGGAACGCAGGTGACCATCGGGCCGGTGATCGAAAACGGATTCTACTACGACTTCGCCCGCAACGAGCCGTTCACGCCCGACGATTTCCCGGTGATCGAGAAGAAGATGCGCGAGATCATTGCGCGCAACAAGCCGTTCACCAAAGAGGTTTGGTCGCGCGAAAAGGCGAAAAGGATCTTTGCCGACAAGGGGGAGCGCTACAAGCTGGAGCTGATCGACGCCATCGCCGAGGATCAGGACCTCAAGATCTATGCACAGGGCGACTGGTTCGACCTTTGCCGCGGCCCGCATATGGCCTCGACCGGCCAGATCGGCAATGCCTTCAAGCTGATGAAGGTCGCCGGCGCCTATTGGCGCGGCGACAGCAACAATCCGATGCTGACCCGCATCTACGGCACGGCCTGGGCCGACCAGGCGCAGCTCGAAGCCTACCAGACGATGCTGGAGGAGGCCGACAAGCGCGACCACAGGAAGCTCGGCCGTGAGATGGACCTGTTCCACTTCCAGGAGGAAGGCCCCGGGGTCGTGTTCTGGCACGCCAAGGGCTGGAGGATGTTCCAGAACCTGGTCAATTACATGCGTCGCCGCCTCGACGAGCAGGGCTATCAGGAGGTCAACGCGCCGCAGGTGCTCGACAAGAGCCTGTGGGAGACGTCAGGCCACTGGGGCTGGTACCGGGACAACATGTTCAAGGTGACTGTTGCTGGCGACGACACAGACGACGACCGGGTGTTTGCGCTGAAGCCGATGAACTGCCCCGGCCACGTCCAAATCTTCAAGCACGGGCTGAAGTCCTACCGCGATCTGCCGGTAAAACTTGCGGAATTCGGCAATGTGCATCGCTATGAGCCGTCCGGCGCGCTGCACGGGCTAATGCGCGTGCGCGGCTTTACCCAGGACGATGCCCACATCTTCTGTACCGAGGAACAGCTCGCCGACGAGTGCATCAAGATCAATGACCTGATCCTGTCGACCTATGCCGATTTCGGCTTCGACGAAATCACCGTCAAGCTGGCGACCCGTCCCGAAAAACGGGTCGGCACCGACGCGATGTGGGATCATGCCGAGGGCGTGCTGCAGGACGTGCTCGACAAGATCGCGGCGCGGTCGGGCAACCGGATCAAGACGGGCGTCAATCCGGGTGAGGGCACGTTCTACGGGCCGAAGTTCGAATATGTGCTGAAGGACGCCATCGGCCGCGACTGGCAATGCGGCACGACGCAGGTTGATTTCAACCTGCCGGAACGGTTCGGCGCCTTTTATATCGGCTCGGATTCGGAAAAGAAGCAGCCGGTGATGGTGCATCGCGCCATCTGCGGCTCAATGGAGCGTTTTCTCGGCATCCTGATCGAGAATTATTCCGGCCATTTCCCGCTCTGGTTCGCACCGCTGCAGGTGGTGGTGGCGACGATCACTTCCGATGCCGACGATTACGCGCGAAAGGTCGTCGCGCAATTGAAAGCGGCCGGGCTGATCGCCGAAGCCGACCTGCGCAACGAGAAGATCAACTACAAGGTCCGTGAGCACAGCCTGGCCAAGGTCCCGGTCATCCTTGTCTGTGGCAAGCGCGAGGCCGAGGAAGAAACGGTCAATGTCCGCCGTCTCGGGTCGCGCGACCAGGAATCGCTCGGCCTCGCAGCCGCCGTAAAGCTGCTTGCCGACGAGGCGGTGACACCCGACCGCAAGCGCCGCGCGGCCTGAACCAGCCGACCTGCAATGAATGGCGGTGGAGCGATCCACCGCCATTTTTCATGTGCCCGTCACGCCGCGCGCAGTTGTTGGCGCAACGCATGCGCAAGGCAGCTTAGACAGGCAGCGCTCAGTCGGCGCTTTCCTCGGAATCGATGGCCGAAGCCTCGGTGGCCAGGACCTCGATATCCTGGTTGTGCCCGGCCACCACCGTAAAATCCTTCTGGTAGATGCGGTCGCGGTTCTTGGCGATGATGGTGTAGTCGCCCTCGGCCAGCACCATCGAGGCAAAGGCGCCGACGGTTTCCTTGATCGGATCGCCGGATTCGTTGAGCAGCGACCAGGAGGTGTCGGCGATTGCCTCGCCGCCAGGCTCGCGCACCAGCTTCATGGTCATCTCGGCGGCACGGTGCTCGACCGTCGCTTCGGTGAGCTTGCCGGCCTCGACGCGGATGTCGGAGCGGATGACCGCGTTCACCGCACCATAGGTCGACACGACATGGTAGGTGCCGGCATTGAGCCGCACGACGCTGTTCGGCTCGACATCGGGTATGATCAGGGCGCGATCGCCATCGGCCGCGGCGTGGCTCTCATAGATCGAGAAGCGCAGCTTCTTCGGCGGTATGCGCACCCCGCCCGACAGCACGGCATCGAGCTTGAGGCCGCCGGCATCGAGCACGAGGCTCTCACGCTTGGCTTCCTTGCCGACGGTGATGCGCTTGGTGGCGCCGGCACGCCCGTAGGAGGCGTGGACCAGATACGAACCCGGCTCGAGCTGGAATACGGCGGTGCCGCCATGAGCCGAGGCGACCATCGGCAGCTTGCCGTCGCTGGCCGATTCGGGCTTGAAGACGCGCCAGACGATGCCGCGCGTGATGTCGGCGCCTTTGTCGGTCAATTGCGCCGACAGCGTGATTGGCCCGCTGCTCCCCAACGCCAGCGATGTCTCGCTTTTCGGAGGCGCATAGCCCGAAATTCCGGGAAGTTTCAGCTCGCCGAGGCCGTCCACATCCTGGGCGACGGCGAGCGAAACCGGCACCATCAACAGTGCGGCAGCGAGCGATATCAGGAAAAGACGCAATGTCCCCTCAAACATGCCTTGCGTTGAAGCCCAAGGCGGTGGCAATTTCAAGGCTTAAGAGTCCGGTTGGCTTCTGCTACAGGGCTCTTTGTCCGGCGCGCCGCGCCAATGCCCAAGCCGCCCGATGTCCCGATGGTGCGCTTCAGCTCAAATTCCAGGAGACTTGCGCCCATGGCGTCGCCGATCATCGATCTTCTGCTGACCCGAAATTCCGCGCCGATCCCGGATTTGAAAGAACCGGCACCGAGCGATGCGGAGATCGCGACGATGATCGCCGCAGCCTCGCGGGTGCCGGACCATGGCCGGCTGGAGCCCTGGCGTTTCATCCTGTATCGCGGCAAGGCTCGCATCGAGATCGGCAAGAAGCTGGCGGCACTTGCCGAACAGCGCGAAGGGCCTCTGCCGGAAGGCCGCCGCAACCAGGAATTGGCGCGCTTTTCACGCGCGCCGCTGGTCATCGGCGTGATCTCGATCCCCAGGGAAAATCCAAAGATCCCGCAATGGGAGATGTTCCTGTCCGGCGGCATGGCAGCGATGAACCTGATGCTTGCCGCCAATGCGCTGGGCTACGGCACCAACATGATCAGCAACTGGTATTCCGACGTGCCCGAGGGCAGGGCGATCCTCGGTCTGGCGCCGCATGAGCGGGTCGTCGGCTTCGTCCATATCGGCTCCTACCGCGGGCCGGCACCGGAGCGGCCACGGCCCGATCCGGCAAAGCTCTATGCCGATTATTCGGGGCCGTGGGCGGGATAGTTTTCGGCGCGGAACAGGCTTAAGCGCCAAGCCCAGCCACCCCGGCCCGCGCCAGGAGCCGCTCGGCGAGCTTGAGATGCGGCCGGTCGTACATCTTGCCGTTGATGCCGACGACGCCCGGATTCCCTGCCGCCTTAAACGCCTCGACGATCGCCAGCGCGCTTCTCACCGCTTGCGCCGAAGGCGTGAAAGCAGCGTTGATGACCGGCACCTGCACCGGATGGATCGCCATCTTGCCGGTGAAGCCGTCGCGCTCGGCCTCCGCGCATTCGGCCTCGAAGCCTGCCATGTCACGAAAGTCCGGAAAGACTGTGTCGATCGCCGCGACCTCCGCGGCACTTGCGGCGAGGATGGTCATGGTGCGGGCGAGGCGGAACACATCCGTGTAGCGGCCGTTCGCGTCGCGCGCGGCGCGCGCGCCGATTGCCGCCGACAGATCTTCCGCGCCCCAGGTGACGCCGACAAGCCGCGCGCTTGCATGGGCGTAGGTCGCTGCGGCCAGAACGCCGGCGGCGGTTTCAGTGATGATCGGCAGGATCTTTATAGCTCCATCCGGCAGGCCGCTTTCAGCTTCGTGCACCCTGAGCTTGGCCGAGAGATGCTGGACATCCAGTCCGCTGTTCGACTTAGGCAGCATGATGCCGTCTGGTTTTGCTGGCACGAGCGCCGCCAGATCGTCGTCGGTCAGTCCGGTCGAAAGATCGTTGACGCGAACATAGATCGCGGGGCTGGTCCGGTGCCTGTGCCCGGCGATGAAACGCGCCGCTGTGTCGCGCGCCAGATCCTTGTCTTGCGCGGCAATCGAATCCTCGAGATCGACGATGACCACGTCGGCGCCCACGCCAAAGCCCTTCTCCAGCTTCTTTTCCGAATCGCCGGGAACGAAGAGAAGAGAACGCATCGGCTATCCCTTTTTCATCATCATGGCTTGCCTCGTGCATTTGGCAACCAGCACGTCGTTCTGGTTATAGGCGCGATGCTCGAGCTCGACGATGCCGCGGTCCGGCTTCGACCTGGATTCACGCACCGAGACGACAGTGGTCTCGACGCGAATTGTGTCGCCATGGAAGACAGGATGCGGAAATACCGTCTCCTTCATGCCGAGATTGGCGATGGTGGTGCCGACGGTGATGTCGTTGACTGAAATGCCGATCATCAGGCCAAGCGTGAACAGCGAATTGACCAGCGGCTTGCCCCATTCGCTCTTCGCCGCGAAGTCGAAGTCAATGTGCAGCGGCTGCGGGTTCAGCGTCATCACCGAAAACAGCATGTTGTCGCTTTCGGTCACGGTTTTGCGCAGCGTGTGCTTGAACACATGGCCGACGACGAACTCGTCCAAATAAAGTCCGGCCATTGTCGATCTCCTCCGCCGCTTAAGGGTTGATAGGCGTTGCATACCGGGCTCGCAAGCCAGTTAACGAACATGGTGAACCGTTCGTAAACCATTTGTGCCTACGGTCTCGACAGGGGCCAGAAGCGTTCTGGCAAAGGGCGTAAGCAGGCGACATGGTCGTTTCGCATTTCCTGAAATGGATCCACACGGCGAAGGTGTCGGAGCGCGCTGCGGCGGCAAGCGCGCTGGCTCGCGCCTATGTCGACTCGGACTTGCCTTTCGAGGACCGCTGCGCTGCCGAGGCGGCGCTGACATTGCTGCTCGATGACGCGTCGTCGAAGGTGCGGCTGGCAATCGCCGACGCGCTTTCCATGAGCCACCACGCGCCGCCGCAGATCGTCAGCGCGCTGGCTTCGGACCAGCCCGAGGTGGCCGCTTTGGTATTGGCGCGGTCGCCGCTGCTTACCGATGCCGACCTGATCGACCGGGTTGCCGGCGGCCAGAAGGCGACGCAGAAGGTGATCGCCAACCGGCCACGCGTCTCGATGTCGGTTGCGGCGGCGATCGCCGAGATCGGCGAGCCGGAAGCCTGCGCCACGCTGCTCGCCAACAGCGGCGCCGACATCGCATCGATCAGCTTTCGCCGCATGGCCGAGCGGCACGGCCATCTGCCTCTGGTGCGCGAGGCGCTGATTGCCGACGCACGCCTGCCCGCCGATTGCCGGCATTTGCTGCTGGTCAAAGTGGGCGAGACGCTCAAAGGTTCGCCGCTGGTGCTGGCGTTGATGGGCGCCGCCAGGGCCGAGCGCGTCACCCGCGATGCCTGCGTCAAAGCTTCCGTGACATTGATCGAAGGCACGCGTGCCGAGGAACATACAGCGCTTGTCGAACATCTGCGCCTGCGCGGCGACCTGACCGCAAGCTTCGTCATCCGCACCATCGCCCACGGCAAGGTCGACTTCTTTGGTTCGGCGCTGGTCGCGCTCAGCCAGCAGTCCGAACAACGGGTGAGCGCACTGCTGGCCGGGGGGCATGACATAGCGTTGCAGGCACTGTTCCGCAGCGCCGGGCTTACCGCCGCCACCCACGCAATCATCCTGCGCGCGCTGAAGGTCTGGCGCGAGGTCGCCAATGGCAAACGCCTCGCCGGCGTCCAGGAAGTCAGCTGGCTGATGCTGAAGGAATTGGGCGGGCAGTCCGCCGAAGGCGATCTCGCCGGGCTGGTCAAATCGATCCACCTCGATGCGCTGCGCGTGAACGCGCGCGGCCACGCGCTGGCGATCGCCGCTGCTTAAACCCGGTCCTTCGCGAAAAAATCCGGAAAATCCTCGATAGCGGCGGCGATGATGCGCAGCGAGGCGGCGATCTGCAGCATTTCGGCTGCTTCGCTTCGCTCCGCGATGCCTGCTGCATATTGCCTGGCGACGGCGACGGTCGCCGTCGGCGGCTCGCCGGGCCGCCTGAACAGCAGTTCGCGCGCCACACCGCGCAGGAAATTGGCGATGGAAAGTGCTGTTTCAGGCGGGATCGCGGAACTCTGTTGCGCGTTGCGCAGCCGCAGGATTTCGAGGCCGACAGTAACGGCAGCAATGCCGCCGGCGAGAACGGCGTCGCCTTTCTCGCCGGCGTTCTGCAGCAGCGGCATCAACTGATTGACCCGATCATAGGCAAGGCTCTCGAAAGCCAGCCGCCGCGGCATACGCTCATGTAGACAGAGGCGGGCAAGATCTTCGCGCATGGCTTGCAGGATGCGATTGACGGTGACCCAGGGGTCGGCGGGCAGCACGATGGCGAAGACGCCGATCGCCAGAAGAATGCCGACCAGGACCGATGCCGAATTGGCGAAGAACGGAAACGGATCGTAGGTCATCGCCTGATGTGGGCTGAGGAAGGCGAGGAAATTGATGGCAAAGGCCGTTGCCACGCCGACATAGCGCGGATTGGCCATGCCCAGTGCCGCTGGTACCAGGATCGGGACGACAAAGACCATGAACCATCCGAAGCCTGGCAAAGCCGGAAGCGCCAACTGGCCGATGAGAAACGCAAAGGGCAGGGCGAGCAACGTGCCCTCGAAGAAGTTCCATGCCGACCGGATCGGATCGGGGCGAGCGGCAAACAGGCTGGAGACGACGGCGACCAGAATGACCGTGCCCGTCGCGTCCGACCATTTCGTAGCCAGCCAGAAGCCGGCGACCAGGAGCGTGGCGATTGCTGCGCGCACGGCATTGCGCGATGCCGCACGGTAATCGCGGTGCACCACCAGCGCCGGCTGCCGCCGTTCGCGACTGGCACGAGACGGGGGAGAGCGGAGTGCATCCAGGCCGCGCAGCACTTGCTGCATGGCCTCGGCGAAGTCGGCGGCAATGGTTAGGCGGGTGACAGTGCCAGCCCAGTCAGTGTCTTGCCCGGCCGCGATGTCAGGCATCTGCCGCGCCTTGCCGGCGATTGCGTCGAGCCGCGCCACCCAGGGCGCCGTATCGTCCAGCGCGCCCGACTTGGCTACCAGTTCGCCGACAACGGCCTGCAACTCGGCGCGAACGGGGATGAGGGCTGCATTCTTCGGAGCGGCATGGGCATGCAGCGCACGCGCCGCTGACAGGGCCGACAGAAGCTGACCGATGGTACGCCGGACCGGATAGGCGCGGGTGGCGAGGCTGGGCCCCTCCAGCCTTGCGTAGGTGCGCATCTCGCCGAGCGTCTGGACATCGCCGATCAGCTTGCTGTGCAGCCCGGCAAGCTTTTCCGTATCGCCGCCGGAAAAAGCGCCGTCCGCGTAGGCCGCCAGGTCGAGAATGCTGCGTTTCAGTCTTGAAATGATGGCGTCGGCGGCCAGTTTCGGCAGGATCAGCCGGCTGGTAAGCGCAGCGCAGAAGATACCAAGCACGATTTCCGCGCAGCGCGCCACGGCGAGATCGATGACGAGGTGCGGCTGGCCGAAAGCCGGCAGGCCGATGATCATCGCGGTGTAGCCGGCAAGCGCCGCGCCATAGGCCTCCGGATTGCGTAGCAGCGACGAGACCAGCGTGCAGATGCCGATCCAGACGGCAAGAACTGCAACCAGCAACCACGAGTTGGCACCGAAGACAGTGGTAATGCCGATCGCCGCCAGCGCGCCGGCAAGCGTGCCGAGGAGACGATAAAACCCCTTCGCCAGCACCATGCCGGCGACCGGCTGTGCGACGATGAACACCGTCATCATCGCCCATTGCGGGTGGTCGAGCTTCAGCGCATAGGCGGCCAAAAGCGCGATGAGGCCGGCCGAAACGGTGCGCAGGGCAAAGATCCAGTCCGAGCGCGTCGGCCGCGTCAGGCCAGCGATCCGCGTGCCGATATCGTCCTTCAGCCGCGCCCAGGTCAAGTGCTCGTCTCCAGCTCAGAAGGCCAAGCTAGCGGCGGGAGCTCAGATATCCAGCACTTCCGTCTCGGCGAATTCCGCGCGTTCCTGGATGAAGCGGAAGCGGGCCTCGGGCTTGGTGCCCATCAGGGCGTCGACAGCATCCTTTGTCGCCGCCTCGGCGTCGATCACATCGACCCGCAGCAGCGTGCGCTTTTTCGGGTCCATGGTGGTTTCCTTGAGCTGAGCAGCCATCATTTCGCCCAGCCCCTTGAAGCGGCCGATTTCGACCTTGCCGCGCCCGGTGAATTCGGTGCGCAGGAGTTCGTCCTTATGCGCATCGTTGCGGGCATAGGCGACCTTGCCGCCTTGCCGGATCGAATACAGCGGCGGCACCGCCAGATAGAGATGGCCGCCGCGGACCAGGCTTGGCATCTCCTGGTAGAAGAAGGTGATCAGCAGCGAGGCGATATGGGCGCCGTCGACGTCGGCATCGGTCATGATGATAACCCGATCGTAACGCAGGTCCTCGTCGCGATATCTCGAGCGCGTACCGCAGCCAAGCGCCTGGATGAGGTCGGATATCTGCTGGTTGCCGGCCAGCTTGTCGCTGCCGGCGCTGGCGACGTTGAGGATCTTGCCGCGCAGCGGCAGCACCGCCTGGCTGGCGCGGTCGCGCGCCTGCTTTGCCGAACCGCCGGCCGAATCGCCCTCGACGATGAAGAGCTCGGCACCGGCGGCGGCATTCTGCGTGCAGTCGGCGAGCTTGCCGGGCAGGCGCAGCTTGCGCACCGCACTCTTGCGCGACACTTCCTTTTCCTGGCGGCGGCGCACCCGCTCGTCGGCGCGCGCGATCACCCATTCGAGCAGTTTCGACGCTTCCTGCGGATTATCGGCCAGCCAGTGGTCGAACGGGTCGCGGATAGCGCTTTCGACGATGCGGATCGCCTCGATCGTCGCCAGCCTGTCCTTGGTCTGGCCGACGAATTCCGGCTCGCGGATGAACACCGATAGCATGCCCGCTGCAGAGATCATCACATCCTCGGAAGTGACGATCGAGGCGCGCTTGTTGCCGACTAGATCGGCGTAGGCGCGCAAGCCGCGCGTCAGGACGTTGCGGAAGCCGGCCTCATGCGTGCCGCCTTCGGCGGTCGGAATGGTGTTGCAATAGGAATTGATAAAACCGTCGCCGCCGAACCAGGTCACGGCCCATTCGAGCGAGCCGTGACCGCCCTGCTTCTCGCTCTTGCCGGCGAACATTTCACGGGTCACCTGGAATTCGTCGCCGAGCGAGGCTTTCAGATAGTCCTTGAGGCCGCCCGGAAAATGGAATTCTGCCTTGGCCGGCGTCGTGTCCTTTTCCTTGATCAGCGAGGGATCGCAGGTCCAGCGGATTTCGACACCGCCGAACAGGTAGGCCTTTGACCGCGCCATGCGGTAGAGCCGGGCCGGCTCGAACGCAGCACCCTTGCCGAAAATCTGCTCGTCTGGATGGAAGCGGATCTTCGTGCCGCGGCGATTGTGCACCTCGCCGAGCTGCTCAAGGCCGGTCACCGGAACGCCTCGCGAGAAGCGCTGGCGATAGAGCTTGCGCCCAATCGCGACCTCGACCTCGAGATGGTCGGACAGTGCGTTGACCACGGAAACGCCGACACCGTGCAGACCTCCCGAAGTTTCGTAGACCTTGCTGTCGAACTTGCCGCCTGAATGCAGCGTCGTCATGATGAGTTCGAGCGCCGGCTTCTTGAATTTCGGGTGCGGATCGACCGGAATGCCGCGGCCATTGTCGGTAACGGACAGGTATCCATCGGCGGAAAGCTCGACATCGATGAAGGTCGCATGGCCGGCGACCGCCTCGTCCATCGAATTGTCGATGACCTCGGCAAACAGATGGTGCATCGCCTTGTCGTCGGTGCCGCCAATGTACATGCCCGGGCGCCGTCGCACCGGCTCCAGCCCCTCCAGCACCTCGATGTCGGCGGCACTGTAGCTCTCGCTGGCGTCGCGGGGCGCCGGCCGCTTCGCCGCCTGCACCAGCGGGTCGGCCGGGCGCGCGGCGGCGCGAGCCGGTTGCGGCTGCTTGTCCAATTTGGCGAAAAGATCGTTGTTGTCGTCCATGCCGGTCCTGGATTCCGATGCTGCGAATCACCACCCGATACTGCCACGCTTTTCGCGGGCAGGCGACGGAGGTTCCTGTTACGTTCGAGGATAGAGCCTCTTACTGCAAAACCATTCGACAACCAAGCGGCGGAAATGGGGTCGAAGCCTAGAGCATCGACGCTTTATAAACCTTGTCCGAAGGTTACGCCGCAAGGTTGGCTGAAAAACGAGATCCGCGAACTGTCGCTGACCTAGAATGCAGCGGAACCCTCAAGAGGCTGTCGCTTAAGCATGTTGGATTACAGTTCGCTCCTGCTCGCGGCGGCGCTGTCGGGCACGTGCCTCAGCATCACCATGTTTGCGATCTGGTTCACCGCGCCACAGGCACGCTTTGTGCTGACGGTGGCGTGCGGCATTCTCGTGCTCGTCGCACATGTAGTGTTGTTCTGGCATTACACCAGGGATCCAAGCGCCTGGCTTTGCCAGATCGTGCTTGCGCTTCTCAGCCTCGGTTTTCTGATTATCTGCCTGTCGGCCATGCAATATCTCGGCATGCGCGACTACAGGCGCGCCATCTTGCCGACCTTGCTTGCGATGGCTGTTTGCGCGGGCGCGACATATCTTGGGTTTGATGGCGTCGGATTTATTGTCACCTACGCGACGGTAACGGCGCTGCTCTCGCTCATCGGAGCGATGTTCTGGATTGAGGGTGGTCACGATCGCCGGATATTGCTGGTCGTCTCGTTCCTGAGCGGCGTCTGTGCCCTGTCGTTCGGACTTTGCGGCGCGGTCTTGTTGGTCAAGGGCCAATGGGTGCTCGGTGTAGCACCGGACAATTGGGCCGAGCGGGTGAATTCCGTCGTAGCCGTCGCCTGCATGACCGGGCTCGGCGCATTGACGCTCTCCCTGCACCATTTGCAGGCGCAGATCGAATTGAAGGCCGAAACGATGACCGATCCATTGACCGGGCTGATGAACCGGCGGGCGTTGACGGCACTCTACGGCGAGCGGGTCTTCGGTCCGTTCATGTCCGTCGCCATGTTCGACCTCGACCATTTCAAGAGGACGAACGACGTATTCGGTCACCCGGTCGGCGACCAGGTTCTGCGCCGCTTTGCCGCCGTCATCAGGAAATACGCCAGAACCGGCGTCGACGCCTTCCGGTTGGGCGGCGAGGAATTCGTCCTCGTCATGTCGCGGATGACGGAAGAGAAGGCCTATGATGTTGCGAGCAAGATCAGCGTCGCCTTCGGCACGGAAGTCGTGGCCACCCAACTTGGTCCGTTGCGAAGCACAGTCAGCGGCGGCATCGGCTTTGGCGGAACAAGCGGCACCGGTCTCGACGATGTGCTGGCCGAAGCCGACGCAGCACTCTATGCGGCAAAGCGCGCCGGGCGAAATCGCGTCGTCGCCCGGGACCGCGCGAGCAAGGCCGACGAGCCGGCCTTGCGTTCTGCCTGATTGGGATTTCTATCTTCTTGTTAGACCCATGATCTTGTCCGAAAACCGGATTGCCTTTTCGGAATCATGATCTACTCCGCTGCGCCCAGATATTCCGACAGCGGCGGACAGGAGCAGACAAGGTTGCGGTCGCCGGCGACGTTGTCGATGCGTGACACCGGCGGCCAGTATTTTGCCGCCGTATCGGCATCGCCGGCGGGGTAGGCCGCTTCCAGACGGGAATAGGGATGGGTCCACTGGCCGGCCAATGCCTCGGCGGCGGTGTGCGGGGCGTTGACCAGAGGATTGTCGGCCAACGGCCATTCGCCCCTCGCCACCTTGGCTGCCTCGCCGGCTATGGCGATCATCGCCTCGCAGAAGCGATCCAGCTCGCGCTTGGGCTCGGACTCGGTCGGCTCGACCATCAGCGTGCCGGCCACCGGGAATGACATGGTCGGCGCGTGGAAGCCATAGTCGATCAGCCGCTTGGCGATGTCGTCGACGCTGATGCCGGCGCTGTCCTTGAGCACGCGGGTGTCGAGGATGCATTCATGCGCGACGCGTCCGTTGCGCCCCTTGTAAAGCAGGGGGAAATACTCGCCAAGCCGGGTCGCCACATAGTTGGCGGAGATGATCGCCGTCTCGGTCGCTTGCTTCAGGCCGGAAGCGCCCATCATGCGAATATACATCCAGGTGATCGGCAGGATGCAGGCACTGCCGAACGGTGCCGCCGCCACGGCATGGGCCGAGCCTTCGGTGACGTGGCCGGGCAGATATGGCTTCAGGTGCGCCTTGACGCCGATCGGTCCGACGCCAGGGCCGCCGCCGCCATGCGGGATGCAGAAAGTCTTGTGCAGGTTCATGTGGCAGACGTCGGCGCCGATATCGCCGGGACGGGCGAGACCGACCAGCGCGTTCAGGTTGGCGCCGTCGAAATAGACCTGGCCGCCATGGCTGTGGACGAGGGCACAAAGGTCGCGCGCGCCTTCCTCGAAGACGCCATGCGTCGAAGGATAGGTGAACATCAGCGCCGCAAGGTTGTGCGCATGCTCGGCCGCTTTGGCTTGCAGGTCGGCCATGTCGATATTGCCGTCTTCGGTGCAGCGCACGACGACGACGCTCATGCCGGCCATGGCCGCGCTTGCCGGATTGGTGCCATGCGCCGAGGACGGGATCAGGCAGACGGTGCGATGGCCTTCGCCGCGCGACAGATGATAGCCGCGAATGGCGAGCAGCCCGGCATATTCGCCCTGGCTGCCGGCATTGGGCTGCAGGGTCACCGCGTCGAAGCCAGTGATCTCCGCCAGCCAGCCTTCCAGCTCCTCGATCATGGCGCGATAGCCTATCGAATGGTTTGCCGGGGCGAAGGGATGCAGGTTGGCGACATCAGGCCAACTCACCGGCATCATTTCGGCGGCGGCGTTGAGCTTCATGGTGCAGGAGCCGAGCGGGATCATGGCGCGGTCAAGCGCCAGGTCCTTGTCGGCCAGCCGGCGCAGGAAGCGCATCATGTCGGTTTCCGAGTGGTTTTCGCGGAAGACGGGCTGGGTGAGGAACTCCTTGCCACGCGGTTTTCCTGGCATGGAACTGCCGGCGGCAACGCCGGCCTTGGCGCCGAAAAGTGCTGCGATTGCCTCCAGATCGGCTTCGGTGGAGGTCTCGTCAAAGCTGATGCCGACATGGTCGGCGTCGATGACGCGCAGCAGCCGGCCCGTCTTTTCTGCGGCGGCGGCAATCGCGCCGGCTCTGCCCTCCACTTCCACGGTCACCGTGTCGAAGCGGCTGTCGCCGAGCACCGAAACGCCCGCTGCCTTGAGGCCGGCAGCCAGGCGGTTGGCCAGCGTGTGGACGCGGCCGGCAATCGCCTGCAGCCCGGCAGGGCCGTGCCAGATCGCATAGGCCGTCGCCATATTGGCGAGCAGCGCCTGTGCGGTGCAGATGTTGGAGGTCGCCCTGTCGCGGCGGATATGCTGTTCGCGTGTCTGCAAAGCGAGGCGGTAACCGGGACGGCCCTTGCTATCCGTCGACTGGCCAACGAGCCGGCCGGGCATCAGCCGAGTCAGCCTGTCGGAGACGGCGCAATAGGCGGCGTGCGGCCCGCCAAAGCCCATCGGCACGCCAAAACGCTGCATCGGGCCGACGGCGATGTCGGCGCCAAGCCTGGCCGCCGCATCGGTCAGCGTCAGGCCGAGCGGGTCGGCGATGAAGACGACCAGCGCGCCGGCAGCACGGGCCTTGTCGATCGCTGCCTTGTGATTGCCGTACACGCCGAATGTATCGGGCCAGGAGACCAGCAGGGCGGCGGTGTTGTCGTCGATCACCTCGCCGTCCACCTCGATGCCAAGCGGCTCGGCACGGGTGCGCACGACGTCCAGCGTCTGCGGGTGCGGCGTGCCGGCCAGTGCCACCTTGGTGCGCTTGTCGCGATGATGGCGCAGCGCGATGCCGACAGCTTCGGCCACCGCCGTCGCCTCGTCGAGCAGCGAGGCCGACGCCACCGGCAGGCCGGTCAGTTCCGTCACCAGCGTCTGGAAATTGAACAGCATTTCCAGCCGGCCCTGGCTGATCTCGGCCTGGTAAGGCGTGTAAGCGGTATACCAGGCCGGGTTCTCGAACAGGTTGCGCTGGATCACCGGCGGCACATGGACGCCATGATAGCCGGTACCGATGAAGCTCTTCAGCACCGTGTTCTTTGCCATCGTCGCCGCGAGCTCGGTCAGCGCTTCCGCTTCGCTTGCGGGCGCGGGCAGGGCCAGCGGCCGGTCGAGCCGGATCGACTTCGGCACTGCCTGGCTGATCAGCGTCTCGACCGAAGGAACGCCGATCGTCGCCAGCATGGCTCTGACGTCATGGAGGCCCGGGCCGATATGGCGAGCCGAGAAGGGATAGGGTGCTGCGGTCATCTTCCTGGTCCTGCTATCAACCAATATGGGCTTTGTAAGCGGCTTCATCGAGGAGCCCGTCGAGCTGGCTTTCATTGGCCAGCTTCATCTTCCACAGCCAGCCGTCGCCGGTTGCCGCCGAATTGACGAGCGAAGGATCCGATGACAGCGCGGTGTTGGCCTCGGTGATCTCGCCGTCGACCGGCGCGTAGACATCCGATGCGGCCTTGACCGATTCGACCACTACGGCGGTGTCACCCTTGGCCAGTTTTCTGCCCAATTCCGGCAGCTCGACAAAGACGAGGTCGCCGAGCTGCTGCTGTGCGTAGTCGGTGATACCGACCGTGGCGATGCCGCCCTCGACGCGCAGCCATTCGTGATCTTCGGTGAAATAGGTCTTTGCCATTGAAATCATCCTTTGCGGTAGCGATGGGGCGTGAAGGGCAAGGGGTGGATGTCGACCGGGATTTTCGTCCCGCGGACATCGGCGAACAGTTTTGCGCCGGATTTGGCAAGCGGCGTCTGGACGTAGCCCATTGCGACCGGATGACCGGCCGAGGGGCCGAAGCCGCCTGAGGTGACATGGCCGGCAGGGTTGCCGTCAGTATCGAAAAGGGCAGCGCCGGCGCGCACCGGCTGGCGGCCTTCCGGCTTCAGGCCGACGCGTTTTTGCGCCGGGCCGCGCTCCAGGATGGCGCGCAGCGCATCGGCGCCGATGAAGGCGCCAGAGGCGCGCACCTCCTTGGGAATGGCCCACATCAGCCCGGCGCTGGCCGGATCGATCTCCGGCGTAATGTCCAGCCCATGCAGGCACAGTCCGGCTTCCAGCCGCAGGCTGTCGCGGGCGGCAAGGCCGACCCATATCACGCGCTCGTCCTCGAGCAGCTTGGCGACGAGGTTTCTTGCATCTGCTTCCGGCAGGCCGATCTCGAAGCCGTCTTCGCCGGTATAGCCGGACCGGCTCATGAACCATTTTTCGCGCGGCTCGATGCCGTGCATGAACACCAGCGAACCGGTCTCGATGCCGGCGCGGGAAAGGGCAGCCCACGCCTCGGGGCCCTGGATAGCCAGGAAGACGCGGTCGAGTGCGTCCACCTTCACGTCGAAATCGCCCTCTGCATCGAAATCCCCGGCCAGTGCGCGCAGATGTTTTTCGTCGGCGGCGGCGTTGCCGGCATTGGCGACCATCATGAAGCGCTCGGCGCCGAGCCTGGTGACGATCAGATCGTCGAGTATCCCGGCCGCCTCATTGAGGAAGAACGTGTATTTGGACTGGGAAACCTCAAGCGCGCCGGCGTCGAACGGGCAGGCGCGGTTCAGAAGCGCTGCTGCCCCCGGACCGCTGATTTCGAACAGCTTCATGTGCGAGATGTCGAACAGGCCGGCATGCTCGCGGCTGTGCAGATGCTCTTTCATCACACCGGCCGGATAGGTCAGCGGCATCGACCAGCCGGCGAAGGCGCCAAAGCGCGCACCGGCTGCCATGTGCAGATCTTCGAGGGGAAGGTGTTTGGTGTCGTCGCCCGTCATGTCATCTCCAGAGTCGCACGCAAGCGGCCGCGAATGGCGACCAGTCCGTGCCCCTCTGTCTGAAGCCTGAGAGACTCGCGCCCCGTAACTCTGTCGGCAGCGCTTACACCTTCGGCGCGGGGGCAAGCCCCGACTTTCCAGAGTGTCTTTCCCGTCTACGGTTCTTTTGCCTGAGAGATTTCGGGCGATTTCCCCTTCGGCGGCAGCTCTCGCTGCTCTCTCCCGCAAACAGGTAGGACTCGATCAAGAGCCCTCGACTCGTCATCCATAGCCCGTGGACGACACCTTGTCACCTGCCAGCGACGTTTTTACTGGCAAGTCTTCTGCGGGCCTTCTTTAGAGGCAAGACAGGCAAGCCTTCGCTAACCACGCCGCTTGCCGGTTTCTCAAGACCTTGCCGATATACCGGATAGGGGCCGGCAATTACCGGCGGCGGGCGGGGAAGAAAATGGGCGAATTGATCATGAGCGCGCCGGTGGCCGGGCTGACTTCGAAAAATCGGATCACGGCGGAAGACGTGGTCATGCTGCGCCGCGAAGTGTTCGGCGACGGCGTGGTAACGCGCGGCGAGGCCGAGGCGCTGTTTGCGCTGGATGCAACGGCGAGGGACAAATGCGCGGAATGGCTCGAGTTTTTCGTCGAGGCCGTCACCGATTTCATCGTCCACCAGGAAAAGCCGGCGGGCTATGTTTCGCAGGACAATGCCGACTGGCTGATCCGGACGATTTCGCGCGACGGCATGGTCGACAGCCAGACCGAACTCGAGCTGCTGGTGCATGTGCTGGAAGTTGCCAAATCATCGCCGAGCACGCTTTCCGGCTATGCGCTGGAGCAGGTCGCTCATGCGGTCGTGGACGGCAAGGGGCCGCTAATGGCCGGCGGCAGGCTTATCCCTGGGTCGATTGCCAAGGCTGAGGTCGAGCTGTTGCGCCGCATTCTTTACGCCTATGGCGGCGATGGCAACATCGCCATCAGCCGCGCCGAGGCCGAAGTGCTGTTCGAGATCAACGAGCGGACAGCGGCGGGTGACAACGATCCGTCCTGGAACGATCTGTTCGTCAAGGCGATCGCCAATTTCGTCATGTGTTCGGCCGGCTACGAACCGCCGGTGCGCGACGTGGCGCTGCGCCGGGATTCGTTCTTCGAGCAGGCCGATCCGGAGATCGGCGGTTTCTTCAGCCGTATGGTGTCGGGCGGCCTGTCCGGCATCATGGAGGCCTATCGTTCACCGGGCGACGTCGAGGCCGAATGGGAATCGAGGAACAAGGCAGCCGAGGCTCTGGCCCGCCGCGCCGAGACGGTCGACGCCGGCGAGGCCAAATGGCTCGCTGAACACATCGGCGACCGGCCGCTGCATGAGAACGAGCGCGCGTTGCTGACGCTGATCAAGCACGCCTCGCCGGAAATCCATCCGGCGCTCAAACCGCTGATCGACAAGGTCGCCTGAACAAAAGCCACTAATTCGTCGGTCGTCAGATGCCGCCGTACCAGTCGTAGCCATTGTCCTCCCAATAGCCGCCTCTGCCGCCGCCGATATTGGCAAAGCCGTCGACCAGCTCGATCTTGTAGAGATATTTCGGCATCTTGTAGCCGAGTTGGCGCTCGACGCGGACGCGCAGCGGCGCGCCGTTCTCGACCGGCAACGGCTTGCCGTTGAGGCCATAGGCAAGGATCGTCTGCGGATGACGGGCATCGATCAGGTCGATCGAGCCGTAATATTTGATATCGCCGGCAAGGCTGCGGTCGATCGTATCGAGGCAGTGGAACATGACATAGCGCGCCTGCGGCTTGACCACGGCCTGGTCGAGCACCAGCGACAGCGGCGTGCCGGTCCATTTGGCAATGCAGCTCCAGCCTTCGACGCAGTCGTGGCGGGTGATCTGCGTGCGGCTCGGCATGGCCATCAGCTGCTCGCGGCTCAGCGACAGCGGTTTTTCGACGAGGCCTGAAACCTCCAGCCGCCAGTCGGCGAAATCGCTGGCGAGGAGGCCCTTGTAGTAGTCGTCGTCCGGTGCGGTGACACCGTTCGGCCGCTGCGGCTGGCGAATGTCGGCCTCGGTGAACTCCGGCGCCAGCGCATCACGGCCGGCAAGCAACCGCTGCGCCCGCCAGGTCAGGCCATTGGCGCTTTCGAGGCAGCTACGCAGGCTGTCGCCGACGCCAAGCTGGCCGTCGAAGGCGTCGCAGCCCGACAGCATGATGCCGGAAAGGCCGAGGCTGGCCGAAGTCAGGAATTTTCTTCGGCTTATCTGTAGCTTGGGGCTGATCTCGAATTTCGCCATGTCAGGCACTCCTCTCTGGCGCATTGTCGCCATGTGCCGGCGGGTCGGTTCGGTACCAGCCGGTGATGATGGAGCGCAGCTCGTTGATCGGGCCGGCGGCCAGGATCATCAGGATGTGGATAATGAAGAAAGCGACGAGCAGCAGCATCACCGTGAAGTGGATGGTGCGCGCCGTCTGTCGGCCGCCGAGCACGTCGTTGAGGAACGGCAGCACCGAATCCATGCTCGGCGACATGGCAAGGCCCGTGATGATCATCAGCGGCAGCAGCACGAACAGCACGCCGCCATAGGCCATCTTCTGCAACGTGTTGTAGTCGCGCGTGTGATGGAATCTGAACCTGGCGTGCTCGACAATGTCTCGCGGCAGGCGCTTGAAATCGTCGAGGCGCGGAGCAAGATCGCGGCGCAGATGGCCGTTGATCAGGCTGGCGACCAGCCAGACCAGTAGCGTGGTGGTCAGCACCCAGGCGAAGAAGAAATGGACGACGCGCGCGGTGCCGAGATCGTAGTAGGAAGGGATCGTCGCCCAGGACGGGAAGGCGCGGGAGGTCTCCTGGCCGGCCGGACCCGACCAGCCGAGCACGCCAGTGGTATCGAGGCGCTTGCCGAAGATGTCGGTGTAGCCGCGCGGGCCGCTTGCGGTGTTCTCGGCGCCGATGGCGAAGATGGTGTTGTTGTAGCCAAAGCCCGACTCCTTGCCGACGTAGAGCTGCGGGCGGGCGTTGAAGATCTGCAAGCCGGAAAGCAGCATGAAGAACAGCGCGATCGCCCACAGCCAATGCGTCAGCCGCGTCCAGCGCGACTGGCGATAGATCAGCGTCGCATCGCTCGGCGCGGCGGTATCTGCTCCGGCGGCTTGGTTTCTGGCAAGCGATTCCATCTGTTGTTCCCTCCGGCCGCGTGTTCGCCGCGGCCTGTCAGATCTCTTCTCCTCCCAATACGTCGCCAGCTTAAGCGATGTTTCACCCGATCACGGATTTATTACGGATTGCCGAGGCTGACGGCGAGATTGACCGCGGCTGCCACGATGACCGTGTTGAAGAAGAACGACAGGATCGAATGCACAAGCACGACACGGCGCATTTGCGAGCTCGTGATGTTGGTGTCGGCGGTTTGCGCTGTCATGCCGATCACTGTCGCAAAATAAAGGAAATCCGAGCCTTGCGGCCGTTTGCCGCCCGGGAAGTCGAGGCCGCCGACCGGAATCCTCTTTTTGGTGTCGCCATCCATCGCATCGCCGTCCATCCAGTAGAGATGCGCGTAGTGAAGTGCGGCCATGGCGTGGATGGTCAACCAGCCAAGCGGGATAGACAGCAGCGCCACCGTAAGCTCGACGGCGTCCACGCCCTTCTCCCTGTTGATCAATTGAAACAACGAAATGATGGCAATAGCCACGACAACCAGAGTGACCGCGAAGATGGCCAGTACCGGCAGGTCGGTGTCGCCTGCATTCTTGCGCAGATAGCTGCCGGTAAGCCGCGGCATGTGGGCGATGACAAGAACGAGATAGGCGGCAAAGAACACGTTGGCGCCGATCGAATAGGCAAGCGGCGCGCGCCAGATCAGCGCCGCGCCAAAGGCTGCCACGCCGATGCATGCCGACAGCGCGAACAGCGTGTGGCGTTGCATGGGCATTTTGGTCGGGGTGCCGGTCGTCATGGTTCTCAGTCCGCTGAGGCCGATTTCAGCGCTCGCCGCAAGATGCGGTCAAGCTCGCCAAGGAACCGCGAGCGGTCCTGCGGGGCGAAGCTCGAATTGTAGCCCTTACTTTCGCCGGTCTCGCGCAGATGCTGCTTGAGGTCGCGCATCGCCACCGCCATGCCGATCGTTTCCGGCGTAAATGGGCGTCCCGTCGGGCCGAGCACATGGGCGCCAAGCGCCACCGCACGGGCGGCAAGCGGGATGTCGGCGGTCACCACAATGTCGTTGGACCGGGCATTTTCGACGATCCAGTCGTCGGCGGCGTCCGCACCCTTGGAGACGACGACATTGCGGATCATCGGGTCGCGCGATGGACGCAAGCCGCCATTGGAGACGAAGGTGACGATGATGCCGTGCCGCTCGGCGACTTTTTCGACCTCGGCCTTCACCGGGCAGGCATCGGCATCGACGAGAATGGCGGGTGCGGGCATCGTTGTTCCAAATGTGAAAGAGCCGGGCGATGTCGCCCGGCTCGATCGATGATATCCGAGCGGCTACTAGGCCGGCAACGCGCCGGATCTCTTGGCCGTCCAGGTGGCGATATAGTCCATCAGGCCGGGATTGAGGCAATCATAAGGTTCGAGCCCGATCGACTTCAGCTGTGACCTTATGCCGTCCATGCGGCTCGGATCGACACCGGATTCAATGATCGAGGAAACAAAAGCGGTGAAGCCCGGCGGCGACCAGCCGTCTTCCTGGAAGCGTTCGGGATGGATGAAGGACAGCCCCTTGAAAGCGTGGTCGCGCTCGACCGGGCCGTGCATGTGGACGCCGCAGCCGGTGCAGGCATGGCGCAGGATCAGCGCGCCCGGATCGACCACCTTCAGCTTGTCGCCGTTTTCGGTCACCGTCACGTCGTTTGTAGCGGCAACCGCCACGACCGAGAACAGTGCGCCTTCCGGCTTCCAGCATTTGGTGCAGCCGCAGGCATGGTTGTGGGCGATCTGGCCCTTGACCTTCACCTTGACCGGGTTGCTGGTGCAGGCGCAGACCAGCGTGCCGCCGGCAAAATCGGCCTTTTCCCGTGGCAGTCCATTGTCGATTTTAGGATGCAGTTTTTCCGGCATTTTTGTCTCCTCCCGTTTTGAACATCTGCATTTTTCGGCCGCTGGCTGGTTAGCCGGCGGCTTTCTCCTCCTCAGTAAACCACCACGCTCCTGATCGACTTGCCTTCATGCATCAGGTCAAAACCCTTGTTGATGTCCTCGAGCTTCAGCGTGTGGGTGATCATCGGATCGATTTCGATCTTGCCGGCCATGTACCAGTCGACGATCTTCGGCACGTCGGTGCGGCCGCGCGCGCCACCGAAGGCGGTGCCCATCCAGGTGCGGCCCGTGACCAGCTGGAACGGCCGCGTCGAGATCTCCTGGCCGGCGCCGGCAACGCCGATGATGACCGACTTGCCCCAGCCGCGATGCGACGATTCAAGTGCCTGGCGCATGACTTTGGTGTTGCCGGTGCAGTCGAACGTGTAGTCGGCGCCGCCGATCTGGTCGGCGCCGCGCTTGGTCATGTTGACGAGATGAGCCACGACATCGCCGTCGATCTCCTTCGGATTGACGAAATGCGTCATGCCGAATTTCTCGCCCCATGCCTTCTTGTCGTTGTTCAGGTCGACGCCGATGATCATGTCGGCGCCGGCCAGGCGCAGGCCCTGGATGACGTTGAGACCGATGCCGCCGAGGCCGAAGACGACGGCCGTCGCGCCTTGCTCGACCTTGGCCGTGTTGATCACAGCGCCGATGCCGGTGGTGACGCCGCAGCCGATGTAGCAGATCTTGTCGAAAGGGGCGTCGGCATTGACCTTGGCCACCGCGATCTCGGGCAGCACGGTGAAGTTGGAAAAGGTCGAGCAGCCCATATAGTGGAACAGCTTGTCCTTGCCGATCGAGAAGCGCGAGGTGCCGTCGGGCATCAAGCCCTGTCCCTGCGTGGCGCGGATGGCGGTGCAGAGGTTGGTCTTGCGCGACAGGCAGGACGGGCACTGCCGGCATTCCGGCGTATAGAGCGGGATGACGTGGTCGCCCTTCCTGACCGAGGTGACGCCCTTGCCGACGTCGACGACGATGCCTGCGCCCTCATGGCCGAGGATCGCCGGAAACAGGCCTTCCGGGTCGGCACCCGACAGCGTGAACTCGTCGGTGTGGCAGATGCCGGTTGCCTTGATCTCGACCAGCACCTCGCCATCGCGGGGACCTTCGAGGTCGACCTCCATGATCTCCAGCGGCTTTCCGGCGGCGACGGCGACAGCGGCGCGCGTTTTCATCAGGCAATCCTCCCAAGACAGTCTGCAATCCAGGTTAGATTTAACTTACCATTCAGCTCTGCGCTATGCACGAAGCGACGTTCTGACTCCGGATTTTCGTCAGCGCCGGCCGATTTGCATCCGGGATAGGCTCCGACTTGCCTTGACCGGCCCCCTGAAGCCCATAAAACGGGAAGCCCGTAAAAGACGGGCAGTCGAGGGACGAGGCCTGCATGTTCTCAAAGATCCTGGTCGCCAACCGTGGCGAGATCGCCTGCCGCGTGATCAAGACGGCGCGCAAGATGGGCGTCGCCACCGTCGCGGTCTATTCCGACGCCGACCGCGACGCCATGCATGTCGAAATGGCCGACGAGGCGGTGCATATCGGGCCTTCGCCTGCTGCGCAAAGCTATCTGGTCCCGGAAAAGATCATCGCCGCCTGCAAGGCTACAGGAGCCGAGGCCGTGCATCCCGGCTACGGCTTCCTGTCGGAGCGGGCATCCTTCTGCGAAGCGCTGGAGCAGGAAGGCATCGTCTTCATCGGCCCGAAGCCCAAGGCCATCAAGGCGATGGGCGATAAGATCGAATCGAAGAAGTTCGCCAATGCGGCCAAGGTGTCGACGGTGCCCGGCTGGCTCGGCGTCGTCGAAAACGCCGCCCATGCCGAAAGGATAGCCGGCGAAATCGGCTATCCCGTGATGATCAAGGCCTCGGCCGGCGGCGGCGGCAAGGGCATGCGCATCGCCTGGAGCAAGGCAGAGGTGCGCGACGGCTTCGACCGGGCGCGGTCGGAAGCCAAAAGCTCGTTCGGCGATGACCGCGTCTTCATCGAAAAATTCATCGTCGACCCGCGCCATATCGAAATCCAGGTGCTCGCCGACGCGCATGGCAACACGCTCTATCTCGGCGAGCGGGAATGCTCGATCCAGCGCCGCAACCAGAAGGTCGTAGAGGAGGCGCCGTCGCCCTTCCTCGATGCCAAGACCCGCAAAGCCATGGGCGAGCAGTCGGTGGCGTTGGCCAAGGCGGTCGACTACCAGAGCGCCGGAACGGTCGAATTCATCGTCGATAGCGACAAGAACTTCTATTTCCTGGAAATGAACACGCGGCTGCAGGTCGAGCATCCGGTGACGGAACTGGTCACCGGCATCGACCTGGTCGAGCAGATGATCCGCGTGGCAGCCGGCGAAAAGCTCGCCATCAAGCAGAGCGACGTCAAGTTGAACGGCTGGGCGGTGGAAAGCCGCCTCTATGCCGAAGACCCGTATCGCAACTTTCTGCCGTCGATCGGCCGGCTGACAAAATACCGGCCGCCGGAAGAGGGAAAATTCGGCGAAATCGTCATCCGCAACGATACCGGCGTCACCGAAGGCTCGGAAATCTCGATGTTCTACGACCCGATGGTCGCCAAGCTGTGCACCTGGGCGCCGACACGGCTGGCGGCGATAGACGCGATGTCGGAAGCGCTGGACAGTTTCGTCGTCGACGGCATCGAGCACAACATACCGTTCCTGGCGGCGCTGATGCAGCATCCGCGCTGGCGGGAAGGTCGGCTATCGACCGGGTTCATCGCCGAGGAATACCCCGACGGCTTCGCGCCGATCGTGCCAGACGCCGAGGAGAAGTCGGTGCTGGCCGCGATTGCCACCGCGGTCGAACTTCTGCGCCGCGACCGGCTCGACCGCCTGGGCGGGCGGCTGGCGCCGCATTCGGGCGCTTTGAAACGTGATTGGGTGGTGAAGATCGGCCGGGATTATCTTTCGCTCGCCATCGTCGAAGGCATGATTTCCGTTCCGATGGAGCTCGATCTCACAATCGACGGCGGCAAACCGCTGACCGTGGCATCCGACTGGCGGCCGGGCGATCTCATCTGGCGCGGCACGGTCGGCGGTCGCAAGGTCGCGGCGCAGGTCAGGCCGGTACTGAACGGGTTCCGCATCGCCTGGAAAGGCATGTCGGTGACAGCCCGCGCCATGCTGCCGCGCACTGCCGAACTCGAAAGGCTGATGCCTGAAAAAATCGCGCCGGACACTTCGAAGATGCTGCTCTGCCCAATGCCCGGGCTCGTCGTGTCGATCGCCGTTGTCGAGGGGCAGGAGGTCAAGGCCGGCGAGACGCTTGCAGTGGTCGAAGCGATGAAGATGGAAAACGTGCTGCGCGCCGAGCGCGACCTCATCGTCTCGAAGCTCAACGCCAAGCCCGGCGACAGCCTTGCCGTCGATGCGGTGATCATGGAATTCGCGTGAGGGTGAAAAAAACCGCCTGAGGCTAGCCTGGGACGTTGGAGATTAGCGAAAGCCGAGGTGACGGCCAATCTCCCCCCTCGTGGGGGAGATGTCCGGCAGGACAGAGAGGGGCGCGAAGAAACGCGACCAGACAATTCGTTGGGCAACGAGACAGAATTCGCATTTTTTTGCCGCCACAACGTATTTTGTTCTTGCTTTGTGCCGGCAGCTATGCTACTAATTTGGGTATGGTGCTAATTGGCTCCAACGACCCGCCTTTGAGGCGGGTTTTGTGTTTCCTGGCCCGAGGTTGGCGGGACAGCGCCCCTCTCTGTCCTGCCGGACATCTCCCCCACGAGGGGGGAGATCGGCAGTTGCGGCGGCTGCTCTAAACGTCCAAAGCTCCAATCGCTACCGCTGGACTCGTGGTACCCGGTGCCGGACAATACATCTTCATCAACTGAGTCCTTGTGAGGCGGCGCGAAAAAACCATGGCGGATGAGAGACTTCCACGCGATCCCTTGCTGCGCGAGGCCTATGCAAAGGCGTCACGGGCGGAGGCGGCGGCGCGTCGGTTCATTCATCTGCGCGTGCATTCGGCCTATTCGCTGCTCGAAGGCGCCTTGCAGCTCGGCAAGATCGTCGGCCATGCAGTGCAGGACGAGTGCCCGGCAATCGCCGTCACCGACACCAACAATCTGTTCGGCGCACTGGAATTCGCCCAGAAGGCGGTAAAGGACGGTATCCAGCCGATCATCGGCTGCCAGATCGACCTCGCCTTTTCCGGCGAGGCGAGCGACAGCCAGCGCGACCGCAGGCGGCAAGGGCCGGAGATGCGGCCGGTCGTCCTGATCGCCGCCACCGAGGCCGGCTACGGCAATCTGGTCAGGCTGGTCAGCCGCGTCTACCTCGAGACACCGCCCGGCGAAGCGGTGCATCTGACGACCGAGATGCTGCAGGGCCACTCCGACGGTCTGATCTGCCTTACGGGCGGGCCGCGCGGTCCGATCGGCACTGCCTTGAAAGAGGATCGCCGCGAACTCGCCGAGACCCGGCTCCTGGCGCTCAAGGGCCTGTTCGGCGACCGGCTCTATGTCGAGCTTGAGCGGGTGTCCGGCTACGACCGCGCGATCGAGCAGTCGTCGGTCGATCTCGCCTACCGCCATGATCTGCCGTTGGTTGCCACCAACGAGGCGTTTTTCTTCTCTCGTGAAGACTATGACGCGCATGATGCGTTGATCGCCATCGCCGAAGGCTCCGTGGTTGCGGCCGACAATCGCCGCCGCCTTTCGCCCGACCACTTCCTGAGAAGCCAGGCCGACATGGCGAGGCTGTTCGCCGACCTGCCGGAAGCAATCGACAACACCGTCGAGATCGCGCTGCGCTGCTCGTATTACCCGAAGACACGCAATCCGATCCTGCCGCGCTTTGCCGGCCGCGATGTCGCCGACGCCGATGCTGCGGTCAAGGCGGAGGCGCACGAGCTTGCCAGGCAGGCGCATGAAGGGCTGGAGGCGCGGCTGGCGGCGCACGGGCCGACGCCCGGCTATACCGTCGAGCAATATCGCGAGAGGCTGGATTTCGAGCTCGGCGTCATCGAGAAGATGAAATATCCGGGCTATTTCCTGATCGTCGCCGACTTCATCAAATGGGCCAAGGCGCAAGACATTCCGGTCGGGCCGGGCCGCGGTTCGGGCGCCGGCTCGCTGGTTGCCTATGCCACGACCATCACCGACATCGATCCGCTGCGCTTTTCGCTGCTGTTCGAGCGCTTCCTCAATCCCGACCGCGTGTCGATGCCCGACTTCGACATCGACTTCTGCCAGGACCGGCGCGAGGAGGTCATCCGCTACGTCCAGCAGAAATACGGCCGCGACCAGGTCGGCCAGATCATCACCTTCGGCACACTGCAGGCACGCGCGGTGCTGCGTGACGTCGGCCGCGTGCTGCAGATGCCTTACGGGCAGGTCGACAAGCTGAGCAAGATGGTGCCGTCGAACCCGGCCAATCCCGTCAAGCTTGCCGATGCCATCGCCAACGAGCCGCGCTTTGCCGAAGAGGCGGAGCGTGAGCCGATCGTGCAGACGCTGCTCGATACGGCGCAGAAACTGGAAGGTCTTTATCGGCACGCCTCTACGCACGCGGCCGGTATCGTCATCGGCGACCGGCCGCTGTCGGAGCTGGTGCCGATGTACCGCGATCCGCGATCGGACATGCCCGTCACCCAGTTCAACATGAAGTATGTCGAGCAGGCCGGGCTGGTGAAATTCGACTTCCTTGGCCTGAAGACGCTGACGGTGCTGGACAGGGCGGTCAAGCTGATCCGCCGCCGCGGCATCGAGATCGATCTCGCCCACATTCCGCTCGACGACCCGGAAACCTACGCCATGCTGTCGCGCGGCGAGGTGGTCGGCGTGTTCCAGGTGGAAAGTGCCGGCATGCGCAAGGCGCTGATCGGCATGCGGCCCGACTGTATCGAGGACATTATCGCGCTGGTCGCGCTCTACCGGCCGGGGCCGATGGAGAACATACCGACCTACAATGCCAGAAAGCACGGCGAAGAGGAGATGGCGTCGATCCACCCGAAGATCGACCATCTCGTCAAGGAGACGCAAGGCGTCATCGTCTACCAGGAACAGGTGATGCAGATCGCGCAGGAGCTCTCCGGCTATTCGCTGGGCGAAGCCGATCTGCTGCGCCGCGCCATGGGCAAGAAGATCCGCGCCGAGATGGACAAGCAGCGCGAGCGCTTTGTTTCGGGTGCGGTCGAGCGCGGCGTCGGCAAGCCGCAAGCCGACTTCATCTTCGACCTGCTGGCAAAGTTTGCCGACTACGGTTTCAACAAATCGCATGCCGCCGCCTATGCCGTCGTCTCCTACCAGACCGCGTATCTGAAGGCGCATTACCCGGTCGAATTCCTGGCCGCGTCGATGACGCTCGACATGGGCAATACGGACAAGCTCGCCGATTTCCGCCAGGATGCGCTGCGCCTCGGCATCGAAGTGGTGGCGCCGTCGGTGATGACGTCGTTCCGGGATTTCGAGGTCGGCGAGAACCGCATTTTCTATTCGCTGGCCGCGCTCAAGGGCGTTGGCGATGCGGCGGTCGAGCACATCGTCGCCACGCGCGGCGAAAAACCGTTCAAGAGCCTCGCCGATTTCTGTGAAAGGGTCGATCCGAAGATCGTCGGCAAACGTGTTTTCGAAAGCCTGATCATGGCCGGCGCGCTCGACTGCTTCGGTCATGACCGCGCGGCGATGATGGCCGGCGTCGAGCGGATGATGGGGCTGGCGTCCTTGGCGCAGCAGAACGCCGTCACCGGCCAGCACGACATCTTTGGCGCCTCGCTCGGCGCACAGTCGCAGGCACTCAACCTGCCGGCGACCGAGCCCTGGCTCGCCGCCGACCGCCTGCACCGCGAATTCCAGGTGGTCGGGTTCTATCTCTCGGCACATCCGCTCGACGAATACAAGGCGGCGCTGCAGAAAATGCGGGTGCAGACCTGGGGCGAGTTTTCGGCCGCCGTCAAACGCGGTGCTGCCGCCGGCCGGCTCGCCGGTACCGTCACCACCAAGCAGGAGCGCAAGACGCGCACCGGCAACAAGATGGGCGTCGTGCAGTTTTCCGACACGTCAGGCCAGTATGAAGCGGTGCTGTTTTCCGAGGGGCTGGCGCAATACCGCGACCTGCTCGAACCCGGCCGCTCGGTGGTGATCACCGTTTCGGCCGAGGACAGGCCTGAAGGCGTCAATCTGCGCATCCAGACCGTGCAGTCGTTGGAGGACGAGGCAAGCCGTATCCAGAAAGCGTTGCGCATCTTCGTCAGAAATGACGCTCCGGCATCGACAATCCAATCGCAGCTTGGCCAACGTGGCGACAGTCAGGTGAGCATCATCGTCATCAAGGAAGGCGGCGAGGGCGAGGTCGAGATCGAGTTGCCCAACCGCTACCGCGTATCGCCGCAGATAGCGTCGGCGATGCGGGCGGTGCCGGGCGTGGTCGAGGTGGAACTGGTCTAAGAGTTAGCGCACGCTTATGAAGCGGCGATCTCCGCCGGTTGCGGTGCTCTCCGCTGCAGGTTGAGCAGATTGCCGAGCAGGATCAGCAGGGCGCCACCAGCGGTGAAGGCGTCGATCTGCTCGTGATAGAGCAGCCATCCGATCACCGCCGACAGCGGCACGCGCAAAAAGTCCATTGGCGAGATGACCGTCGCATCGGCATAAACAAGTGCACGGGCCATGCAGAAATGCGACGACATGCCGGTGAAGGCGATGAGCAGGATCCACGGCCAGAGTTCGAGCGGCGGGTTGCGCCATTCGTATAGCGCCGGGACGAGGCCAAGCAGCGACTGGATGATCAGCATCCAGAAGATAATGCGCACGACGCTGTCCGTCCGCGTCAGCGACTTGACGAGGACCACCGAGATGCCGAAGCAGACCGCGGCTCCCAGCACGATAACATGCCCCGGATTGACCGCGCCGACGCCCGGACGCACGATGATCACAACGCCGACCAGCCCGAGCACGATCGCCGCGAGCCGTGGCCGGGAGAGCCTTTCGCCGAGGAAAGCGACCGCCAGCAAAGCGGTCCAGATCGGCGTCGTGAATTCGATCGAGATCAGTACCGCAAGCGGGATCAGCGTCAGGGCGTAGAGCCAGGCAGCCTGGCCCGTATAGTGGACGACGTTGCGGGCGATATGGGCCAGCGGACGCCCGGTGCGCATCGCCGCAAAACCGCCTGACATCATGACCGGCGGCAGCAGGATGAAAAAGCCGATCACCGAGCGCAGCTCGAGCACCTGGAAGACGTTGAGTTCGGCCGTCGTGGCCCGGCCGGCCACCGACATCGCCAGGAACGAGGCGATCGACAGCGCCATCCAGAACGCGGCCTTGGGGATCGAGGGTGCGGGTGCCATGCGGCTATGTCGCAAGCCGGAGCGCTCATCGCAACCGCTAGCCGGCGCATTCGGCTGGGCCAGCCGTGCAGCGTTGCACAGTGATGTTGAAGCCGGAACCCGCCGCTGTGGGAAGCGTTGGTCCTTCAGTGTTTGCGTGCTGTGTTTTGGATACCAACGAGGAGCGGTCCGATGAAATCACTTGCACGATTTGTACTTGCCGGCTGCCTGACGGCCGGGGCTGGCGTAGCGCATGCCGACGATCCGGATTTTCTTCGCTCATTCCAGGGGAATTTCGCCGGTAAAGGCATCGTCAAGGTGACCACCGATGCGCCGACGGTGAATGTCTCATGCCGCTTCAATTCCGACGCGACGTCGAGCTCGTTGTCGCTCGACGGCAGTTGCCGCGGTCTTATCGTGGTAACGCGCGCCATCAGCGCGGATCTCAGGTCCAACGGGACGAAATACAGCGGTACCTATGTCGGATCGCGCACCGGGCCGGCGCAATTGAGCGGCAGCCGCTCCGGCAACGCGATCAATCTCGGCATCCGTTGGGCCAAGGAGGTCAATGGCGATCGCACGGCGCAAATGACGGTCGAGAAGAACGGCGAGGACGGCATGCGGCTGACCGTTATCGACGTCGACCCGAAAACCGGCGAGCGCGTGATTACCACCCGGATCGATCTGCGGCGCACCTGACTATCACTCCTCGACCGGTTCGGGCGGATGGGCATCGCGGCCCTTGCCGAAGGTATAGCCGGTCTCCACCGCCCTGCGGCCGAACTTGCCGCGCAGCGTGTCGATGGCGCCTTCGGCCATGGCGCGCTTGCGTGACTGGACGTCGACCAGGTCGGGCGGGTCCGCCCTGTCATCGTCGGAGAGATCGCTGACGCCAATGCCGAGCAGCCGGTATTTCGTGCCATCCGCTTCCTTGCGCAGCAGCTCGAGCCCGGTCGAGAAAATGCGGTCGGCCAGCCGGGTCGGATCGCCGAGCTGGCGATTGCGCGTGCGGATCTTGAAATCCTGGGTCTTCAGCTTGAGGACGACGGTGCGTCCGGCAATGCCGGATTTTTTCAGCCGGGCGGAGACTTTTTCCGACAGCGCCCTCAGCACCGAAACCAGTTCGTCGACGGAGGCGATGTCGGTGTCGAAAGTGGTTTCCGCCGAGACGCTTTTCGCGTCCTGGTCGGGAACGACGCGACGGTCGTCCTCGCCGCGCGAAAGCCGGTAGAGCCGGTCGCCCATCACGCCGTAGCGGCGCATCAGGTCACCGTGTTCCAGGCGCTGCAGCTGGCCGATGGTGCGGATGCCGTCGCGCTCGAGCGTGGCGGCAAAGGCCTTGCCGACCCCCCAGATCAGCGTTACCGGCTGCTCGGCCAGGAAGCCGATAGCCTCGGCCTCGCCGATCACCGAAAAGCCGCGCGGCTTGCGGAAGTCCGACGCCACCTTGGCCAGGAACTTGCAGTAGGAAAGGCCGGCAGAAACGGTGATGCCGATCTCCTTTTCGACGCTGAGCGCGAAGCGCGCCAACACCACCGCGGGCGGCAGGCCATGCAGGCGCTCGGTGCCGGCGAGGTCGAGAAAGGCCTCGTCGATCGAGAGCGGCTCGACCAGCGGCGTCAGCGCCTGCATCATGGCGCGCACCTCGCGGCCGACGCGCACGTATTTCTCCATGTCCGGCGGGAGGACCACCGCGTCCGGGCAGGCTTCGAGCGCCTTGAACATCGGCATTGCCGAGCGCACGCCATGGATGCGGGCGATGTAGCATGCGGTGGAGACGACGCCGCGCTTGCCGCCGCCGATGATCAATGGCCGGTCCTTCAGCGCCGGGTTGTCGCGCTTTTCGACCGCCGCGTAAAACGCGTCGCAATCGATATGGGCAAGGCGCAGCCGGTAAAGCTCGGGATGGCGGGCGAGCCGTGGACTGCCGCAGCGCTCGCAACGGCGTGCCTCGCTGCGCTGAAAACTCAGGCAGTCGCGGCAAAAACCGTGTTCGGGATTGTTGACAGGAGCCGCCATCGCTGCGAACATAAAGAGAACAAATGCAATGGTACGTCACGACGGACGCCACGACAAGGCGGTGGGCCGGGAGAGAGCTCATGAATACGACCATAGCGCCGCTAGTGCCCGAGCTTTGGGCGGATTTCGAAGATCTTTTCGGTAAGCAAGGCGCCTGCTACGGCTGCTGGTGCACACATTTCCGGCTGTCGCCGGCAGCGCGCCGCGCGAGCAACCGGGAGCGGAACAAGGACCACATCAAAGCCCGGATCGAGGCCGGACCGCCACCTGGCCTGCTGGCCTTCGAGGACGGCAAGGCGGTCGGCTGGATGCAGATCGGCCCGCGCGCCGACGTGCCCGAGTGGAATAACCAGGGCCGGGGGTCGGCGCCGCTCGACCCCGCCGATGCCAGCGATCCAGACGTCTGGGCGATCTCCTGCTTTTTCATCCGCGCCAAGGCACGCGGCAGGGGCCTGTCGCACCGCCTGGTCCAAGGCGGCATCGACTTCGCACGGGAAAATGGCGCGCGGCTGCTCGAGGCCTGCCCGATCGACCTGTCGAAGGATTCGCGCTCGATCGGGCTGTTCGTCGGCTCGTCGCGGGTCTTCGAAAAGGCCGGGTTCCAGCGATTGATCGAACGCAAGCCGGGCCGGCCGCTGGTGCGGCTGGTGCTTTAGCTGGTCGTGTCGTGGCTGTAACAGTATCTTGCGATCAATCTCGAAGCGACTTTGAGTTCAGTGGTCGAAAATGGGGGTTAACATGAAGCGTGTTTTGCCATTTGTTTTGCTGCTTGCATTCGGTACGCCAAGCTGGGGGCAGGCCATCGATAGTCAGGGTGCGAAGCAACTTTCGGATGATCTGTCGCGTTACATTGGCAAGAAGGCGCTCGACAGCGGTATTTTGAAGATCTCGACCGACGGCGATGCCTATCGGATAGCCTTCGATTTCAACGCCCTCATTAGGGCAAATCGCAACAATGACCCTCTGACATTCAATCTCGCGCCCTTTGCGATGCTGGTCAAACCGCGCAGTGACGGAAGCTGGAGTGTGTCGTCAGATCTAGCATCCAACGCTTTTGTCGATCTCCAGGGACCGCAAGGGGTGCGTTTCTCCGTCTCCGGCTCCGCGTTCAGCGGCATCTACGATCCGGGGCTGACGGCGTTCACCAGCGGAGCCGGCTCGATGGCCGGCATGCAAGTGACGTCCAGAGATCCCAAGGAGCCGATGGACCTCAGCATTGGCGCCGGCACGTCGACCTTGAACGCTAGCAAATCCGCAGGCGGCGGCGTCGATTTTGCCATGACACAGACGATCGCTGATTTCGTCGAAACGGCCATTGTCGATGAAGGCGGGACGGGGCTGAAAGTGCCAGTCACGATGAAGTCACCGAGGGTGTCGGCCGAGATTACCGGAAATGGCGTGCGTACGAAGGCGTTCCTCGATCTTCTCGGTTTTGCCATCGCCAATCAGGACGAAGCTTCACTGAAGGCAAACCAGGCTGAGCTCAAATCTCTACTGACAAGCGCATTGCCCCTTTGGGAACGATTGGAAGAGTCCTACCGCTTTGAGGGCCTGACCTTTGCAACGGCTGTGGGTGATTTCCGGCTCAGTGATTTGAGCGCAACGACCAGCATCGGCGGCATCTCCAGCCATGGAAAGATTGACTACAGCATCACGGCGGCAGGGCTGACTGTTCCTCAGCAGCTCTTACCAAGCTGGAGCGCCGCCTTGCTGCCAACCGATCTCGAATTGAACATCGGAGGCGACAACATTGATCTCGACACGATGGCGAAAAAAGCGATCGAAGCCTTTGATCTCAATAAGGATCCGCCGCTGTCGGACGAGTTTGGCGATGCCCTGGTCGCCGATTTCATGGCCAACAACCCGAAGATCGTGCTCGAGCACAGCATAGCCAAGAATGGCAACGTCGAAGTTGCCGTGGAAGGGGAGATGACGTTCCCGGGCATGAAGCCGGAGGCGACGATGACAGTACATGTCGCGGGCTATGACAAGATCGTGGAGTCCCTGCAGACGGCGGCCAAGACCGAACCGGAAGCGGCACAGTATTTCCCGTTCGCACTCGCCGTCAAAGGATTCGGCAAGGAACTGCCGGATGGTCGACTGGAATGGGTCGTCAACGCCAAGGCAGACGGTTCGGTCACGGTCAACGGCGCCATGCTGAAGCCGGCCGATGCCGTTCAGGACAACCCCATCATGGACCCAAGCGATGTTACCGTTCCGGATCATGGCTCGGGCGAGAATGACAATGGCGGGGCAGGGGCGAAGTTGAAACCCTAAGCGCCGAGCTTGGAGCGGTTCATCGTTTCACGGAAACGCCGAACCGCTCCATGTCTTTGTTTTTGCACAATTCCGGACGGAAAACCGTTTCACACTTTTCCTGGAATTGCTCTAGAACCGGCTGGCGTTAACGCCCGAGTGCGCTCGCGGTTTTCGCCGCGGCGATCTGTCCGCTGTCTCGGGATCGTTCCTTATATCGAATGCTCATGATTGTCGTCGCCGAGCGGCAGCGCCCGCAATGCCTTGCCGACTGCGACGGGCGGCGTTCCGGTCTCCTCGGAAAAACGCATCAGGGTCGGCTCGTGGGCAAGGATGAACTGCAGCACGCCGGCCAGGAATCCCGGCTCGCCGGCCGCCCTGCGGATGGAATGGGCTTCGATGCCGGTGATCGCCAGGAAGCGGGGCAGAAGTTCCGGATCGGCGGCGACGAAGCCCAACGCCTTTACGGCGATCGTTTCCGCTTCCTCGCGCATTGACGCTGCGTTTGCCATCGCTACCTTCCTTCATGGGCGGAATCGTTCTGTTTTCGCAGTAGTGGCAAGTGTCGCCGGCAGCAAGCTCGCCGACCTGGAATCCGAACGCTTTTCGGGCGGCCGGTTTCCGTTTCGTCAATCATATTGCCGTATAGTGGGAACAGGTTTGGTGCGTGCCGACAAGGGGCGCATGACGGCACCCTTCGAGTGGAAGGTCAGCCGGGACGGGAAATCGATGCCAAAGAAGGTTATGATCGTCGAAGACAACGAGCTCAACATGAAGCTCTTTCGCGACCTCATCGAAGCGAGCGGCTACGAGACGGTGCGCACACGCAACGGCCTGGAAGCGCTGGATCTGGCGCGGAAGCACAGGCCGGACCTCATCCTGATGGACATCCAGCTGCCCGAAGTGTCGGGCCTCGAGGTGACCAAATGGCTGAAGGAGGACGATGATCTCCACGTCATCCCGGTCATCGCCGTCACCGCCTTCGCGATGAAGGGCGACGAGGAGCGCATCCGCCAGGGCGGCTGCGAGGCATATATCTCCAAGCCGATCTCGGTGCCGCGTTTCATCGAAACCATCAAATCCTACCTGGGCGATGCCTGATGTATCTTTCCAGCCGAGCCGGAGCTTTGTGAAATGACCGCGCGGATCCTCGTCGTCGACGACATCCCAGCCAATGTCAGGCTGCTGGAGGTTCGGCTGCTCGCCGAATATTTCGAGGTCCTGACCGCCACCAACGGGCCGGATGCGATCGAGATCTGCGAGAACGGCAAGGTCGACGTCGTGCTGCTCGACGTGATGATGCCCGACATGGACGGGTTCGAGGTCTGCCGGCGGCTGAAGGGCGACCCGGCGACATCGCACATCCCGGTCGTGATGATCACCGCTCTCGACCAGGTTTCGGATCGGGTGCGCGGCCTCGAGGCCGGCGCTGACGATTTTTTGACCAAGCCGGTCAACGATCTGCAGCTGATGACGCGCGTCAAGAGCCTGGTCAGGCTGAAGTCGCTGACCGACGAGCTGCGGCTGCGCGCCTCGACGACACGCAATATCGGCATCGAGGAGCTTTTGAGCCGCAACTTCGCTACTGACGATGCGGTGCCCAAGGTGCTGCTGGTCGACGAGCGCAAATCCTCGTTCGAGCGCATCCAGAAGATGCTGCGCGGCAGTGCCGATCTCGACGTCGCCACCGATCCGCATGCCGGCTTCTTCCAGGCCGCCGAGCTGCCCTACGAATGCGTGATGATCTCGACGGCCTTTGCCGATTTCGACCCGCTGAGGCTCTGCTCGCAATTGCGCTCGCTTGATCGCACCCGTTTCCTGCCAATCATCCTTCTGGCGGACGAGGGCGAGGAGGGGCGTATCATCCGCGGCCTCGAACTCGGCATCAACGATTATCTGATGCGGCCGATCGACCAGCAGGAGCTGACGGCGCGGCTGCGCACGCAGGTGCGTCGCAAGCGCTACAACGACCAGCTTCGCGCCAGCGTCACCCAGACCATCGAGATGGCGGTGACCGATGCCCTGACCGGCCTGCACAACCGCCGCTATCTCGACAGCCATTTGCAGACGCTGTTCGACCGCGCCGTGGCACGGCGCCGGCCGCTGTCGGTGATGATCACCGATCTGGACCGCTTCAAGAGCATCAACGACGCGCATGGCCATGACGGCGGCGACGACGTGCTGCGCGAATTCGCGCGGCGGCTGCGCAAGAATGTGCGCGGCATCGACCTGGCCTGCCGCTTCGGCGGTGAGGAGTTCGTCGTGGTGATGCCGGACACCGACGGCGCGGTAGCCGAAAAGGTCGCCGAGCGCATTCGCGCCGAAATCGCCCAGCTGCCGTTTGCCGTCGGCACCGAAGGCAAGGCCGTCGAAGTCACCGTCAGCGTTGGCGTGTCGTCGGTGCTGAAAGGGGTAGACACGGTCTCGGCGCTGATGAAACGCGCCGACCTCGCGCTCTACGAAGCCAAGAGCGGCGGCCGCAATCGCGTCGTCGCCAAGGCGGCTTAGCACCGAACAGCAATTGCCCGGTCAACGCGACAAGGTTACGAATTTACCTTAATCCAAGCGATTTGCGAGGCTTGGTTAAGAAACGGTTGATTTCTATAAGTTGTTGCGCAAATGTGCAGCCCTTAGACGTAACCGGCACGAGGCTAGATCGCCGGTTCGACCCGAAGAATACCCCATGATGCTCAGGTCCGCCGCATCTCCTGGGTCCGTGGGGTCGGCCGGCCGGCGCTGGCACATAGTGGCCTCCTCGTACCGCTGCCAAACGCCGGCCGGCCCCCAATTTTCAAAACACATCAGGATTCTGCGTCAACATCCCGAAGATGCTGGGTTTTTGCCGCGGCAGCGACAGCGCCCTTTGAAATAGCCGGCTGGGCAGAGCGTATGCGCCCGCAGTCGGTTGACAGGGTCTGTCTTCTATGCAGAAATTGGTTGGACCATTGAGCCATTTGGTGACCCGTTGGCATGACCGAATTCGGCCTTTCCCCCATACAGGCAACTGCTCGTGACGACGCGGTGCTCAAGGCGCTGGCCGGCTTTGTGATGCGGGAAGCTCTCGGGCCCGGCCAGAGACTGCCGACCGAACGCATCCTTGCCGAGCGCCTCAAGGTGAGCCGCAACACCGTGCGCGAGGCGCTGACGCGCTGGGAAGGGCTCGGCCTGGTCGAACGGCGGCAAGGCAGCGGCACCTATCTCAAGGGAGTGGTCTCGCTGGACATGCTGCACATGCCGCTGACGCTGGCCGGCGGCAATGATTTCACCAGCCTGATGCAGACGCTGGAAATCCGCCGGGCACTGGAAGCGGAAGCAGCAGCCCTTTGCGCCGTCCGCGCGGGCCAGGCCGAGATCGCCGAGATCGCGCGCAAGCTCGACGTCATGGAGCAGGCCTTTCACACGCGCGCCGGCATGTCGGCGGAGGAGGACTGGGAATTCCACCAGTCGATCTATCGCACGTCCGGCAATCCACTGTTCGAGCAGATCATCGCCGCCATGCACGAACTGTTCCATCGTTTCTGGGAGCATCCGCTTGGCGTGCGCGACTTCGGCCACGCCAGCTTTCCTTACCACCGCACGATCTACGAACGCATCGCCACGCACGATCCGGAGGGAGCCCGGGCCGAGGCGCTCAAGCTGATCGCCACCGTCGAGGACGATCTGAAGCGCGGTGCGGCCAAACTCAAACTTTCGGGCCAGAAATGAGCGACCATCCCGCCGATTTCGAAAACGACTATCTCGCCGAGGCGGCGACGCTTCTCGCCCATGACGAGCCTTTCCCCGGCGGCGCGGTGGTACCGCCGATCTACCAGACTTCGCTCTTCACCTTCGCCAATTATGCCGAGATGGCCGACACATTCGCGGGCAGGCGACGCCAGCCGATCTATTCGCGTGGCGACAACCCGACGGTCATGGAGTTCGAGGCGCGCGTCGCCGCTCTCGAAGGGGCGGAGGCCGCGCGCGGCTTTTCCAGCGGCATGGCGGCGATCAGCGCCACGGTGCTTGCTTTCGTCGGTGCCGGCGAGCGCATGGTCGTCGTGCGCAATTGCTACGGCGATGCCTACCGGCTGTTCGAGCGGCTTTTGCCACGGCTCAACATCAAGGTCGACTATGTCGACGGTTCCGATCCGGACACGGTCGCCGCGGCACTTCCCGGCGCCAAGCTGCTCTACCTGGAAAGCCCGACGTCGATGATGTTCGAGCTTCAGGACATAACGCATCTGGCGCGGCTGGCCAAAGAGCAGGGCATCATCACCTCGATCGACAATTCCTGGGCGACCCCGGTGTTCCAGAAGCCGATTTCGCACGGTGTCGACCTGGTGCTGCATTCGGCTTCGAAATATCTCGGCGGCCACAGCGATACCGTCGCCGGTGTGGTGGCCGGTTCGGCGGCCCATATCCGACATATCAACGAGCAGACCTATTCCTATCTCGGCGGCAAACTTTCGCCTTTCGAGGCCTGGCTGTTGCTGCGCGGCCTGCGCACATTGCCGCTGCGGTTGCCGCATCACATGAAGAGCGGGCTGACCATCGCCGAACGGCTGAAGGCGCATGGCCATGTCGAGCGGGTCAACCACCCGGCCTATTCCAACCATCCAGGCAAGGCGACGCTTGCCGGCTATGCCGGGCTGTTCTCGTTCGAAGTGACGGAAGACATCGACATCCCGGCTTTCGTCGATGCGCTGAAGCTCTTTCGAATCGGCGTCAGCTGGGGCGGCCATGAGAGCCTGGTCGTTCCGGCAAAGGCCTCGCTCGAGCAGACGCCGGGCCTGAATTCGATGGCGCGCTTCGGCGTCAGCCCCCGAACCATCCGCTTCAGTGTCGGATTGGAAAGTGTCGAAGACCTGTGGGCGGATGTTGCCCAGGCCTTCGACAGAGCAAAAAGATAAAGGAGCCGTTCAAAATGGGAGTGCTGAACATGAAAAAACTGAGCATCCTTCTTGGTGCCGTCGCGGGTCTGGCGATTTCCGCCGGCAGCGTGCTGGCCGATTCCACGGTCAAGATGGTCGAGGTCATCACCAGCCCGCCGCGTACCGAATTCCTCAAGAAGCAGATCGCCGAATTCGAGGCGGCCAATCCGGGTGTCAAGGTCGAGCTGGTATCGCTGCCCTGGGGCCAGGCGTTCGAGAAGTTCCTCACCATGGTGCAGGCCGGCGACACGCCCGACATCGTCGAGATGCCGGAACGCTGGATGGGCCTCTATGCGACCAACGGCCAACTCGAGGATCTCGGGCCATACATGGCCAAATGGGACGATGCCAAAACGCTGGGCGAGCGTGCCAAGCAGTTCGGCTCGACGGTCGACAACAAGCAGTACATGATCCCTTACGGCTACTACCTGAACGCGCTGTTCTGGAACAAGAAGCTGTTCAAGGAGGCCGGTCTGGACGGCCCGCCGGCGACGCTCGATGAATTCGTCGAGGACTCCAAGAAGATCTCTGCGATACCGGGCAAATACGGCTACTGCCTGCGCGGCGGCCCGGGCGCCTTCAACGGCATGCATATGTTCATGAACATCGCCGCCGGCAAGGGCGGCTATTTCAACGAGGACGGCACCTCGACGATCAACGAGGAAGGCTCGGTAAAGGGCCTGCAGATGCTCGCCGACATGTACAAGAACGGCCTGGCGCCGAAAGATGCGGTGAGCTGGGGCTTTAACGAGACCGTCACCGGCTTCTATTCCGGCACCTGCGCCATGCTGAACCAGGATCCTGACGCGCTGCTCGGCATCGCCGATAAGATGAGCGCCGACGACTTCGCCGTGGCGCCGATGCCGGTCGGGCCGAGCGGCAAATCCTACCCGACGCTCGGTTATGCCGGCTGGGCGATGTTCGCCAATTCCCAGCACAAGGACGATGCCTGGAAGCTGATGGCAACGCTTTTGTCGCCCAAGGATAATCTGGAATGGGCAAAGGAAGTCGGCGTCATTCCAATCCACAACGGCGCCGACCAGGACGCTCACTTCAGGACCGAGCAGTTCAAAGGCTGGTTCGAGGAACTGAACAACGGCGACAAATACGAGATGGTGACGCCTCCGACGCATCTGGAAAATCTCGGCAATTTCGTCGACCAGGTGGCGATCAAGAATTTTCAGGAAGTGCTGCTTGGCCAGAAAGCGGCCAAGGACGTGGCTGACGAATGGGCCAAGTTCCTGACCAAGGAACAGCAGGACTGGATGGCCAAGAACAAGAAATAGCTTTTGTTCCTTCACCCGTTCAAGGGGAGGGGGTGTCACGACGTGACGGATGAGGGGCGGCGCCAACCTGTCGTGGCTCGTGTTGCCTCTCATCTGCCTGCACGCATCTTTTCACCGTAACGGGAGAAGCGCGCTGTCCTCGACGCTGCTTCAGGAGACAGTCCAGCACCAAATGACCTATGCCGTGTCCGAAATACGATCCGCCGGCAGGCCGCGAAAGAAGCGGCTATCCCATGCCGCGATCGAGCCCTGGCTCTATCTCAGCCCGGCGATCGTGCTGCTGGTCGTCGTGCTGCTGGTGCCGCTGGTCATCGGCATCGGCTACTCGTTCCGCAGATTCTCCGCTTTCAAATCCGAATATGTCGGGCTTGGGCAGTATCAGGCGATGCTGTCAGATCCCGTGCTCGGGCAGGCGCTCGTCAACACGCTGTGGTGGACGGCAGCCAGCCTGTTCTTCCAATTTTTCCTTGGACTTGGCCTGGCGCTGCTGCTCGACACACCGTTCCGGGGCAGAAAGATCGTGCAAGCGGTGGTGTTCCTGCCCTGGGCGGTGCCGTCCTTCCTCTCCGGCCTGACCTGGGCCTGGCTGTTCAACCCAATCATCGGACCGCTGCCGCACTGGCTCTATGCATTGGGACTGAAAGCCGAGCCAACCAACGTGCTCTCCGATCCCGCGACAGCCATGTGGGGACCGATTGTCGCCAATGTCTGGTTCGGCATTCCCTTTTTTGCCATCACGCTTTTGGCGGCGTTGAAGTCGATCCCGTCGGAACTGCATGAGGCGGCGGCGATCGACGGCGCCTCGCCCTGGCAGCGCTTCACCAAGGTGACGCTGCCGTTCCTGGCGCCGACCATCGTCATCACCGTCATGCTGCGCACGATATGGATCGCCACATTCGCCGACCTGATCTTCGTCATGACCGAAGGCGGGCCTGCCGGTTCGACGGCCACAGTGCCGGTCTATATCTACGTCAGCGCGTTCAAGTCGCTGGACAAGGGCTATGCCTCGGCGGTGGCGGTGCTGCTGCTTGTGCTGCTCATCGTCTATGCGATTGCGCTGATAGGCATCCGCCGCTCGCTGGTGAGGCACGTCTGATGATTGCCGGACGCTCCGTCTCCTCGCGCATTCTCGGCGGCATCGGCCTTTACGGCGCCATCGGTGCCTATATGGCCTTCGCGCTGTTCCCGATCTTCTGGACGTTGAAGATCTCGGTCACGCCGGAGCGGCTGCTCTATTCCGAAGGCATCAGTTTCTGGCCGTCGCAAACGACGCTGCAGAACTTCGTCACCGTGCTCGAAGCCACTGATTTTCCGCGCTATTTCCTGAACAGCGTTATCGTTTCGGTGTCAACGGCAGCCTTCGTAACCGTCATCGCCACGCTTGCCGGCTACGCCATGTCGCGATTTTCCTTCCGCGGCAAGGCAACCTTGGCCATCCTGCTTTTGCTCACCCAGACTTTTCCGCTGGTGATGGTCATTCCGCCGATCTACCGCATCATGGGACAGATCGGCCTCATCAACAGCCTGACCGGCCTCGTCGTCATCTACACCGCGTTCAATACGGCCTTTGCGACCTTCCTGATGCAATCCTTCTTCGACGGCATCCCGCGAGACCTGGAAGAGGCAGCCATGATCGACGGCTGCACGCGCCTGCAGGCGATGCGCAAGGTGATCGTGCCGCTGACGCTGCCTGGTATGGGCGCGACGCTCGGCTTCGTCTTTACCGCCGCCTGGAGCGAGTTGCTGTTTGCGCTGATGCTGATTTCCAGCGACGACCAGAAGACTTTCGCGGTCGGCTTGCTCACCTATATCGGCAAATTCGCGGTCGACTGGGGGCAGATGATGGCTGCTTCCATCCTGGCGCTGATCCCGGTCTGCGTCTTCTTTGCCTTCCTGCAACGCTACCTCGTCACCGGCCTTACCGCCGGTGCCGTCAAGGGATAGATCGATGGCCTCCGTCACACTCGACAAAGTCCGCAAAGACTATGGAGCCGTGCGCGTCCTGCACGCGGTCGATCTCGAAATCGCAGACGGCGAGTTCGTCGTTCTGGTCGGCCCGTCCGGCTGCGGGAAATCGACACTGCTGCGCATGATCGCCGGGCTGGAGGAGGTCTCCGACGGGGAGATCCATATTGGCGAGCGCCTGGTCAACGACATCGCGCCAAAGGACCGCGACATTGCCATGGTGTTCCAGTCCTACGCACTCTATCCGCACATGGACGTGTCGAAGAACATGGGTTTCAGCCTGATGCTGAGAAAGGCCGGCAAGCCGGCGATCGATGCAAGGGTGGACGGTGCCGCCAGGCGGCTCGGGCTCGATGCGCTTCTGCAGCGCCTGCCGCGGCAATTGTCCGGCGGCCAGCGTCAGCGCGTCGCCATGGGACGGGCCATCGTGCGCGACCCGAAGGTCTTTCTCTTCGACGAGCCGCTTTCGAACCTCGACGCCAAGCTGCGCGTCCACATGCGTGCCGAGATCAAGGCGCTGCACCAGCAATTGAAGACCACTTCTGTCTATGTCACCCACGACCAGACCGAAGCGATGACAATGGCCGACCGCATCGTCGTCATGCATGACGGCCTCGTCCAGCAGGTCGGTGCGCCGCTCGATCTGTATGACCGGCCGGTCAACACGTTCGTTGCCGGTTTCATCGGCTCGCCCGGCATGAATTTTCTGCCTGCGGTGGTTGAAAAGGGCGCCAAGCCGGATGCCATCCTGGCCGACGGCCAGAAGCTGAGGCTGCCGGACGGCATGCCGCTAAGGGATGGCGATGCGATCACCGTCGGCTTGCGGCCCGAGCATATCCGGCTCGCCGACAATGGTGCGCTGAAAGGCGAGGTGGGCGTGGTGGAGCCGCTTGGCCTGTCGACCCAGTTCTATGCCAGGCTTGCCGGCCAGCAGGTCTGCGTGTTTGCCATGGGCCGGGCCAGCGTGAAGCCGGGTGAGGCCGTGCGCCTGTCGGCTAATCCGGCGTCGCTGCATCTGTTCGATCCGGCAAGCGGCGATCGCATCGGCTAGTCCTGCACCCCCGAAACGAAAAACGCCGCCCGGAAGGCGGCGTTTCGGTACTGCGAGAGAAAACCCGATTACTTGATCTTGGTTTCCTTGAATTCCACGTGCTTCTTGGCGACCGGGTCGTATTTGCGGAACGACAGCTTGTCCGTCTTGGTGCGGCTGTTCTTGCTGGTCACGTAGAAGAAACCGGTGTCGGCGGTCGACAGAAGCTTGATCTTGATGTTTGCGGCTTTGGCCATGATGTTCGTCCGTTAATGTTCGTGGAGTTTTGGCCGCTGGAGCACGGGGAAACACCCGGACGCGGGAAACTTGCCGCGACACATAAAGAACGCACCCGGAAAGTCAACCCTTGTCCAGGTTCTGTGTCGCAGGCAGATGAGTTGTCCGGATTAGGTAGCACATGAGCTTGTCCGGGTTTATTGCCAGCCGATGGAGGCTGGGGATGAAGCGGACAATTGATGTGCTACCAGAACCCGACAACTTGATTGGCTGCCGACGGCCGCGGGAGGCTCCTGTGTGCCTCCGGCCGTCCTAAGCAGGCTCGGGGTGGCGTCTCAGTTTGAATGCTGGCTATGAGTATCGAGCGATGGACGGCTGATCGATCACCCAAAGCCAGTTCCCGTCACCTTGCCGGCGAGCGATTTCCGCAGTCACCGCACCATCGGCAAGGCGCGTGGAAGTGAGCGCCAAATCCCCGTTGATGATAGCCGGACGCTGATCTCCGAGATCAAACGTTCGTCCCGCTGCCACCAACTTGGCGTAAAATCGGCTGATGGCGTCTCTGCCGCAGGCCAACTGTCCGTTGCCGGTATCGAGGATGGCACCGGGTTCGTAAAGAGCAGCCATTCCTTCCGCGTCTCCCGCTTGCTCGCGAGAAACCAACAGCCGCGCCAGGTCCTGGGGATCGCTTGCCGGTTTGCGGTTTGCTTCATCATCCATTGTCAGGCTTCCTGACAGCCAAATTCAAACCGAGATACGACCAGGTTCCGGTCACTCCGCCGCGACGGTTTCCGGTTGCAACGCCTTCTTCCAGTCCCCCGTCGTGTTCCACCAGCGGTTCGGATTGGCGCGGTCGTCGAGGCCCTTGGAGCGGCTGGCAAGCAGTGGCTGAATGCGGATCACCGGCTCCTGATAGCTGTGAACCTGGTAAATCGCTTCGACGACGCGAGCGGCGAGCTTCTGGTCGTCAGGCAGTTCGAACGACACTTCGACAGTGCCCGGCCGCCTGCGCAATTCCGTCTCGGCGCCGGCGGCGGCACCTTCAAGGGGCCGGTAACGTTCGATGCCGTCCGCCGACTGAAACGCATTGCTATCATATTTGCCCATTCTGAGCGGCGCGATCGCGACCACCGCTGCCATGATGCGGTCGACATCGGCTGCCGGTGCCTGAAAGGTCACCAGCAGCAGCAATTCCATCCGCAGCGATTTTGTTTCAAAGCCACTATCGATCATCCGAGGTCTCCCTGCTTATGCACTTTGGGGGAGCATATACTCGAGCCCTCCTGACATGGTTGTGTCAGGAGTTGGTCAGCAGTGGGAGCGATGTCGGCAGCTGAGCCGACTCAGAGGATTTTGCGGAGCAGCCTGGTGCCGACCAGCACGATATAGCAGGCGAAGAACAGGCCGAGCGCCCAACCGAAGCCCGACGGCCCGAAAGCGTCCATGCCGATGCCGATTGCCTGCGGGCCAAGCACCATGCCGACGCCGTAGCAAAGCACGAAGGCGGCGTTGGCGGAGGCCAGTTCGTGGCCGGAAAGTTGCGAGCCAAGATGCGCCAGACCGATTGTGTACATGGCAGCGACCACACCGCCCCAGACGAACAGAAGCGCTGCCATCAAATGCCAGTTCTGCGCGAAGAACGGCATGAAGACCGTGCCGGCAAGTCCGACGGTGGCACAGGCCATCAGCAGATAGCGGCGGTCGCTGACGCGGTCGCTGATCATGCCGATAGGGATCTGCAACAGCACGTTGCCAAGCCCGATCATGGTGAGCAAAAGGGCGGCGTCCGCCTCCGAGTAGCCGATGCGGTTACCGTAGACCGGGAACAGGGCAAAGCCGCCGGTCTCGACCGCGCCGAACACCAACACGGCCGCGGTCGCCGTCGGCACCAGCCAGATGTAACGCAGGAAATTGCTGGTTTCGCCGTCCGAGACGATCGTCGGGCTCTCGTTGCGTGCCGCCAGGACCGGTATGGCAGCGAGCGTAACCAAGGCGATGGTAACGCCGAAGGGCAGGAAGCCACTGCTGCCGAGATGGGCGAACAGCCAAGGCCCGGCGGCAAAGCCGAGAGACAGCACAGTGGCATAGATGCCGAGGACCAGTCCGCGCCGGTGTGGCGGCGCCGAGGTGCTGATCCAGAATTCCGACAGGATGAACAGCACCGTCAGCGCGATATGCAGCAGCACGCGCAACGGAAACCACATCCAGAAGGCTGGTGCGAAATGGAAACCGACAAAGGCCAGCGCCCCGGCCGCAATCATGGCAAGCATCGTCCAGGCGACCCCGAACCGCATGGCGAGCGGGGTGGCGAGCGGCGCGCCGGCGATCGAGGCGAGGCCGGCGACCGCGGTGTTGAGCCCGATCATCGACGCGGAGTGGCCACGCGTTTCCAGGATCACGCTGAGCAGTGGCATGCCGAGGCCGATGGCAATGCCGACGACGCTGATCGACGAGATCGCCGCGACCATCGGCAGCCAGTGTACGCGTTCCTCGACCTCTCGCTGGGTATCCACTGTCATGAAATGCCTGGCTGCTCTAGAGAATTTCGCGGACGAAGCGATTGCGGACAAGCCGGTAGAACGGCACGGGACCGCCGGGGCTCAGCAGCGGATCCCGGGCGAGCCGCTTTTCCAGCTCCTCCAGGACCGTGCGCGTGATGTCTGGAATATCGGCTTGCCTGGCCCTGGCCAATGGCAACCAAACGACGTCTTCCAACTCATCGGTCGGACCGCCATCCGGCAGTTGCACCGCGACATCGTCGCGCCATGCCGCGAGAAAGCGCGTATCGAAGCGGCGCACCCGGTTGGGCGGGGTGATGGCGCGTGCGACGAAGTGTAGCGCTCGCAGTGATGGTATGACGCCGTGCTCGACAAAGCCCTGCCAGTCGCTCTTGGCGGTCGCGAAGGCGCCTTTTTGGCCGATCAGCAGGCCGGCCTCCTCGTAGGTTTCGCGGATTGCCGACATGGCAATGGCGCGGGCGCGGGCCGGGCTGGTGCGGCCGATGCCGCCGGTCAATCTCGCTTCTTCCTCAGGATGAAGTGCGGTGGCTGTCGGAATGCGGCTGTCGGCCGGATCTGTGCGGCCGCCGGGAAACACGAATTTTCCCGGCATGAAGGCATGATCGGCGTGGCGCCGGCCCATCAGCACCAGGAACTCGTCGCCCTTGCGGTCAAGCAGGATCAGCGTCGCGGCGTCACGCGGGCGTATAGGCTTGGCATCGAGCGCGATCCGCTCAACCTTGTCGATTTCCGCCTTGGTCATAACGTCCATGCGCTCGACCTAGCGGAATCTTCTCCGATGCGAAAGTGGCGTCCAGCCATGCCGATTGCGCCAGCCTCGGTTTCAAGCCTCGGGATGCGACTCGATCAGATCTTCTTCACCGCCAAAGCCGTGCATATAAAAGGCCCATTGCAGGCCGATGACAGCGCCCTTGACTGGCTGCAGCAGGACGACGGCGAGAATGATGGTCAATGGCACCCAGATGGCGATGTGCTGCCAGGTCGACAGCGTCGAGGTCGCCTCGACACCCATGAAGGCGCCGAGCACGATGTGGCCGACAATGACGACCACGAGATAGGCCGGCAGGTCGTCGGCGCGATGGTGGTGGAGCTCCTCGCCGCAACGATCGCATTTATCGACGGTCTTGACGAAGGCGCGAAACAGCTTGCCCTCGCCGCAATGCGGGCAGCGGCCGAGCATGCCGCGCTTCATTGCCGTCCATAGCGGCCGGGCGGTCCGGCCCGAGTGATGTTCGCCGCCGAAAACCCGTTCTTCCACCTGCAGTTCTGTTGGCATTACCGTCTCCTGCCGCGCGTGCCTGGACGCGATTGCGACGCCCGGGCGCGGCCTTTGGCCTTGTGGAACGACCGTTTGGAGCCGGGCAGCGGCTTTGGCTCGGTCAGCATCTCGAAACGCATCGCGCCGGCCATCGGCGCCACCTCGATCAGGCGAACCTCGACGCGATCAGCAAGCTGATAGCCCTTGCCGGTGCGTTCTCCGAAAAGCGATCGAGCAGTTTCGTCGTATATATAGTAGTCGCCGCCCAGGGTTGAAACCGGAATGAAGCCATCCGCGCCATACTGCGGCAATTGGACAAACAGGCCCGATTTGGTGACGCCCGAGATGCGGGCGTCGAAACGGTCGTCGATGCGCTCGGCGAGATAGGCGGCGATCAGCCGGTCGACCGTGTCGCGCTCGGCGGCCATAGCGCGCCGCTCGGTCGCGGAAATCAGTGCCGAGACCTCTTCCAGCCGCTCCGCCTCGTCCTGCGTCAGGCCCCCCGGACCAAGGCCGAGTGCGGCAATCAGCCCGCGATGCACGATCAGGTCGGCATATCTGCGGATCGGCGAGGTGAAATGCGCATAGCGCTTCAGGTTGAGGCCGAAATGGCCGATATTGGCAGGCGAATATTCGGCTTGGCTCTGCGAGCGCAGCACCACTTCGTTGACTAGCCCCTCATTGTCGGCGCCGCGCACGCGAGCGAGGATGCCGTTGAACTGGTTCGGCCGCATCTGCGCGCCGCGCGCCAGCGACAGGCCTAGCGTCTGCAGGAATTCACGCAGCGATTCCTGCTTGGCGAGCGAAGGCGCATCGTGGATGCGGTAGACCAGCGCCTGCCGCTTCGCCTCGAGTGTCTCGGCGGCGGCGACATTGGCCTGGATCATGAACTCTTCGATCAGTTTGTGCGCGTCGAGCCGCTCCGGCACGACGACCTTGTCGACGGTGCCGTCCTGCTTGAGCAGGATCTTGCGCTCGGGCAGATCGAGCTCAAGCGGCTGGCGCGTGTCGCGGCCGCGCTTCAGGATCGCGTAGGCGTCCCATAGCGGCTTCAGCACCGCATCGAGGATCGGGCCAGTCGTGTCGTCCGGTGCGCCGTCGATCGCCGCTTGCGCCTGCTGATAGGCAAGTTTCGCGGCCGACTTCATCATGACGCGATGGAACGAGTGTCTGAGTTTGTGGCCATCGGCCGAGAAAGTCATACGCACCGCTATCGCCGGACGATCCTGGCCCTCGCGCAGTGAGCAGAGGTCGTTCGAGATGCGCTCCGGCAGCATCGGCACGACGCGGTCGGGGAAATAGACCGAATTGCCGCGCTTCAGCGCTTCGCGATCGAGTGCCGTGCCGTAACGCACGTATGCAGCGACATCGGCAATGGCGACGGTGACAACCACGCCGCCGGCGTTCTTCTCGTCGGTGTCGGGCATGGCGAACACCGCGTCGTCATGATCCTTGGCGTCGGCCGGATCGATGGTGAGCAGCGGCAGCTCGCGCCAATCCTCGCGGCCGGCAAGCGTCGCCGGCTTGACCGCCTCCGCCTCGGCGATAACGTCGGCGGGAAAAATATGTGGAATGTCGTGTGCATGGATGGCGATCATCGAGACCGCCTTTTCGCTGGCCAGCGACCCCAACACCGCCAGAACCTTGGCTCGCGGCAGCCCGTAGCGGGAGGCCCGCGCCGGCTCGACCTCGACCAGATCGCCGTTCTTGGCGCCGTTCTGGAATTCCTTGTCGACGACCAGCTCCGGCTGGCGCCTTTCCACCGGCTCGATGCGGAGCGTGCCGTCCTTCAGCACACGGAAAACGCCGAGAACCGAATCGGTGCGCTTCTCGAATATCTTCATCACCCGGCCGGTATAGGCCGGGCCTGCCGGATCGTCGGTCGGAAAGGTCTTGGCCAGCACGCGGTCGCCGATGCCCGGCGTCGGGCCATTGCCGCCGCGCGACACGCGGATCGCTATGACCGGAGGTTCGCCATTGCCAATCGCTTCGGTCGGGTGCGCCAGCAGCACACCGTCGGCGTCACGGCCGAAGATGTCGAGCACCGCGACGTGGGGCAGGGCGCCGACACGGGCAAGCCGCTTGCGCTCCTTGGTCAGCAGGCCTTCGTCCTGCAGGTCGCGCAAGACGTCCTTCAGCCAGATACGGTCTTCGCCGCGCAGCGCAAACGCCTTGGCGATGTCGCGTTTTCCGGCGCGGTCCGGATTTTCGGCGATGTAACGCAGTATCTCGTCGCGTGAAGGCCGGTAATTGTCCCTGACCTTGGCGCGGGTATCGGCGGTGCGCAGATCGCCGTGGCTTCTTCCGGAGACTTTGTGCGCCAACCCGTCCTATCCCTTTTTCCTGGCCGCCGGTTTTTTGGCCGCAGCCGGTTTCTTGGCAGGCGCGGCCGCTTTGCGGAAGGGCTTCCTGGCGCCATTGCCGCCCTTGGCTTCCTTTTCCGCAATGAGCGCAACCGCATCCTCGATAGTCACCGATTGCGGATCCTTGCCCTTCGGCAGCGTCGCATTGACCTTGCCGAAATTCACATAAGGCCCGTATTTGCCGTCGCGCACGACGATCTTGCCGCCGCCGGCAGGATGATCGCCAAGTTCCTTGAGCGCAGCGGCTGTGCCGCCATTGCGGCCGCCTTTGCCCTTCAATTGCTTCTCGGCGATCACCGAGACGGCGCGATTGAGGCCGATCGAGAACACGTCCTCGATGCTGTCGAGATTGGCGTAGGTGCCGTCATGCAGCACGAACGGCCCGTAGCGCCCCAGCCCGGCCGAAATCATCTTGCCGGATTCCGGATGCTTGCCGACGTCGCGCGGCAGCGACAAGAGGGCGAGCGCCTTTTCATGATCGATCGAATCGACAGTCCAGCCCTTGGGCAGGCTGGAGCGCTTGGCATCCTTGCCGTCGCCGCGCTGGATATAGGGGCCGAACCGGCCATTGCGCAGCGTGATCTCCTCGGCGGTATAGGGGTCCTTGCCGAGCACCTTGGTGCCGTCTTCGCCATTGCCGTTCTCGCCATTGGGATTGGCGGCGTCGCCGAGCTGGCGGGTGAAGGAGCATTCGGGATAGTTCGAACAGCCGACGAAGGCGCCGAACTTGCCGAGCTTCAGCGACAGGTTGCCGGTGCCGCATTTCGGACAGATGCGCGGGTTCGAACCGTCTTCGCGCGCGGGAAACACCAGCGGCGCCAGTTCCTCGTTCAACGCATCGAGAACGTCGGTGACGCGCAACTCCTTGATGTCGGCGACGGCGCCGGAAAAATCCTTCCAGAAATCGCGCAGCACGTCCTTCCAGGCGAGCTTGCCGTCAGAGATTTCGTCGAGTTTCTCCTCGAGCGAAGCGGTGAAGTCGTACTCGACATAACGCTCGAAGAAGCTTTCGAGGAAGGCTGACAATAGCCGGCCCTTGGCCTGTGGCACCAGCTTGCGCTTGTCGATGGTGACGTAATCGCGATCCTCGAGCGTCTTCAGGATCGCCGTATAGGTCGACGGCCGGCCGATGCCCAGCTCCTCCAGCTTCTTGATCAGCGAAGCTTCCGAATAACGCGGCGGCGGCTCGGTGGTGTGTTGGGTAGCGTTGATCGCCTCGCGTGTGAGCTGCTCGCCGGCACGGATCTCGGGCAGGCGGCGGCTTTCCTCGTCTTCCGAATCTTCTTCCTTCTGCTCGATGTAGGCGGCAAGGAAGCCGTCGAAGCGAACAACCGAGCCGACAGCACGAAGCTCGGCGGTGCGCGGGCCGTTGATGGCCTCGATCTCGACCGTGGTGCGCTCGATCTCGGCCGGCTGCATCTGGCTGGCGATGGCGCGTTTCCAGATCATCTCGTAAAGCCGCGCCTGGTCGGCGTCGAGATACTGCCTGACGGAAGCCGGCGTGCGCATGAAATCGGTCGGACGGATCGCTTCGTGCGCCTCCTGGGCATTCTTGGCCTTGGCGGAATAGACGCGCGGCTTTTCAGGCAGGTACTTGGCACCGAATTCCTTGGCGATCGCATCGCGTGCGGCAGAGATCGCCTCCGGTGCCATCTGCACGCCGTCGGTTCGCATATAGGTGATCAGGCCGGTGGTCTCGCCGCCGATCTCCATGCCCTCATAGAGCCGCTGCGCCACCTGCATGGTGCGGTTGGCCGAAAAGCCGAGACCCGATGAGGCTGCCTGCTGCAGCGTCGAGGTGGTGAAGGGCGGCCCGGGATTGCGCTTGGTCGGCTTGGCTTCGACCGACGCCGCCTTGAAGCTTGCGCCTTCGAGCATCGCCTTGATGTCGTCGGCCTGCGCCTTGTTGGAAATGTCGAGCTTTTGCAGCTTCTTGCGCTCGAAGGCGGTCAGCCGCGCCTCGAAATTTTCCTTGCGCGGCGTGCCGAGGATGGCGGCGACCTGCCAGTATTCCTCGCGGATGAAGCGCTCGATTTCGGATTCGCGGTCGCAGACCAGACGCAGCGCCACCGACTGGACGCGGCCGGCGGAGCGGGCGCCGGGCAGCTTGCGCCACAGCACGGGCGACAGCGTGAAGCCGACCAGATAGTCGAGCGCGCGGCGGGCCAGATAGGCATCGACCAGCGGCGCATCGATCTGGCGCGGATTGGCCATCGCCTCCAGCACCGACGCCTTGGTGATAGCGTTGAAGACGACGCGGCTGACCGGCTTGTCCTTCAACGCGCGCTTTTGCTTCAGCACTTCGAGGACATGCCAGGAGATCGCCTCGCCCTCGCGGTCCGGATCGGTGGCGAGGATCAGCCCGTCGGCGTCCTTGACCGCCTTGGCGATATCGGCGAGACGCTTTCCAGACGCGGTGTCGACGGCCCAGGACATGGCAAAGTCTTCATCCGGACGCACCGAGCCATCCTTGGCCGGGAGATCGCGGACATGGCCAAACGAGGCCAGAACCTTGTAGTTCTTGCCGAGGTATTTGTTGATTGTCTTCGCCTTGGCCGGCGATTCGACGACGACGACGTCCATACGGTCTCATATCAGTTGTGATGCGGCAGAAGAATTCCGCTGCGCGCGACGAAATCTCGTTCAATGTGTCGCTCACATGGCCGCGCTTTTGCATCGGGTCAAGGCCAAGCAGTCAAAATGCGGCCCTGTACCGAATGCGCAACCCAACGGCGCGCCATGCGATTTCCGCAATCCTGGACAAGGGAAATGGGCAGCCCATCGCTGGACAAGCCCGGCAATTGATCCTGGAGAACGGGACAAACTCTCCCGCGGATATAAGAGAAACATCCAGCACGCGCCAGCCCTGCTTGAACAGATGCTGTGAAGCGCGTGATCGGTAGCCCGGCATTTTGCTCGGACAGTCGCAAGGAATTACCGTGCTGAAAAGCTGGCCGCCGGGGCGGTTGGGTCGAGTTCCCAGCGACCAGCCGTGTTACCGCCTGTTACAGCGGATCAGAAGCTCAAGGCTTAGTCGGCCTTGGCGATATGCCAAACGCCGCCGACACCCTCGCCGGTGACGTCCCCGGCCTTCTTGTCCTTGATGAACGTGTAGAGCGGCTTGCCTTCGTAGGCCCACATCCTGGTGCCGTCGGTGCGGTCGACGATCGTCCATTCGCCCTCGGCCTTGGCGTTGGCGTCAGCCTTCAGCGGCGGCCAATTGGCGGCGCATTTGTCGTAGCAGTTCGACTTGCCCGTCTCGTCCTTGTCGTAGGTGTAGAGCGTCATGCCGCTGGCGTCGGTGTAGATCTTGCTGCCGCCGAGTTCTGCTTCCTTCCACGCCTCGGCGGCCAAGGACGCCGTGGTGCCGAGCAAAAGCGCGGCCATGCCAATTGCGATCGTTTTCATGGACTTCTCCCTGGATCATTCGAAAAGCGCGCGGAACAACGCAGCTTCGTTTGATCAACGCTGCCTGGCTGCCCTTTCTTCCCGGGCGGGCGTCGGCATTGCTACCCAATGTGATGGGGCCACGCGATGGTGATTGGCGGACGGCCGTTGTCGTAGCTATATGGCTGCGCAGTCATCGGGAGACGGAAATGGCATTGGACGTCGGCTATGTCAGCGCGATCGGGGCGGGAGCAATTTCGTTCCTGTCACCCTGCGTGCTGCCGCTGGTGCCGCCTTACCTGTGCTATATGGCCGGCGTGTCGGTCGACGATTTCCGCGGCGAGGCCGGCATTACGGCAAAGGCCGGTGCGCGCGGCGCGCTGGTTAATTCCTCCATCGCCTTCGTGCTCGGCTTTTCGACCGTCTTCGTCGCGCTCGGCGCCGGCGCCTCGACCATCGGCCATCTGCTGCGAGTCTGGCAGGAGCCGCTGGCAATGGCGGCTGGCGTGCTGATCATCCTGATGGGGCTGAATTTCCTCGGTGTACTGCGCATCCCTTTGCTTTCACGCGAGGCGCGCTTCCAGTCACAAGGCAAGCCGGCCAGCCTGATCGCCGCTTATGTCATGGGCTTGGCCTTCGCCTTTGGCTGGACGCCCTGTATCGGCCCGGTGCTGGGGCCGATCCTGACGCTTGCCGGCGGCCGCGAGACGGTGGGCGAGGGCGCGCTGCTGCTTGCCGCCTACTCGCTCGGCCTCGGTATTCCCTTCCTCGTTGCGGCGCTGTTTTCCGGCGCCTTCATGCGCTTTCTCGGGAAATTCCGCGTCCATCTCGGCCGCGTCGAAAAGGCCATCGGCGGGTTGCTGGTGGTCGCCGGCGTGTTTTTCCTGACCGGCGGCGTGCAGGCGGTGTCATACTGGCTGCTTGAGAATTTTCCGGTGCTGGGGCAATTGGGATAGGTTCCCGCCCGGCCGAAGCGCGAGGCCGTAGCTGCGGTGCAAGGCACCGCAGCTACGTGGTCCGTTCAACCTTCGAAATAGCCCGGCTGGTTGATATCGGCGATGAGCTCGGGTCCGCTCGGCGCCCACCCCAGCAGCGCGCGAGTCCGTTCGCTTGAGGTCGGGACATCCATCGCCGCGAACATCGCGAACCAGCCAAAATGATCGGCGGCTTCTTCCCCGGACTTGGCGACGACCGGCACGTTCAGGCGACGGCCGATCACGCCGGCGATGTCCTTGAACGGCACTCCTTCTTCGGCGATCGCGTGATATCGCCCGCCACCGGCTCCATGCTCGAGCGCAAACCGGTAGACGCGGGCGGCATCGAACCGATGCACGGCAGGCCAGCGATTGAACCCTTCGCCGACATAGGCCGACACGCCCTTCTTGCGAGCAAGGTCGATGAGGATCGGAACAAAGGCGTGGTCGCCCTGGCCATGGACCGACGGAGGAAGGCGAACAACCGACGCGCGCACGCCGCGTGCCGCCAGCGCGGCGGCTGTCGCTTCGGAGGCGCGGGGATACGAGGCGGAAGAGGGGACAGGCGCATCTTCCTCCGTCGCGACACGGCCCCGCGCCTGGAGCGCGGTTCCGGAGGTGACGAGCAGGGGCCGCTCGGAGCCTTCGAGTGCTCCGCCCAAGGCCTCGATGGCGCGCCGGTCCATCTCGCAGTTTTGCGCGAATTTCGAGAAGTCGTGGTTGAAGCCGGTATGGATCACGCCATCGGCTGCCGCTGCGCCCCTACTGAGGCTTTCGAGGTCTTCGAGGTCACCTCGATGCACCTCGGCTCCGGTGGCTGCAAGCGACTTGGCCGACGCCGCCGAGCGGGCGAGGCCGAGCACCTGATGGCCGGCGCCGATGAGTTCTTGAACGACGGCAGAACCGACGAATCCGGTCGCTCCGGTAACGAAAACACGCATCACGACTTCTCCTTGTTCATTTCTGACCACGACCATGCTCGCGGCTCGGTTGTATCGTGATAGGCGCTTGAGAAAATACGATCTATGCGGTAGAGTCCGTATTATCTTCGCAATCGTCCGGAATGACCTGTGGATCCCCTTTCAGATGTGCTCTCGCTGCTGAAGCCGCGAAACTATATGTCGGCCGGTTTCGATGCTGGTGGTGAATGGTCGATCCAGTTCCCCGACCAGCAGCAAAGCATCAAGACCGGAGCGGTGGTCTCCGGCCGGTGCTGGCTATCTGTGGAGGGCGTTGCTGACGCAGTGCGCCTTGAGACGGGAGACTGCTTCCTGCTGCCGAGTGGACGGCCCTTCCGCCTTGCAAGCGACATGAGCTTGACGCCTGTTGAAGCCGTCAAGATTTTTCCGCCCGCGCGAGCCGGCGGTGTCGTGACCCACAATGGCGGTGGTGATTTCTTTCTGGTCAGCAGCCGCTTCGCGCTTGGCGGGAATCATGCCGGCATCCTGTTGCGGATGCTGCCAGCCATTGTGCATATCCGCAAAGAGTCGGACCAGTCGGCGCTGCGCTGGTCGGTGGAGCGGATGATGCAGGAGCTGCGCGAGCCGCAGCCGGGCGGCTTTCTGGTGATTCAGCACCTCGCCCACATGATGCTGGTTCAGGCGCTGCGGCTGCATCTTTCGGAAGGATTGAAAGGTGGCATCGGCTGGCTCTTTGCCCTGGCTGACAAACAGATCGGCGCGGCGATCAGCGCCATGCATGACGATCCTGCGCATGGCTGGACGTTACAGGAACTGGCGGAACGGACCGGCATGTCGCGATCGACCTTTGCGCTCAGATTCAAGGAGACGGTTGGCGCGTCGCCGATGGACTATTTGACGCGCTGGCGAATGCTGCTGGCCGGCGACCGGCTGACGAATTCCAGCGATCCCGTCGCCGTCATCGCGCTGTCGCTCGGCTACGAATCCGAAAGCGGCTTCAGCACAGCCTTCAAGCGGGTCATGAACTGTTCGCCACGGCAATACGGCCGTGGCCGAGCCCCCAGCTTCGCATCACGCAACGAGGCGGAAGCCGCCTGAGCCGATCGGCTTGAGCGTGTCGCGGGTTGGAGGTTCTACCGTCTCACCGGAATTTAACCGCATTGGTGCAGCATGCCGCCGGTGCTACTAACGCTTCGATTCCAGACCCCTTTCAACGGTTGCTGTCCCCATGAGCCAGAGATCCTGCCTATCCATCATCCTCGCCGCTGGCGAAGGCACGCGCATGAAGAGTTCAGTGCCGAAAGTGCTGCACACAATCGCCGGCCTGCCGATGGTTGCCCATGTCGTCAAGGCGGCTGAAGCCGCCGGCAGCGGCGATCTGGCGCTGGTGATCGGCCATGGCGCCGATGAGATGCGCAAGGCCGCAGTCAAGTTTGCGCCGAAGGCCGAGGCTTTCGTCCAGGAAAAACGTCTTGGCACCGCGCACGCCGTGCTTGCCGCACGCGCAGCAATATCAAAGGGTTATGACGACATCTTGGTGATGTTTGGCGACACGCCGTTGATCGATCCGGAAGCGCTCGCGGCGGCGCGGCTGAAGCTGGCCGAAGGTGCGGCCGTCGTCGTGGTCGGCTTCCGTACAGAGAATCCTTCGGGCTACGGCCGGCTTATCGAAAAGGCCGGCAAGCTCGTGGCCATCCGCGAGGAGAAGGACTGCTCGGACGAGGAGAAGAAAATCACCTTCTGCAATGGCGGGCTGATGGCGATCGCCGGCAAGCACGCGTTGAAGCTGCTCGATGAAGTCGGCAGCAAGAACGCCAAGGGCGAGTATTATCTCACCGATATCGTCGAGATCGCCGCTGCGCAGGGACTTGATGTCGTCGCCACCGAAGCCAGTTTCGAGAACGCGCTCGGCATCAACAACCGTGCCGAGCTTGCCCAGGCGGAAGGTATCTGGCAGACGCGCCGGCGGCGCGAGGCGATGCTTTCTGGCGTTACGCTGATTGCGCCCGAAACCGTGTTCTTCTCGCACGATACCGAGATCGGCGCCGACACGATTGTCGAACCCAATGTCTGGTTCGGGCCGGGCGTAAAAATCGCCACGGGCGCCAAGATCCATGCCTTCAGCCATATCGAAGGCGCCACCATTGCGTCGAACTGCGATGTCGGCCCGTTCGCGCGGCTGCGGCCAGGGGCCGATCTGAGAAACAAGGCCAAGGTCGGCAATTTCTGCGAGGTAAAGCAGGCGATCGTCGAGGAGGGCGCCAAGGTCAACCATCTGACCTATATCGGCGATGCCCGCATCGGCGCAGGCGCCAATATCGGCGCCGGCACTATCACCTGCAACTATGACGGCTATTCGAAATTCTTCACAGATATCGGCGAGGGCGCCTTCATCGGCTCGAACTCCTCGCTGGTGGCGCCAGTGTCGATCGGTAAGGGCGGCTACATCGCCTCGGGCAGCGTCATCACCGAAAGCGTACCCGACGATGCGCTGGCCTTCGGCCGCGCCCGCCAGCGGACTCTACCCGGCAAGGGCAAGGCGTTGCGGGAGCGTTTTTCTTCGGCCGCGGCTGTCCGCAAAAAAGGGTAGACTAGCGAACTCAGCGACAAGCTGGATTTCGCCAACGATTGCATCGTTGAAGGCCGACAGGTCTTCAGATGCGCCCGGCTGCCGGCATGCTGGACGCTGTAACGGTCCAGAAAGCTGCGACGCACCTCGAAACGCGTCACGAAACCTGATCTGCTCGCGGGCACATTCCAGTCCCGGGCGATCTGGGTGGCATAGGCCTCGCTGGTGACCGGATAGAAGATCGGCTGATCGGCAAGTCGAGGCGGAAAGGCGCGCATCCCTGCCTTCTGGATCAACTCCAGTTCGCCAACCGGACGCCAAAGCGTCACCGTGTCGATTCGTTCGTTCATAGCCGCATCATGTCTTTGACTGATTTCTGGAGCCGTTGAGCCGAGATAGGATACATAAGCGGAGAAACTGAGCAATTGCAGTAACCGGATTGCAAGTGCGCCCTGTCATGGTGCATCTGTGCAGGATAGTCCGGCTGATATCGGACGAAATGGAATGTGATTTTTCGCGACAGCCCGGCAGTCTCTAAATAGCGCCGGGTTTAAGGTCGGAATCGGGGGCAAGCGCCATGTGCGGTATCGTTGGAATTGTCGGTAACTCGCCGGTCGCGCCGCTTATCGTCGATGCGCTGAAAAGGCTCGAATATCGCGGCTATGACTCGGCCGGCATCGCCACGATCGAGCATGGCAGGCTTGACCGCCGCCGCGCCGAGGGCAAGCTGGTCAATCTCGAGCGCCGGCTGAAGGACGAACCACTCGACGGCATGATCGGCATCGGCCACACGCGCTGGGCCACGCATGGCGTTCCGAACGAGAGCAATGCGCATCCGCATTTTTCTGACGGCGTCGCCATCGTCCATAACGGCATCATCGAGAATTTCGCCGAATTGCGCGACGAGCTGATGCGCGACGGCTACAGCTTCACGTCGCAGACCGATACCGAAGTCGTCGCTCATCTGGTGGCGCGCGAACTGGCCAAGGGGCTGAAGCCGGTTGAGGCGGCGCACAAGGCGCTGAAGCGGCTGGAAGGCGCCTTTGCGCTCGCCATCATGTTCAAGGGCGACGAGGATCTGATCGTCGGCGCCCGCAACGGCCCACCGCTCGCGGTCGGTCATGGCGATGGCCAGATGTTCCTTGGCTCCGACGCCATTGCGCTTGCCCCTTTCACCAATTCGATCACCTATCTGGAAGACGGTGACTGGGCGGTGGTGCGCCGCAACGAGGTCGATATCTTCGACATGGGCGGCAACAAGGTCGACCGCAAACGCCAACAGTCGCTCAGCACGAGCTTCATGGTCGACAAAGGCAACCGCCGCCATTTCATGGAAAAGGAAATCCATGAGCAGCCGGAAGTGATCTCGCACACGCTGGCGCATTATGTTGATTTCGTCGGCGGGGTCTCGAAGCCGCTCGACCTGCCGTTCGATTTCGCCAAGATCGACCGGCTGGCGATCTCGGCCTGCGGTACCGCTTATCTTGCCGGGCTGATCAGCAAATACTGGTTCGAGCGCTATGCGCGGCTGCCGGTCGACATAGATGTCGCTTCGGAGTTCCGCTACCGCGAGATGCCGCTGTCGAAGAACGATGCCGCGTTCTTCATCTCGCAATCGGGTGAGACCGCCGACACGCTGGCGTCGCTACGCTACTGCCGCAAGGCTGGCATGAAGATCGGCGCGGTCGTCAATGTGCGCGAATCGACCATGGCGCGCGAATCCGACGTCATCCTGCCGACATTGGCCGGCCCGGAGATCGGCGTCGCCTCGACCAAGGCGTTCACCTGCCAGCTTTCCGTGCTGGCCTCACTGGCGGTGCGGGCCGGCGTGGCGCGCGGAACGATTTCGCATGAGCAGGAGAAAACGCTGATACGCGAGCTGTCGGAAGCGCCGCGTTATGCGAACCAGGTGCTAAAGCTCGATGGGCAGATCGAAAAGATCGCGCGCGACCTCTCGCACTACAAAAACGTGCTTTATCTCGGCCGTGACACCAATTTTCCGCTGGCCATGGAAGGCGCGCTGAAGCTTAAGGAAATTTCCTATATTCACGCCGAAGGCTATGCCGCCGGCGAGTTGAAGCACGGCCCGATCGCGCTGATCGACGAGAACATGCCCGTCATCGTCATCGCGCCGCATGACCGCATCTTCGAAAAGACAGTGTCGAACATGCAGGAGGTGGCGGCGCGCGGCGGCAAGATCATCCTGATCACCGACGGCAAGGGCGCGGCACACGCTACGGTGAAGACGATGGAGACGATCGTTTTGCCGGACGTGCCGGAAATCATCTCGCCGATCATCTACGCGCTGCCGATCCAGATGCTCGCCTACTTCACCGCCGTGTTCATGGGCACGGACGTCGACCAGCCTCGCAACCTGGCGAAATCGGTAACGGTGGAATAGGTCTCGTTTAAAAACTTCGCCATTCCAAAGCGCCTTCGGGTTCAGTAGTGTCGCGCTGCAAACACACGCTGCGGTGAACCATGTCGGATGCTCTCAAGACCTCAGGCATGACCCGGCTGAGAAACTATTTCCTGACCGGCTTCGTCGTTTGCGCGCCGCTGGCGATTACTGCCTACATTGCCTGGTCGCTGATCGGCTGGGTCGATTCCTGGGTGAAACCCTACATTCCGGTACGCTACAATCCGGACACTTACCTGCCGTTTCCAGTGCCGGGTTTTGGGCTGATCGTTGCCCTGATCCTCATCACCTTCATCGGCTTTATGACCGCCAATATCGTTGGCCGCGCCATCGTCAATTTCGGCGAGCGCCTGCTTGGCCGCATGCCGCTGGTGCGCGGCATCTACCGTTCGCTGAAGCAGATTTTCGAGACCGTGCTGTCGAACAAGGGCGACATGTTCCGCCAGGTCGGGTTGGTCGAATATCCGCGCAAGGGGGTCTGGTCGCTGGTTTTCGTCGCCAGCGAGAAGGAAACCGAGATCAACCAGAAGCTCGACCGGGAAGGCGATCCGCTGATTGCCGTGTTCATGCCGTGTACGCCCAACCCGACGACGGGCTTTCTGATGTATGTGCCGAAATCCGACATTGTGCTGCTCGACATGACAATCGAGGACGGAGCCAAGCTGATCGTGTCGGCCGGCCTGGTGGCGCCGGCGGTCAAAATGGTGACGGTGAACGGCGAGCAGATCCACGGCGCGCTTGCCAATCCTCCGCTTGGCACGATGCCTCAGCCGGCACGCAGCAGCCGCACGGCCTCGTCGCGGCCGAACAGATAGAGCAGCAGGCGCAGCGCCGCGCCACGTTCGGACTGCAGTTCCGGATCGCGCGACAGGATCAGCCGCGCATCGTCGCGAGCGGCCTCGAGCAGGTCGGCATGCGCCTCGATGCGCGCCACCTGGAAGCCCGGCGTGCCGGACTGGCGGGTGCCGAGCAACTCGCCTTCGCCGCGCAGCTTCAAATCCTCTTCGGCGATACGGAAGCCGTCCTCGGTCTCGCGCATCACCGACAGCCGGCGTTTGGCCGTCTCGCCGAGCGGATCCTTGTAGAGGAGCACGCAGGATGAAGGCTTGTCGCCGCGCCCAACCCGGCCGCGCAATTGATGCAGTTGGGCGAGGCCAAAACGTTCGGCATGCTCGATGACCATGATCGTCGCATCAGGCACATCGACGCCGACCTCGATGACGGTGGTGGCGATCAGGATACGGGTGTCGCCCTGCTTGAAGGCGCGCATCGCCTCGTCTTTGTCGGCGCCTTTCATGCGGCCATGCACCAGGCCGACGCGGTCGCCGAACAGCGGCTTCAGCGAGGCAAAACGGTCCTCGGCCGACATCAGCTTGATCTCCTCGGATTCCTCGACCAGCGGACAGATCCAGTAGATTTTCTGGCCATCGGCGACGGCGTCGAGCATGCGGCCGATCAGTTCGTCGAGCCGTTCAAGCGGCAAGGTGACGGTGCGGATCGGCTGGCGGCCGGCCGGCTTTTCCGTCAACTTCGACACATCCATGTCGCCGAATGCAGTTAGCACCAGCGTCCGCGGTATCGGCGTTGCCGTCATCACCAGCATGTCGGGCGCATCGCCCTTGGCGGTGATCGCAAGGCGCTGGTGGACGCCGAAACGGTGCTGCTCGTCGACGACGGCGAACACAAGATCACGGAACGTCACCGTTTCCTGGAACAGCGCATGGGTGCCGACCACGATGTCGATGTCGCCATTTGCCAGCCCGGTCAGCGTGTCGGCGCGCTCGCGGCCCTTTTCGCGGCCGGTGAGGATGGCGATGCGCAAGCCGGCCCGTTCCGCCAACGGCGCAATCGTTGCCAGATGCTGGCGCGCCAGGATTTCGGTGGGCGACATCAATGCCGCTTGGCCGCCGGCCTCGACGGCACGCGCCATGGCAAGCAGCGCGACCACCGTCTTGCCGGAGCCGACATCGCCCTGCAAAAGGCGCAGCATGCGTTCGGGGTCACCGAGATCGGAGTTGATTTCGGCAAGCGCCATTTCCTGCGACATGGTCAGCGAATAGGGGAGTGCCGCGCGCAATTGTTCGACTATGCGGCCGTCGCCGACGAGTGGCCGGCCCGATAATCGGCGGACCTTGGCCCGTACCAGCGCCAGCGATACCTGGCCGGCCAAGAACTCGTCAAAGGCAAGGCGCCGCCACGCTGCGCCGTCGACAGAGACGTCGATCGGGTCGGCAGGATTGTGGATGCGGTTGAGCGCATCGCCGAAAGCAGGAAAGGCATGGCGGCGCCGGAACTCACCGTCCTGCCATTCGGGCAGCACCGGCAGGCGGGCCAGCGCCTGGCCGATGGCCCGGCGCAGCACCTTGCCCGAGAGCCCGGCGGTCAGCGGATAGACCGGCTCGACCGGCGGGAGGTTTTCTGCGTCGCCGGCAAGTGCGATATGGTCGGGGTGAACCATGGTCGGGCGGCCATTGAACCATTCCATGCGGCCTGAGACGACGACATGCTCGCCTACGGGCATTGCTTTTTCGAGATAGGCAGCATGAGCATGGAAGAAGGTCAGCGCGATCTCGCCGGTGTCGTCATGGGCGTAGACCCGGTACGGGACCGACCTGTTGCCGCGTGGCGGCGGCTGGTGGCGGTCGATGCGTACGTCGAGCGTAACGATGGCGCCCTCGGCCGAACCGGCGATGCCCGGCCGGTTGCGACGGTCGATGACAGTATGCGGCAGCACGAACAAGAGGTCCCCGGCGCGCGCGGCCCGGTCGCCGAGGTCGGCTGTTACGACTTTTTCGATCAGCGCGCCAACCTTCGGCCCGACGCCAGCAAGCGAGGTGATCGGGACAAACAGAGGATCGAGGAGGGAGGGACGCATGATGTCAGCTTATGTTGCGGCGACTGTAGCGCAAGGCTGACACCGCCTTCTATCCACGCTATATGCGCCGCCTGGGCAAGGATGTTGCACGATGACGGGAACGAAACGATCAAGCGAGGGCCTCGATGCCCGCCGCCGCAAGCTTCTGTTTCGTTCGTGGCACCGCGGCATGCGCGAGATGGACCTTATACTCGGCAGCTTCGCCGATGCCGAGATCGGCGCCTTGACCGGCGACGAAATCGACCAATATGAGAGGCTCCTCGACATTCCCGACACCGAATTCCTGCCTCTCGTCACTGGCGAACGCCCGGTTCCGGCGGATGTCGACTGTGCCGTCCTGCAAAAAATCCTGGCTTCGCGCCGGGACATGACCTTCTGAACAACGTGTAGCCATGAGCCTTATCCCTACGATCGGTCTGCCGAAAGGCCGCGCCGGCCAGTTCATCGTCGATGGCGTCGCCGACGGCTACGAAGCCTTTGCGCTGGTGCAGGCTGCACATGAGATCGCACCGGACAAGCCGGTGCTGTTCGTGGCCCGCGACGGCCAGCGTCTGCCGGCGATCGTCGAGGCGCTTGCCTTTGCCGCGCCGGGCCTGCCTGTGCTGGAACTGCCGGCCTGGGACTGCCTGCCTTACGACCGCGTCTCGCCCGGCGCCGACGCCGCCGCAAGGCGGCTCGATGCGCTGGCAGCGATGATCGCGCTGGCGAAGAAGCCGCACCGCGCCGTCATTCTGACCACCGCGAATGCCTTGCTTCAGCGCATTCCGCCGGCGGAACTCGTCGAGGCGCAGACCTTTCACGCCAAGCCCGGTAACCAGATCGACATGAACACGCTGGTGTCGCGGCTTGAGACTTCCGGCTTCGAGCGGGTGCCGACGGTGCGCGGCATCGGCGAATTTGCGGTGCGCGGTGGTATTCTCGATCTCTACGCGCCCGGATGGGCGGAGGCGCTGCGCCTCGATTTCTTCGGCGATACGCTGGAATCGATCCGCGTCTTCGATACCGCAACGCAGCGCACGATCGGCCAGCGCAAGTCGATGGCGCTACAGGCAATGAGCGAGGTGGCGCTGACGCCGGAAACCATCAGCCGCTTCCGCCGCGCCTACATCGAAGCCTTTGGCGCGCCCTCGCGCGACGATGGGCTCTATGCGGCGGTCAGCGAGGGCAGGCGGTTTGCCGGCATGGAGCACTGGCTGCCGTTCTTCTATGAGCGGCTGGAAACCGTGTTTGATTACCTGCCGGATGCGCCCGTGGTGTTTGATCATCTGGCGCATGAGGCACTGGCCGAGCGCCATGCGCTGATTCTCGATCATTACGAAGCGCGCAAAAAACAGGCCGACGGCGCCTTGAAGGATGCCGTGCCCTACAAGCCGGTGCCGCCGGATTTGCTTTATCTGTCGCCCGAGAACCTGATTGCCTCGCTTGGCCCGCGCGAAGCCATCGACTTCACCTCCTTCGACGCGCCCGATGCCGGTGCGAAAAAGGTGTTCCATGCCGGCTCGCGCCATGGTCGCAGCTTCGTCGAGGAACGCGCCGACCCTAACGCCAACGTCTTCGACGTCGTCGTCAAACACATTTCCGACGAGCGCGCTGCAAGCCGCCGTGTCATCGTCGCCGGCTGGACTGAAGGTTCGCTCGACCGGCTCGGCCAGATCCTGGCCGAGCATCACCTTGGCAATCTGAAGCCGGTGGCGACGCTTGCCGAAGCCGGAAAGCTTGAGCCAGGGCAGGCGGGACTGGCCGTGCTGCCGCTCGAATCCGGCTTCGAGACGGAGAAACTGGTCGTCGTCGCCGAGCAGGACATTCTCGGCGACCGGCTGATCCGGCGCTCGAAGCGCAAGAAGCGTGCGTCCGACTTCATCGCCGAGGCTTCGGCATTGTCCTCAGGCGATATCGTCGTCCATGCCGACCATGGCATTGGCCGCTTCATCGGGCTGCGCACCATCGAGGCGGTCGGTGCGCCGCACGATTGCCTCGAAATCCACTATGCCGGCGACGATCGGCTGTTCTTGCCGGTGGAAAACATCGAGCTGCTGTCGCGCTATGGCTCGGATTCGGCCGAGGCGACGCTCGACAAGCTTGGCGGCGGCGCCTGGCAATCGCGCAAGGCACGGCTGAAGAAACGCCTGCTCGACATGGCCGGTCAGCTGATCCGCATCGCCGCCGAGCGGCAAATGCGGGCCGCACCGGCGCTGGTGCCGGCGGACGGCCTCTATGGCGAGTTTGCAGCGCGTTTCCCCTATGAGGAAACTGACGACCAGCAAACGGCGATCGATTCGGTCATGGATGATCTGGGCGTTGGAAAGCCGATGGACCGGCTGATCTGCGGCGATGTCGGCTTCGGCAAGACCGAAGTCGCGCTTCGTGCCGCCTTCATCGCGGCGATGGAAGGCTTTCAGGTCGCGGTGGTGGTGCCGACGACATTGTTGTCGCGCCAGCATTTCAAGACCTTCTCGCAGCGCTTCTCCGGCCTGCCGATCCGCGTCGCCCAGGCCTCGCGGCTGGTCGGCGCCAAGGAACTGGCCGAGACCAAGAAGGGCGTCGCCGAGGGCCAAGTCGACATCGTCATCGGCACGCACGCACTGCTCGGCTCCGCGATCTCATTCAAGAATCTCGGCCTGCTGATCATCGACGAGGAGCAGCATTTCGGCGTCAAGCACAAGGAGCGGCTGAAGGATCTCAAGACCGAGGTCCACGTTCTGACGCTGTCGGCGACGCCGATCCCGCGAACGCTGCAGCTTGCCTTGACCGGCGTGCGTGAGCTGTCATTGATCGCCACGCCGCCGGTCGATCGCATGGCCGTGCGTACCTTCATCTCCCCCTTCGATCCGCTGGTCATCCGTGAGACGCTGCTGCGCGAGCGCTACCGTGGCGGCCATTCCTTCTACGTCGTACCGCGCATCAGCGATCTCGCGGAAATCCATGATTTCCTGCGCGAATCCGTGCCTGAGCTGAAAGTGGCCGTGGCTCACGGCCAGATGCCGCCCGGTGAGCTCGACGACATCATGAACGCCTTCTATGACGGCCAGTACGATGTGCTTTTGTCGACCACAATCGTCGAATCCGGCCTCGATATACCGACCGCCAATACGCTGATCGTGCACCGCGCCGATATGTTCGGCCTGTCGCAGCTCTATCAGCTGCGCGGCCGCGTCGGCCGTTCTAAGGTGCGCGCCTATGCGCTCTTCACGCTGCCCGCCAACCGCAAGCTCACCGATACGGCCGAGCGTCGGCTGAAAGTGTTGCAGTCGCTCGATACGCTCGGTGCCGGTTTCCAGCTGGCCAGCCACGACCTCGATATCCGCGGCGCCGGCAATCTGCTTGGCGAAGAGCAGTCGGGCCACATCAAGGAGGTCGGCTTCGAACTCTACCAGCAGATGCTGGAGGAGGCAGTGGCCGAAGTGAAGGATTCCGGCGAGGTGCAGGACGGCGGCTGGTCGCCGCAGATCGCCGTCGGCACGGCGGTGATGATCCCGGAAAGCTATGTCCCGGACCTGCAGCTCAGGTTGGCGCTCTATCGGCGCCTTGGCGATCTCGAAAATACGGAAGAGATCGATGCTTTCGGCGCCGAGCTGATCGACCGGTTCGGGCCGCTGCCGGAAGAGGTAAAACATCTGTTGAAGATCGTCTTCATCAAGGCGCTTTGCCGCAAGGCCAACGTGGAGAAGCTCGACGCCGGGCCGAAAGGCGTCGTCATCCATTTCCGCAAGCGGGAATTCCCCAATCCGGTCGGGCTGGTCAAGCTCATCGGCGAACAGGGCTCGCTGGCCAAGATCCGACCCGACCAGAGCGTCGTCTTCAGCCGTGACTGGGCGACGCCCGAAAAGCGGCTGGCAGGCTCAGCGGTTGTCATGACGCAGCTGGCGCGGCTGGTGGAGAAGGCGGCGTAGCCGGGTGTCGCTGGTGCTCTGGACAACAACCGCGCTGGCACTTTCGCCGCTGGCCGTCGTTCGCCAGCGCTGAGATTCCGGTCTAGAATAGGAAATCGGCTTCGTGTATGGAGCCGCGACCCCATATGGGGTGGATTGGCGGGCGATGGCGTCCGCCTGAAAGAGCGTTGGGTGCTTCGATGACGAAATGGTCGCCGAATTCGTGGAGAGCTAAGCCGATCCAGCAGGTTCCTGCCTATCCGGACCTTGTCGCGCTGAGGAACACGGAAACCCAGCTCGCTACCTTTCCGCCGTTGGTTTTTGCAGGTGAGGCACGCAAGCTGAAGAAGCAGCTTGCAGCCGTCGCTGCCGGTGACGCATTCCTTCTTCAGGGTGGCGATTGCGCCGAGAGCTTCGCCGAGCATGGCGCCGACAATATCCGCGACTTCTTCCGCGTCTTCCTGCAGATGTCGGTGGTGCTGACCTTCGCCGGCGCTCAGCCGGTGGTGAAGGTCGGCCGTGTCGCCGGCCAGTTCGCCAAGCCGCGCTCGTCCGACAATGAGACCAAGGGCGGTGTGACGCTGCCCAGCTATCGCGGCGACATCATCAATGGCATCGAGTTCGATGCCAAATCACGCATTCCCGATCCTGCGCGGCAGGAGATGGCGTACCGCCAGTCGGCAGCGACGCTCAACCTTTTGCGTGCCTTCGCCCAGGGTGGCTACGCCAGCCTGGAGAACGTACATCAATGGATGCTTGGCTTCGTGTCCGACAGCCCGCAGGGCGAGAAATACGAGTCGCTCGCCAACCGCATCACCGAGACGATGGACTTCATGAAGGCCGTCGGCATCACCTCGGAGACCAATTATGCGCTGCGCGAGACCGATTTCTATACCAGCCATGAGGCGCTGCTGCTCGGTTATGAAGAGGCGCTGACCCGCGTCGATTCGACTTCGGGCGACTGGTACGCCACCTCCGGCCACATGATCTGGATCGGCGACCGCACGCGCCAACCCGACCATGCGCATGTCGAATATTGCCGCGGCATCAAGAACCCGCTCGGTCTGAAATGCGGGCCGTCGCTGACGCCGGACGGCCTGTTGCAGCTCATCGACCTGCTCAATCCGGAGAACGAGCCCGGCCGGCTGACGCTTATCGCCCGCTTCGGCTCGGACAAGGTCGCTGACCATCTGCCCAAGCTGGTGCGCGCGGTGCAGAAGGAAGGCCGCAGCGTTGTGTGGTCGTCGGACCCGATGCATGGCAACACCATCGAAGCCGCCGGCTACAAGACACGGCCGTTCGACCGCATCCTGAAGGAGGTGCAGACGTTCTTCGAGGTGCACCGCGCCGAAGGCACGCATCCAGGCGGCATCCACATCGAGATGACAGGCAAGAACGTCACCGAATGCACAGGTGGCGCCCGCGCCATCACCGCCGAAGAGCTGCAGGATCGCTACCACACCCATTGCGATCCGCGCCTTAACGCCGACCAGGCGATCGAGTTGGCGTTCCTGGTCTCCGATCTGCTCAAGAAGACCCATCCGGTCCAGCACAAGCAGGCCGTCAACGGTTGATACGATCTGAACTTTGATGTCATTGAAAAAGCGCCGGGCGAAAACCGGCGCTTTTTGTATTCAATCCCGCCGGTGTCGCATTTGCTCGTGCCTAACGCGCGCAAAACTGGAATCCTGCCAGGCGATGGCAATTGTATCGGGAGGCCGACATGGCTGACAGTCACATCGGATCATGCTTGTGCGGGGCAGTGCGGTTCCAAACACGAGGACCGCTGCGCGGTGTCATCTACTGCCATTGCTCGCAGTGCCGGAAGCAGAGCGGGCATTTCTATGCGGCGACCAACGTTGCCGACCGCGACATCACAATCACCGGCGCGGAGAGCATCACCTGGTACGAGGCTTCTTCGTTCGCCAGGCGCGGCTTCTGCAAGACATGCGGCTCTCTGCTGTTCTGGAAGCCGAGCGACGATGGCTACGTTTCGGTCATGGCAGGCCTGTTCGACGCGCCAACCGGGCTCCAAGGAGAATGCCATATCTTCGTCGGCGACAAGGGGGATTATTACGCCCTCGATGACGGGCTGCCGCAGTTCGAGAAGTCGACGCCGTCGATCAAGGTGGCGGGCGACTGATTTTGAAGAGGTCGCCTTATTCCCTTGGTCCAGCCATTGCGCTAATCCCCTGCCGGTGATTCCGAAGGGTTTTGGCATGCAGCGGCTGATCGACGCTTTTTACAATTCGGTGCGGGCGTTTCGCAAACTGGCCACCGGCGAGGCCGCCTTCCAGCTGGAGCTGACACTGCTCGTGCTTGCCTTGCCGCTCGGCTGGTTCCTTTCGGAATCGTGGCGCGGCTATGCGCTGCTGATCGGCGCGGTGCTGCTCATGATCATGATCGAGGTGCTGAACACCGGCATCGAGGCGGCATGCGACGCGTTCAGCCGTGAATTCAACATCGATATCCAACTGGCCAAGGATTGCGGTTCGCTGGCGGTGCTGATTTCGGTGGTGATCGCTGCCGGCGTCTGGGGCGTCGCCGTCATCGAGCGGATCGTAGGGGCACCGATCTGAGGTACACTTTCGGGATCATGGTCTAAGGGGACCGATATGGCCGATACCGCCGGATTTCTGCTGCTTGAACGTGAGGGCCTGCCGGACGATCTTCGCTGGCTGGTCGAGAAATATCCGCGCGAGGATTGGCAGGCGCATGCCAACATCCACGGCATGGCCAACATGTGGCTGCAGCGGCACGACCTGTTCCGCGAGCTTGGCGGCATGCTCACCAATGGTATTGGCGATTATCGAGAAGGTAGGCTGAACGCGCCGGAATTCGCGCGCTGGTTCGCGCCGCGCCTCAACCATTTCCTCGGCAATCTCGACGGCCACCACAATGTCGAGGACCATCATTATTTCCCGGTCTTCGCAAGGGCCGAGACCCGTCTGAAGCGCGGCTTCGAGATTCTCGATGCCGATCACCACGCAATCCATGAGGGACTGGAGCGCAATGCCCAGGCGGCAAATGCCTTCATCCGCACGCTTCAGGAGAGCGAAGACAAACAGCGTTTCGCCGCCGATGCCTATGCTGACGAGAACAGCCGGCTGATCGCCATGTTGACCCGGCATCTTGCCGACGAGGAAGACCTGATCATTCCACTGATCCTCGAGAAGGGTGATCGCGCGCTCGGCATTGATTGACGGTCAGCTTCCCTTGTGGAGTTCCTTCTTGGCGACGATATGGGCCGCGAGCCAGCCGAGGATGGCCACAACGAGGCCGATTGCCAGAGCGATCAGCAACCGCTCGTGGCGGGCCAGCGCCTGGCCAACGATGCGCTCCGCGCCCAGCCCGAAGACATAACCGACAGTGCAGAACAGTGCCGCCCAGACTACCGACGAGATGGCGTTGAGGATGATGAAGCGCGCCGCGGCGATGCCCGACAGCCCGGCCGCGATTCCGCCGACCAGGCGCAGGCCATAGATGTAGCGGTTCGACAGCACGAAAATGTTGGGATGAGAGGTGACAAGGCGGTAGGCGTGGCTGAAGCCCGGCCGGGCTCGGAGCCTGATCACGAATTTATGATCGGCGAAGCTCCGTCCCAAGATGAAGAAGAACGTGTCGCCACCGAAGGCGCCGAGCGCGGCTGCGAGAAACGCCTGCCACGGGACGAAGACATGCTGATGCGCGAAAAAACCGCCAAGAATTGCGGCGCTTTCGCCTTCGGCGACACAGCCCAGAAAGACCGCGACCAATCCATATTGCTCAATGAGACGATGGATGACTTCCGTCATGAAGACGTTCGCTGCTTCGACAGAATGTCGTCGATGCGCTTCACCTGCTCTGCCAGCCGGGCGATCTCGTCCCGCATGCCGATGATCTGGCTGTGGCGCAGTTCGTCGAGCTTTTCGTGTAGCGCCATGATCTCGATCTCGGCCTTGAGATTAACCTCATAGTCGTGGGCGGCGTCGATTCGATCGCGCTCCGTCTGGCGGTTCTGCGCCATCATGATCACTGGCGCCTGCAGGGCGGCGACCATGGAAAGCACGAGATTGAGGAAGATGAAGGGATAGGGATCGAAGGCGGCGCGCGACAAGAGCCAGACATTGCCTGCCGTCCACAGGATCAGGAAGCCAAGGAATGCCAGGATGAAGGACCACGAGCCGCCGATCCGGGCGATGGTGTCGGCCAAGCGATCTCCAAACGTCTGGTGAAAGGCGACGGCCTTGTTGGTGTCCTTGGAGATCGTGGTGCCCTCGAGCGTAGATTGCAGCACCCGGCTTTCGAGCGCGCTGAGGCCGTCCGGCTTTCGCTTCAGCCAGCGGCTTGCCAGGTCCTCGATCGTTTTGTTCATCGTCGCCTCCGTCGTCAGCGATGAGGTAGAAGCTGCCGGTTCATACGGGAAGTGGTAGATTGACGCGATGGGGTCAGGAAACAATGGTGGATTTTCAGAAAATTCGCGCCCGTGCAGCGAAGCGCAAAGGCGGTGAGGCAGCGCTGACGTCGCTGCTGGGTCCTATGCCCGACAATGCCGCGGTAGCAAAGATTGCGGACGACCGGATCCTGTCGACCATGGCCGAGCGGGTCTTTGCCGCCGGCTTTGTCTGGCGCGTCATCGAGCAGAAATGGCCGGGTTTCGAGGAAGCATTTCTTGGCTTCGAACCGAAGCGGCTGCTGTTCCAGCCTGACGATTTCTGGCACGATCTCACCGCCGACAAGCGCATCGTGCGCAATCCGCAGAAGATCAAGTCCGTACGCGACAACGCAGCCTTCGTCGAGCGCGTGTCGAAGGAGCATGGCAGCTTCGGCAAGTTCCTGGCCAATTGGCCGGCGGATGACCAGGTCGGGTTGATGGCCTATCTCAGCAAGCACGGCAGCCGGCTCGGCGGCAATACTGGCCAGTATTTTCTGCGCTGGCTGGATTGGGACGCCTTCATCGTCTCGGCCGACATGGCGGCAGCGCTGCGTGATGCGGGGCTCGACATTGCGGAGAGCCCGACGTCGAAGACGGATTTGGGCAGGATCCAGGCGCAGATCAACGCCTGGGCGGCGGAAACCGGGCTGCCGCGCCGACACATTTCGCGCATTCTGGCAATGTCGATCGGCGAGAACCATCCGCCGGAAGCCTTGCGCGAATATATGGGCGAATAGGATCGACTGTTTGGTCCAAACGAACGCCATTGCCCGACGAATTTTGCCGCGCTAAACCCACGGGCATGACAGACAAGACCGCTCCAGACATATTGCGCATCGCCGTCGCCCAGCTCAATCCGACGGTCGGCGACGTCGCCGGCAATCTTGCCAAGGCACGCGAGGCGAGGGCGGATGCCGCCCGCCAGGGCGCCGACCTCGTGCTGTTTACCGAGCTTTTCCTTTCCGGCTATCCGCCTGAGGATCTGGTGCTGAAGCCAGCCTTCCTGAAGGCCTGCGAGCGAGCGGCGGAGGATTTCGCTGGCGATACCGCCGACGGCGGCCCGGGTTTCATTATCGGCACGCCGTTGAAGCGCAAGACCGGCACGCACAATTCGATCATCTTTGCTGATGGCGGCAAGATCCTTGCCGAACGCTACAAGCTCGATCTGCCGAATTACGGTGAGTTCGACGAGAAGCGCGTCTTCCAGGCCGGCCCCGAGATCCAGGGGCCGATCAATTTCCGCGGCGTGCGCGTGGGAGTGCCGATCTGCGAAGATATCTGGGGCGAGGTTGCCGTCTGCGAGACGCTGGCCGAAAGCGGCGCGGAAATCCTGCTGGTCCCGAACGGCTCGCCCTATTACCGCGGCAAGGTCGATGTCCGCCACCAGATCGTCATCCGCCAGGTCATCGAATGCGGACTGCCGATTATCTATGCCAACCAGCTTGGCGGCCAGGACGAGCTGGTTTTCGATGGCGCATCGTTTGCCATAGGCGCTGACAAGACGCTGGCCTTCCAGATGAGCCAGTTCGAGGAGACGGTCAACGTCACCACCTGGAAGCGAAGCCGCGTCGCCGCAGGCGCGCAAAATGGAAATAATTCCGAGGGTTGGGTCTGTTCCGATGGACCGATGTCGAAAATCCCGGAGAAGGAGGAGGCCGACTACCGCGCCTGCATGTTGGGCCTGCGCGATTACGTCAACAAGAACGGTTTCAAGAATGTCGTGCTCGGCCTCTCCGGCGGCATCGATTCGGCGATCTGCGCGGCACTTGCCGTCGATGCGCTCGGCGAGGAACGGCTGCGCGCCGTGATGATGCCTTACCGCTACACTTCGAAGGACTCGCTGAAGGATGCCGAGGACTGCGCCCGCGCGCTCGGCTGCCGCTACGATATCGTGCCGATTTTCGAGCCGGTCGAAGGTTTCCTGCACGCGCTGACGCAGCTTTTCGAAGGCACCAAGGAAGGCATTACCGAGGAGAACCTGCAGAGCCGTGCACGCGGCACAATCCTGATGGCAATTTCCAATAAGTTCGGCTCGATGGTCGTCACCACTGGCAACAAGAGCGAGATGTCGGTCGGCTACGCTACGCTCTACGGCGACATGAATGGCGGCTTCAATCCGATCAAGGATCTTTACAAGATGCAGGTCTATGCGTTGTCGCGCTGGCGCAACGCGCATGTGCCGCCGGGCGCGCTAGGTCCGTCCGGCGAGGTAATCCCGAACAATATCATCGACAAGGCGCCCTCGGCGGAGCTCCGTGAGAACCAGACCGACCAGGATTCGCTGCCGCCCTATCCAGTGCTCGATGACATATTGGAGTGCCTGGTCGAGAACGAGATGGGCGTCGACGAGATCGTTGCCCGCGGCCATGACCGGGCGACGGTGGCGCGTGTCGAGCACCTGCTTTACGTCGCAGAATACAAGCGCCGGCAGGCGGCACCCGGCGTGAAGATCACCAGGAAGAACTTTGGCCGCGACCGCCGTTATCCCATCACCAACCGGTTCAGGGATGGCGGGTAGGCGATTGGCTGCATAACGGTTTAGCCATGGCCAACTTTGAGATCAGCTTCGACCTGTCGCGGATCGACTTCCGGGCGACGTCCGACATTTTGAAGGAGAGCTATTGGGGCAGTGGCCGCAGCGACGAATTGCATCGCCGCGCCTTTGCCAACTCGCTTTGCGTCGGCGCCTATGTCGTCGGCAATCAGGTAGGCTTTGGCCGGGCGATTTCCGACCGTACGGTATTTGCCTATCTAGCCGATGTCATCGTCTGGCCGGAGCATCGCGGGCAAGGCATCGGAACCCGGCTTGTCCAGGCGCTTATCGATCATCCGGATTGCAAGACTGTCACCCACTGGAGCCTGTCGACCAACGACGCACACTCCCTGTACGAGAAGCTCGGCTTCAGGCCTTCCACGGACGGCCGCTATATGCGCCTCGACCGTATCCCGGCAATTTGAACAGAGGCGGCGTACAACCGGCCGTTGTTGCAAAATCGCCTCACTGGTTGGACCAGATGCGCTTTCGGCTATCTACTGACTTGGCGCGGCGTTGAGGCGTCTCTATAAACGCCTCTCCGCGATTCTCCTTCAGGAGGAACCGAATGCCAGGATTTGACATCGTTATGCGAGGCCGCGAAGCCTAGGTCTTGGTCAGTGCGCCGCGAGATAGCCTCGCGGCAAGGCTGAACCGAGGGCAGGCATTTCGCCGCTGCCGGTCGCCGCCCCTCTACAGGGCCGCCAAATACGCCAAACCTCCGCATCTCCGGGCGCCAAACGGCGCCGACGCGGTTTTTTGAATTTCTACTTTCGTGGGATCGGGCTCGTTTGCGCCCGAATGACATCATGGCTCGTTTTCGAATAGATTTGCGCGCGGCCGCCTTCCGCAGCGTTCTTGGCTTCACGCTCAGCCATTGGCGGCGTCAGCCGTGGCGGCTTGCCGGCATTATGGGCACCTTCCTGCTGTCGACCTCGGCCGACGTGCTGACGCCGCTCTATTCCGGCCGGCTGGTGGATGCCGTCGCCAGCAGTGCTGCGGCCGACGATGTTGCGTGGAACGCGGCGACAGCGGCCTTTTCGATGCTGGTGGCCCTGGCGCTCACCGGTGTCGTGCTGCGCAATCTCGCCTTCATGGCCATTGTCGAGCTGACGTTGAAGATGATGGCGGATATCGCCGCCGACGCCTTCCACCGCGTCCAGCGCTTCTCCACCGACTGGCACGCCAACAGCTTCGCCGGATCGACGGTGCGCAAGATAACGCGCGGCATGTGGGCGCTCGACCTGCTCAACGACACGATCCTGATCGCGCTGCTGCCGTCGGTCGTCATGCTCGTCGGCTCGACGCTGCTGCTTGGCTGGTTCTGGCCGCTGATGGGTGCTGTCGTCGCCACCGGTTCGGTTCTGTTCATCGCGGTGACGGCGATGCTGTCGCTTGGCTATGTCGCGCCTGCGGCAAGGCTTGCCAATGCGTGGGATACACGGCTCGGCGGCTCGCTGGCCGATGCGGTGAGCTGCAACGCCGTGGTCAAGGGTTTTGGCGCCGAGGAACGCGAGGAGACACGGCTTGCCGAGGTCGTCGCCAAATGGCGCGGCCGCACGCGGCGCACCTGGGTGCGCGGCACCGTCAATGGCACCACGCAAGGCACGATGCTGCTGCTTTTGAGAGCAGCGGTCATCGGATTCTCCCTGCTGTTGTGGTCGTGGGGGCAGGCGAGCGCCGGCGACGTCGCCTTCGTGCTGACCTCATTCTTCGTGCTGCAAGGCTATCTGCGCGACATCGGCACGCATATTCGCAATCTGCAGCGCTCGATCAACGACATGGAGGAACTGGTCGACTTCCAGTCCGAACCGCTCGGCATCGAGGATCGGCCCGGCGCCAAACCGATCCGGATCACCGATGGCCGTATCACCTTCGACAATGTCACGTTCCATTATGGCAGCCACCGCTTGCCGCTCTATCGCGAGTTTTCGGTGGACATCGCGCCGGGCGAACGCGTCGGGCTGGTTGGCCATTCGGGCTCCGGCAAAACGACGTTCGTCAAGCTGATCCAGCGCCTCTATGACGTGACTGCGGGAAATGTCCTGATCGACGGCCAGGATATTGCCAATGTGGCGCAGGCGTCGCTGCGCGCACAGATCGCGATTGTCCAGCAGGAGCCGATCCTGTTTCACCGGTCGCTGGCCGAAAACATCGCCTATGCCCGGCCGAGCGCCACGCAGGTCGAGATCGAGCACGCGGCGCGGTTGGCCAGCGCGCATGACTTCATCGCCAATTTGCCGAAAGGCTATGGCACGCTGGTCGGCGAGCGTGGCGTAAAGCTGTCGGGTGGTGAGCGTCAGCGCGTTGCAATCGCACGCGCCTTCCTTGCCGATGCGCGCATTCTCATCCTCGACGAGGCAACGTCGAGCCTCGATTCGGAATCGGAGGTGCTGATTCAGCAGGCGATGGAGCGGTTGATGGTCGGCCGCACGACGCTGGTCATTGCCCACCGGCTGTCGACGGTGCGGGCGCTGGACAGGCTTTTGGTGTTCGATCGCGGCCGCATCGTCGAAGAGGGCTCGCATGACCAGCTAATCCGGCTGCAAGGCGGCATCTACCGCCGGCTGTTCGAACGCCAGGCGCTTGAACTGACCAAAGGCCTGGTGATCTGACGGCTACGGCGCCGCGTGTCTTGATAGACGCGCGGCGCTGCCGTCTTTTCTTCGCCTTCGTCATGTTCTATGTCTGCCGCGGAGCGCGGGGGCGCGTCTTGTCAACAGCAAAACCATCCGGTACGCCCCGCTCATGACAGTTACCGTCCGTTTCGCCCCGTCACCGACCGGCCGCATCCATATCGGCAATGCGCGCACCGCTTTGTTCAATTGGCTGTTCGCCATCAAGAACAAAGGCCGCTTTATCCAGCGCTTCGACGACACCGACGTCGCCCGTTCGACGCAGGAATTTTCCGACGCCATCCTTTACGACCTGCATTGGTTGGGCATCTTCCCCGATGCCACGGAGTATCAGTCGCGGCGGGTCGAAATCTACGATGCCGCACTGGAGAGGCTGAAGGAGGCCCGCCTCGTCTATGCGTGCTATGAGACGCCTGAAGAGCTCGACCTGAGGCGCAAGGTGCGCCGCACGCGTGGCTTGCCGCCAGTCTATGGCCGCGAGGCGCTGACGCTGGCACCCGAGCAGGTCGCGGAATATGAGGCCGATGGCCGGCGGCCGCACTGGCGCTTTCTGCTGCCCAACTTCAGCAGCGATCCGCTGCAGCCGGAGCGCACCGAAATCCACTGGAACGACCTGGTGCGCGGCGAAGAGACCGTAGACCTCGCCTCGCTTTCAGACCCGGTTCTGCGGCGTGAGGACGGCACCTACCTCTATACATTGCCTTCGGTTGTCGACGACATCGACATGGGCGTCAGCCATGTCATTCGCGGCGACGACCACGTCACCAATACCGGCGTCCAAATAGCCCTGTTCCGAGCACTTGGCGCGGAGCCGCCGGTGTTCGGCCATCACAATCTTCTGACAACAGCATCAGGCGAGGGGCTTTCCAAGCGCACCGGCGCGCTGTCCATCCAGAGCCTGCGCGAGAGCGGCATCGAGCCAATGGCGGTCGCTTCGCTGGCGGTGCTCGTCGGTACCTCGGAAAACGTCGTGGCGGTGCCGACGATGGCTGAACTTGCCGAGCGCTTCGATCCGGCGGCAACATCGAAATCCGCCGCCAAATTCGATCCGGACGAGCTCTTCGTGCTCAACCGGACGCTGCTGCACCACATGCCGTTTTCCGAGGCGCGCGACCGGCTGATCGTGCTCGGCATCTCTGGCGAACAGGCCGAGCCTTTCTGGCTGGCGGTGCGCGGCAATCTCGACAGGCTGGCCGATGCGGCGATCTGGTGGCGTACGCTTCGAGACGGTCCAGAGGAGCCGGCGGAGTTTTCTGACGATGACCGCGACTTTCTTCGCCAGGCGTTCGAACTGCTGCCGGAGGAGCCTTGGAACGGCACGGTCTGGAAGGACTGGACCGGCAAGATCCGAGCGGCGAGCGGCCGCAAGGGCAAGGCGCTATTCATGCCGCTCAGGCTGGCGCTTACGGGACAGCCTTCGGGTCCGGAGCTTGCAGATCTGTTGCCGCTGCTGGGTCGGGAAGGAACGTTGGCCCGACGACCCTGACCTTGCGCTGCTCAGGCGGCGGCAACGATGTCGGCGAGGGCACAGGTTTGGCGGCAAGCCGTCTGATCGCCTCGCGGTCTAGGCCGCCCTCCGAATTGGCCAAGGTCTCCGGGTCGGCGCCCGCATCAGGCCTGGCAACCGGCAGCGGAATGAACGGAGTGGCCCCCACGTTCGCTTCGGATTGTTCCGGGCTGGGCGGGGGCGGGTTGCCGGCGATGATTTCGAAATTCTGCGCGGCGTTGCAGCCGCAGGCCGGCGGCCGCGGCATGTCGGACTGCTTGTAGAGGTAGGCGGTCGGCAGTTCGATATAAGGCCTGCCGGTCACCGAAGACGTCATGGACGCCGAATCACTGTTCATGCCGCGCGTGTAGAAAACCTGCATCTCGGTGCCGGGGCAGCTCGATTCGCAATTCTTCTGATCGCGCTCGAAATCGCCCAGCGAGGCAGCATTCGACATCGGGAAGAAATAGCCGTCGCAGGTCCGCACGCACATAGTGCGGAATTCGCCTCGCGGCTGGCCCAACTCATCGGCGTTGTTGAGCACGGTGCGGATGTTGCGCGGCTGACTTAGTTCTTCAGCCTGGTCGGGCTCTTCGGGCTGGCTGCCCAAAAGCTGGTCAAGCAGGTTTCGGTTGCCGTTTTCACGGCTGGCTTCGCGGACCGGCGCGCGCGTCCGCGCCGCCGCATCATCGCGGCAGCCATTGGCATCAAGCAAGGTCAATATGCGCGCGCGATCGCGTCGCGAACCACCGCCGGCAAGATCGGCGCGCTTGGCCTGCAGGGCGTCGAGATTGGCTGCCATGCGATTGATGGTGGCGTCGAGTGCTGCGCATGTGTTGGCGTTGCGGCGAGACAGCGAAAAGCCGCAGCCGGCGCTGCTGGACTGGCTGACGGCCTTTGAAATCTGCTGGCGCTGCCGGACGATCGCGTCGTCATATTTCCTGAGCAAGGCCGGTTTGCCGCCGCCACCACGAGAAGCGGCGGCAAGATCGGCTTCAAGCTGGCGGCAGAGGCGCGAAGCGGCTTGCGCCTGAGTGACGGCAATGCCGCACAGTAGCAGGGCGCCGAGCAGCGCGGCGGCCCGCGTCAGCTTCCAACTTGCGCCCGTCATCCCTCCGAAACTCCGCCTGCCTATCGTTCAGAAAGCTACCGCGCTTGCGGTTAACCGTTTGTTTAGCATACCGCCGATTCCGGCTTCAGCCCAAATGCGCGATGGCTTAGGCCTGTGCGCGGCTTCGACCACGACCAATGCTGTCATATTGACCACGCCCCGCGACGTATTCGGACCGAGCCAGAACGGCGACATCCTGGCGTTGCACGAAAAAGGCGTATTCGCCCCGAAGAATGCCTGGATTCAGTAGCGCCCGGAGGCTTGGCATGACCGCGATTACCCGTCGAGCCGCGGTGCAATTTGGTCTTTTGTGCCTGGCGATGCCGGTCGCCATGGCGCAGGAAAAGCCCGTCACGCCGGACTGGGGCACCAAATTGGTCGAAGCTGCCCGTGAGCAGATCGGCGTCACCACGCTCTACGATCCGACCTATACACGCCTGGCCTATCCGGGAGGGGACGTTGAGCCCGAGCGGGGGGTGTGCACGGATGTCGTGATCCGTGCCTATCGCCGCGCCTTCGATCTCGACCTGCAAAAATTGGTACATGAGGATATGCGGGCCAATTTTGCCGCCTATCCGAAGGCTTGGGGCTTGAAAGCACCGGACCGCAACATCGATCACCGCCGTGTGCCCAATCTTGCGGTCTATTTCGAGCGGCGCGGTGCCGCCTTGCCCGTCAGCCAAGACCCCGCCGACTATCGGCCTGGGGATCTCGTCGCCCAGATGCTGCCCGGCAATCTGTCGCATATTGCCATCGTATCGTCCAATCACTCCACTGTGGTGCCGACAAGAAGGCTGGTTATTCACAATATCGGCGGCGGCGCCAGGGAAGAGGACACTTTGTTTGCCTTCAGGCAGACAGGGCATTTCCGGTTCAAGCCAGTCTGAGAAAGCCCATGGCTAGCCCAGTTCAACGATTGCCTGCGCCTTGTGCGCGGCTTCGACCACGGCCAGTGCGGTCATGTTGACGACGCCGCGCGACGTGACTGACGGCGTCAATATGTGCGCCGGGCTGTCGGTGCCGAGCAGGATCGGGCCGACATGCAGCGCGTCCATCATCGTGCGCAGTGCCGTCAGCGTGATGTTCGCCGAATCGAGATTGGGAAACACCAGCAGATTGGCTTCGCCCTTCAGCCGCGAATGCGGATAGACGCGTTGGCGCAGCTGTTCCGACAGTGCCGAGTCGGCATGCATCTCGCCGTCGCATTGCAGGTCGGGTGCGATGCGCGCCAGGATCGCTGCCGCTTGCCGCATCTTCATGGCGCTTGGCGAATCGCGGGAGCCGAAATCCGAATGCGACAGCAGCGCTGCCTTGGGCTCGATGCCGAAACGCTGAATCTCCTCGGCCGCCAAAACGGTCATCTCGGCAATCTCCTCGGCGGTCGGATCGACGGAGACATGGGTATCGGTAAGGAAAATGATGCCGCGCTGCGAAATCAGCATGGAAAGCGTCGACAGGTCGCGATCCCTAATGCCGGCGCGCGGCCCGATGATCAGCGTGACGTTGCGCAGATGGCGCTCGAAACGGCCTTCGAGGCCGCAGACCATGGCGTCGGCGTCGCCGCGCTTCAGGGCAAGGGCGGCGATCACCGTGTTGTCGGTGCGCACCATGGTGCGCGCCGCTTCCGTCGTCACCCCACGCCGGCCGGCAAGCTCGATCAAGAGATCGACATAATGGCGGTAACGCGGATCGTCTTCCGGGTTGATCAAACCGAAATCGACGCCCGGCTTGATGCGCAGCCCATAGCGTTTCAACCGCACCTCGATGACATGCGGGCGGCCGATCAGGATCGGTTCGGCAATGCCTTCCTCGAGCACGACTTGCGCGGCGCGAAGCACGCGCTCGTCCTCGCCGTCGGCATAAATGACGCGCTTGGCGCTCGACGTCTTGGCCATCGAGAACACCGGCTTCATGACCAGGCCGGAGCGGAAGACGAAGCGGTTCAGCTTGTCGATATAGGCGGCGAAATCGGTGATCGGCCGGGTCGCGACGCCGGTCTCGCAGGCTGCCTTGGCGACGGCAGGGGCGATGCGCAGGATCAGCCGCGGATCGAAAGGTGACGGGATCAGGAAGTCCGGACCGAAGATCGGCGTCTCGCCGGAATAGGCACGCGCGGCAACGTCGGATGGCTCTTCGCGGGCAAGCGCTGCAATCGCTCGCACGGCGGCCATTTTCATCTCTTCGTTGATGGCGCTTGCGCCGCAATCCAGGGCACCACGGAAGATGTAAGGAAAACAGAGTACGTTATTGACTTGATTGGGGAAATCGGAGCGGCCGGTGCAGATCATCGCGTCGGGTCGCGCCGCCCGTGCCGCTTCTGGCATGATCTCGGGATTGGGATTGGCCAGCGCCAGGATCAGCGGCTTGGGCGCCATGTGATGGAGCAGTTCCGGTTTCAGCACGCCAGCGGCAGACAGGCCGAGAAACACGTCGGCGCCGGGCAGAACGTCGGCCAGCGTACGCGCCTCGGTCTCCTTCACATAGGGGTCTTTCCAGCGATCCATCTCCTCGACGCGGCCCTTATGGGCGACGCCGAACCGGTCGGTGACCCAGATGTTTTCGACCCGCGCGCCGAGCGAGACCAGAAGGTTGAGGCACGCAAGCGCCGCAGCGCCGGCGCCCGACGTGACGATCTTGATGTCGGATATGGACTTGCCGGCGAATTCCAGCCCGTTAAGCACAGCGGCGGCGACGATGATGGCGGTACCGTGCTGGTCGTCATGAAAGACCGGTATGCCCATGCGGGCTTTCAACTGCTCCTCGACTTCGAAGCATTCGGGCGCCTTGATGTCTTCCAGGTTGATGCCGCCGAAGGTTGGTTCCAGCGCCGAGATCGTCTCGACCATGCGCTCGATGCCGGGTGCATCGATCTCGATGTCGAAGACATCGATGCCGGCGAACTTCTTGAACAGCACCGCCTTGCCTTCCATCACCGGCTTGGAGGCGAGCGGACCGATATTGCCAAGGCCCAGCACCGCCGAACCGTTGGTGACAACGCCGACAAGATTGGCGCGGGCTGTATAATCGGCGGCGGTTGCCGGGTCGTCGCGGATTTCAAGGCAGGGGGCGGCGACCCCCGGCGAATAGGCAAGCGCCAGGTCGCGCTGGTTGCCGAGCGGCTTCGTCGCCTGGATTTCAAGCTTTCCGGGACGGGGGTGCTTATGGAAATAGAGCGCTGCTTCGTCGAGGTCGGATCGGGCCGCCTTCTTGCTTTCGCCTGTCATGACGGCCGCCTCCTCAGTTCAGTCCGTTTGGTGTTTTGAGTCTCTTAGCATGCAGCCGAGGCTTTTCGAGAGGTGATATGTCGCAAGCGCGAGCTTATCGCTTTGGATCGCCGCCCGGCCTGTGTCTGACACTGAAGTGTCGGGACGGCAGGCGGGGGTGCCGCGGCGAGCTATGCCGCCGTCCTGTTCCAAAGCGGGCATTACTTTCCCGTCGAAAGGCGGCTCCGCAGGGCTTGCACATCTTCTCGCGAAAGGGGCGCGCTCTCGTCTGACAGGAAGAACAAAGCCTCCGAGACACCATCGTCCGCAAAGTTGAAGTCGTCGCTCATTATCAGTGCATCGGCGATGTAGGCAGCCGCTTGGACCGGCAGGATGCCGTCGGCCAGCCGACTAAGCAGCACGTCCACATGTTGACGATTAACGATCGTATCTGGTCCGTCAGTGATGATGACATGCCCCACGCAGCCAGGCGTAGTCGAGGCGGTCGCGCACTCGGTCACTTCGGTTTCGATCTCCTGCCAAAGTTCGTCGGCTGGTTTCTCGCCGTTGAGGAAGGATATGAGGGACGAATGTTGCATTGCGACCTTGTACTCCACCGCTAGAACGCGCTGACGTAGAGGCCGCCATCCACCGGTATGTTCTGCCCGGTCAGGTAACCGGCATGAACCGAGCACAGGAAGGCGCAGATCTGGCCGAATTCCTCCGGCGTGCCGAGTCGCTTGGCCGGAACATTGGCCGCGGCCTTGGCCTTGCGCGAGGCAGCGGCGGCCGGATCTTCGGGCGTGCCGGCCTCGTGCGGGCCGCGCAGCCGGTCGGTATCGAGTTTTCCCGGCAGCATGTTGTTGATCGTTACATTGCGGTCGATCACCGTCCGCGCGACGCCGGCCAGGAACGAAGTGAGGCCGGCGCGGGCGCCGGACGACAGGTCGAGGCCGGGGATAGGCACATAGACCGACAGCGAGGTGATGTTGACGATGCGGCCGAAGCCGCGCGCCGCCATGCCGTCGATTACCGCCTGAACCAGCTCGACAGGGGTCACCATGTTCTGGGTGACGCCTTCGAGGATCTTTGCCCGGTCGAGCGCGCGGAAATCGCGAAACGGCGGACCGCCATTGTTGTTGACGAGGATGTCGGGATCGGGGCAGGCGGCAAGCAGCGCCTTCTGGACGTCGGGGTTGGATACGTCGCCAACAATCTCGGTCACCTTGACGCCGAATTTCTCGCGCAGCTCGGCGGCGGTTTTGGCCAGCACGTCGGCGTTGCGGCCGTTGACGACAAGATCGCAGCCTGCCTCCGCCAGCGCCATGGCGCAGCCGCGCCCCAAGCCTTTGCTCGAAGCGCAGACGATGGCCTTCTTGCCGCGAATGCCGAGATCCATGGTGATTTTCTCCTCTGATTGCCGCGGCAACGTATCCGGATGGCTGGACCAATCGCAACCGTCATACGGTTGTTGCATGAATCGGGGCATAGCCTCACCGAAAGCAACGGTGACAAATAATGTCCGGCGCAGAGCCCCGCACTTTCCGCAGCATGTTCATCTCCGACGTCCATCTCGGATCGAAGGCGGCGAAGGCCGAGTTCCTGATCGATTTCCTGCGCCATCACGATGCCGATATCATCTATCTCGTCGGCGACATCGTCGACGGCTGGCGCTTGAGACGGAGCTGGCATTGGCCGCAGAGCCACAATGACGTCGTCCAGAAGTTGCTGCGCAAGGCGCGCAAGGGCGCCAACATCACCTACATCGCCGGCAATCACGACGAGTTCGCGCGCCAATTCCAGGGCGTTCATTTCGGCGGCATCGTCGTCGCCGACCGCGCCATCCATGAGACCGCCGATGGCAAACGCCTTCTTGTCATCCATGGTGACCAGTTCGACACCGTCGTCCACAATGCGCGCTGGCTCGCCTATCTCGGCGACTATGCCTATGACGCGGCGATGCTGGTCAACCGCGTCATCACGCGCCTGCGCCAAGTGCTCGGCCTGCCTTACTGGTCGTTCTCGTCCTGGGCCAAGGTCAAGGTCAAGAAGGCGGTGAACTTCATCGGCTCGTTCCAGACCGTGCTGACCGAGGAGGCGCGCCGCTCGCATGTCGACGGCGTGATCTGCGGGCACATCCACCATGCCGCGATCGAAAGCTACGAGGACGTGCAATACATCAACACCGGCGATTGGGTGGAGAGCTGCACGGCGGTGGTCGAGCATTTTGACGGCCGGATGGAGATCCTGCACTGGGCGCATGTCCTTCCGGAGGCTCCGGTCGGCAGCGAGGTGCTCGTGCCGATCGACATCAAGGGCAGGGCAGTCCAGGCGGCTTGACCAAATCCGGCCGCATCTCGCTTTAATCGGTTAGTCCAGCGGTTTCATCGACTTTTTCGCCGTGTTAAGCAGCGGCAGGTGTGGCGGGCCGACCCGGCTGAATGCCGTGCCGACGGATCGCCTGTTAATGTCCTCGCTGCCGCCGCTTTCGCCCGAACAGCTCGTCAAGCCACGCCATTTCGAACTGCGCATGAGCTTGATCTTCTTCACGCTCTTCGTTCCGCTCGGGACGCATGTGCCGTATTTCCCGCTGTGGCTGCAGGCGAAGGGGTTCCACGCCGAGCAGATAGCCGTGATCCTCGCCGCGCCGATGTTCCTGCGCGTGGCGACGACGCCTTTTCTTACCGCTCTGGCAGACAAAGCGAGCGACCGCGCCAATGTCTATGTTGCGCTGGTCGCCGCATCGTTGATCCTGTCCGCCGGCTACTTCCTGCCGCCGACCTACGCAATGGTACTTGCCGTATCCCTGGCGCTGACGGTCGTCTGGACGCCGCATTCGCCGATTGCCGATTCGCTCGCCCTTTCAGGTGTCCGCCGCTTCGGCTCGAATTACGCAAGCATGCGCAAATGGGGCTCGATCTCATATCTCTGCGCCAATCTCGCCGGCGGTTTCATCCTCTCGGCAAGCGGTGCCCAGGCTGTCCCGGTGATTATCTTCGCGGCGCTGTGTGCCGCGCTGGCCGCCGGACTGATCGCGCCGCGCCTCGGCCGTCCGCGCCGCGCCTCGCCGCTTTCGGCCGCCGATATGCAGCAATCGGCACCGAAACTCCTCAACCGGTACTTCCTCTATTTTTCGACAGGAGTCGGCGTCATCACCGCCAGCCACGCATTTCTCTACGGCTTCGTGTCGATCTACTGGAAGTCGATCGGCATCAGCGATTCGGTTGTCGGGCTGCTGTGGGGGTGGGGCGTCGTCGCCGAGATATGCATGTTCGTCGTCTTCACCCGGGCTTTCGCCTCCTTCTCGGTTGTCTCGATCATGCTGATTGCCGGGACAGGCGCGATCGTGCGCTGGATTGCTTTCCCTCTGATCTGGCCGCTTGGGCTTGGCGTTGGCGGGTTTTTCGCGATCCAGACACTGCACGCGCTTTCGGTGGCGCTCGTGCTGATCGGCCTGCAAAAGATGATCGGTGAGACAATCGCGGAAGAACGCACCGGGGCGGCGCAAGGCATCGCCTATTTCTCCAACGGCTTCTTCATGGCCGTGGCGACACTGATTTCAGGTCCTCTTTACGATCGCTTCGGCGCACACGGCTTTTTTGCCATGATCCCGATCGCCCTGACGGGCCTGGTGCTGATCGGACTTGCGGCGCGTTCAGCCCCACAGCGCCGGCTCGGGCGGTGACACCAGCGAACCCTGGTAGACGAGACCTGGAACGCGGTCGCGGGCCAACAGCAACGGACCATCGAGATCGACGAAATCGGCACCCTGCGCCAACAGCACGGCCGGCGCCATCGCAAGCGATGTACCGACCATGCAGCCGACCATGACGCCAAGACCCAGTTCGCGGGCGCGGTCGCGAAGCACGAGTGCAGCGGTCAGGCCACCCGATTTGTCGAGCTTGATGTTGACGGCGTCGTAAAGGCCGACAAGCGCTTCAAGGTCCTTCGCCTCGTGCACGCTTTCGTCGGCACAGATCGGCACCGGATGCGCGATGTGGCGAAGAATACCGTCATGTCCCGCCGGCAGCGGCTGTTCGATCAAGGCGATACCGTGCTCGGCGGCAAAGGCGAGGTTTGCGACGATATTGCCGTCATTCCAGCCCTCATTGGCGTCGAGAATGATTCGGCTGTCGGGTGCTGCGGCCGTCACTGCACGGATGCGGGCGATGTCGTTGTCGCCGCCGATCTTGACCTTGAGCAGCGGGCGCTGGGCGTTGGCGCGGGCTTGCGCCGCCATCGCCTCCGGCTCGGCGAGCGACAATGTATACGCCGTCTCAAGCACCCGTAACGGAACGGTTCGTATCGTATGCGCCACCGGCGTTCCGCTGATCTTCGCTTCCAGGTCCCAGAGCGCGCAGTCGATGGCGTTGCGTGCCGCACCCGCATGCATGGCATCGAGCAGGGCGATGCGGCTGATGCCGCGCGCGATCTCGCTGCGCATCGCCTCGATCGCGTCACGCACACCCTCCATGGTCTCGCCATAGCGCTTGTAAGGGACGCATTCGCCGCGCCCTGTCTGGCCGTTTTCGGCAATGGCGCAGGAAATCACCTCAGCTTCGGTCTTCGAGCCGCGCGAAATAGTGAAAGTTCCGGCGATGGGAAAGCGCTCGGCCTCGACCGAAATGACACGCGCCATATTTTTCTGCTCCGGCTGTGCAACAAGGAGGATGTCGGCAAATCGACAGGTCGGCCCCGTCAGGCTAAACAGGACGCCATGTTGACCATCCGCAAACGCGACGCAAGCGGCCCTGCCAAGGAGCCCGACCACCAGCCGCGCGTCGCGATCGGCGAGGAGGGCGGTGTTCTCGGCTGCGTTTTCTCGGGAACCTGGACGACACGCACCGTGGCTCTGGTCGATGCCGAGATGCGCAAGATCGAGAAGCGCAGCGGCTTCAAGACGCTGGCGCTCGACCTTTCAAAAATCGAGAAGATGGACACTGCCGGGGCGTGGCTGATCGACCGCCTGGTTAGCAGCTTCGAAAAGAAGGGCGTCGAGATCACGATGCAGGGGCAAAGCGAGATCGCCTCGATCCTGCTTGGCGCCGTCGGGGATGCCGTTCGACGGGAGCCCGAATCAGGTCCGGCAAAGCCGCCCAACTTCATCGTTCGTGGGCTCGAGGCGGTTGGCCGGCGTGTTTATGAGATGCGCGACGATTTCCTGGCCGCAATGAACATCCTCGGCGCCACGATACGCGGCTCGCAGATGAAGCTTGGGCGCGGCCATGGCGTCAATATGGCGGCGATCTTCAACCAGATCGATCGCATGGGCGTCGGCGCCATACCAGTGGTGGTGCTGATGTCGGCTATCGTTGGCGCAATCGTTGCCCAGCAAGGCGCCTATCAGCTCAGCTATTTCGGCGCCGACATCTTCGTCGTCGACCTGGTCGGCGTGCTGATCCTGCGCGAGCTCGGCGTGCTGATGACGGCGATCATGATCGCCGGCCGCTCCGGTAGCGCGATCACCGCCGAGATCGGCTCGATGAAAATGCGCGAGGAGGTCGATGCGCTGAAGGTCATTGGCCTCAATCCCATCGGCGTGCTGGTGTTTCCGCGGTTGGTCGCGCTGGTGATCGCACTGCCTTGCCTGACGATCATCGCCAACTTTGCCGCGCTCGGCGGCGGCATTCTGGCTGCATGGCTCTACTCCGATATTGCACCGGCAGCGTTCATCGACCGGCTACGTGTCGCAATCGACCTCAGCACCATCTTTGCCGGCCTGATCAAGGCGCCGTTCATGGCCATGATCATCGGCATAATTGCCTCGGTCGAGGGCATGAAGGTTGGCGGCAGCGCCGAATCGCTTGGCCAGCATGTGACCGCCTCAGTGGTGAAGTCGATCTTCGTGGTCATTATCCTCGACGGGCTTTTCGCCATGTTCTATGCAGCGATCGAGTTCTGACATGGCGCTGCCGGGCACAAACACGACCAAGGTGGCCGAGAAAGCCAAAGAAGACGAGATCGTGCTGTCGGCGCACGACATCACGGTGTCGTTCGCCGACCAGGTCGTTCTCGACAAATTGTCGCTCGATATCTGGCGCGGGGAGATTCTCGGCTTCGTCGGTGCCTCGGGTGCCGGCAAATCTGTTCTCTTGCGCACCATCCTTGGCTTGACGCGCAAGCAATCGGGAACAATCAAACTGTTCGGCGTCGACGTCGAGAAGGCAACCGAAAGGGAGCGCCTTCGCATCGACATGCGGCTCGGCGTGCTGTTCCAGCATGGCGCCCTTTTTTCAGCGCTGACGGTCCTCGAAAACGTTCAGGTGCCGATGCGCGAATATCTCGATTTGCCGAAGAAGCTGATGGACGAACTTGCCATGCTCAAGGTCGAGCTGGTCGGACTGCCTCCGGATGCGGCGCAAAAATTCCCCTCCGAGCTCTCAGGCGGCATGATCAAGCGTGCTGCGCTGGCGCGCGCCCTGGCGCTCGATCCGGATATCGTTTTCCTCGACGAGCCGACGTCCGGGCTTGATCCGATCAGTGCGGCTGAGTTCGACGAATTGGTCGTCAAGCTGCGCGATACGATGGATTTGACCGTGTATATGGTCACGCACGATCTCGACACGCTGTTTACGGCGTGCGACCGCGTGGCGGTGCTTGGCAACAAGAAAGTGCTGGTCGAGGGCACGATCGACGACATGCTCAGGAGCGAGGAACCCTGGGTAAAATCCTATTTCCGCGGAAAACGCGCCCGGCAACTTGATCTTGCGGCGCGCGCATAGCCATAAGTGAGCAATGGAAACCAGGGCCAACTACGTCATTGTCGGCATTTTCACGCTGGCCGCGATCCTCGCGGCTTTCGCTTTCGTCTATTGGACGGCGGCAATCGGCGAAAAGGGTGAGACGACGGTGCTGCGCGTGCGCATTCCAGGCTCCGCTTCGGGGCTCGGTCGTGGCAGCTTCGTGCTGTTCAACGGCGTCAAAGTCGGCGACGTGCGCCGTGTCTATATCGACGTCGACAATCCGACCGCTGCCATCGCCGACACCGAAATAGACCGGAATACGCCTATCACCAAGTCGACGCAGGCCGATATCGGGCTTGCCGGCCTCACCGGCCAGGCCAACATCGAGCTCAAGGGCGCCGACCCCAAGGAGCCAAAACTCCTCGACGAGGCGGAAAAGGAAGGCCGTGTCGCCGAGATCGTTGCCAACCCGTCGGCGGTCACCAACCTGCTGCAGACGGCGCAGAACATCTTCACCCGCGCCGACAAGGTCCTTTCGGAGCTCGAAGGCTTCACCAAGGATGTTCGCGGGCCGCTGACGCAGACCGTCACCAATGTCCAGACCTTCTCCGACGCACTGGCCAGGAATGCGGACGGCGTCGACAAGTTCCTGGCCAGCGTCAGCTCGCTGGCGGACGAACTGAAGGGTGTTTCGGGCAAGCTCGACGGCACGCTGAAGGCGGCGGAAGGGCTACTCAACGCCGTCGACAAGGACCAGATCAAGAGCATCGTCGCCAACGTCGACACGGTCACCGCTAATCTCAAGGAAACCAGCAAGCAGTTCGACACGGTCATCAAGAACGTCGACACGGCGGTCGGCTCGATCAACGACTTCGCCCAGAAGACGCAAGGCACGCTGGCCAAGGTCGACGGCGTTCTCGACGGCATCGATCCGGCTGAGGTTCGCACCGCGCTGGCCAATATCCAGAAGGCCAGTGAAAACGCCAACGAGGCTGCCGCCGACATCGCCAAGGTGACCAACAAGTTCGCCAACCGAGCCGACGACATCGACGAAACCATCAAAGACGCGCACCAGCTCGCAGGACGCCTCAACGATGCCTCGGTGCGAGTCGACGGTATCCTTGCCAAGGTCGACAAACTGCTCGGCTCCGGCCAGGCCGACGGCGTCATGGCCGACGCGAGAGCGACGCTGAGATCATTCAAGCAGGTCGCCGATACGCTGAACGCCCGCCTCGGTACCATCACCGACAATCTGGCGCGATTCTCGGGACAGGGGCTGCAAAACGTCGAAGCGCTGGTCCAGGACAGCCGTCGTTCGATCACCCGCATCGAAGAGGCGGTAACCGATCTCAGCCGCAACCCACAACGGATCTTGTCCGGCGGCGAGGGCGAGGTCCGGCAGTTCGACGGCAGGGTGCGCCGTTGACTTCGATCCCCGACCACCGCAAGAACATAGCTTGCAGATGCGCGTTGTTTCCACGATCCGGGGGGGATCGCGTTTGAAGTCGATCAGTTCAGGCAGCATCACATCGGGTGGGTCTAAGGTTGGGGCGGTGTTGCTGGCGCTTTCGCTTGCAAGCTGCGCGGCCTTGCCGGGCGGCGGACCGGCGCCGTTGGATACGTTCGAGCTTTCGGCGCCGTCGCTGGAAGCGCGTGCCCACAGCCGTCGCCAGATCCTCATCGCCCAGCCATCGGCGCTCAAGGCGCTGGATAGCCAGAACATCGTCATCAAGCCATCGCCGCGATCGATCCAGTATCTCAAGGGCGCGCAATGGGCCGACCGGCTGCCGATGATCGTACAGGCGCGGCTGGCAGAGACGTTCCAGCGCTCGGGCAGCTTCACCGGCGTCGGCAAGCCAGGCGAGGGGCTGGCGATCGACTATCAGGTGATCGTCGAGATCCGCTCGTTCGAGGTGCGTGTCGATGGCGGCCAACATGCCGAGGTCGAGCTGTTCGTGCGCCTGTTGAACGACCGCAACGGTGAAGTGCGCGCTTCGAAGACGTTTAGCGCCATCGCGCCCGTTTCGGGCAATGGCAACCAGGCCTATGTCGGCGCGCTCGATGCCGCGTTCGGCGATGCGGCCGGGCAAATCGTCCGCTGGACCGACACTGTGATCTAAACCGGGCTAGCTGCTATGAAGCGGCCAAAGACCGAAGCAACTCACGGAGCATATTCGACGAGCGTGTGATCTTCGCCCGCAAGCTCGTCATCGATGATTGAGCCTATGATTTCCCAATCACCTCCAGCCAGCCCCGCGCCAATTTTCGGGTAGCCGATTCTTTTGCCCGCGAATCTGCCTTTGACTGCCTGCATGACTTTTCGGATTGCCTGGTAGTCAGCCTTCACGCCTTTGCCCTGCCAATGGAACTGAGAACGTTCCGTCGAGCGCAAGCTGAAGTAGATCGCCGCGAATTGTCTGCATTGCACGACATCCCGGCCTCAACTCCTGCGCGTAAACATCCGACCAGATCAGATGATTTGCGCAGTGGGACAATCTTTTCAATATCGGGTCTAAACTGAAAGGGCAGAACGCCCTTCCAGTTTTCCTGTCGCCCGCTTAGTGCAGGCGGCCGCTGGCGTGGGCCAGCATGGTGTAGACCTTGCCGGTATCCGAAGTCAGGTAGGTCTGTGCCATGATGTTGTCGCGGTCGTTGCGCGACACGTCCTTGAGCAGCTTTTCGAAATCGTCGCAGTAACGATCGACAGCAGCGCGGAACTCCGCCTCCGACTGATACTTGCGGCGGATCTCGTCGAACGTCTGCTGGCCCTTCAGCGTGTAAAGACGGCGCGTGAAGACGTCGCGCTCGCCGCGCCGGTAGCGGTTCCACAGCTCGATCGAGGCATCGTGATCGATGGCGCGGGCGATATCGACAGAGAGTGAGTTCAGCGATTCCACGACATGAAGCGGCGAACGCGCAGCGGGAGCCGGGCGCGGCGCTTCGGCAGCCGCCGCCGGTTTGGCGTCGTCTTCGCGCGATGCACCGGTCAGGAGGTCGCGCACCCAGCCGCCCTGCGGCGTACGGCCGTTGGGGTCGCGCTGGCGCGGCGCTTGGTCCGCGGGACGTTCGAGGTCGAGCGTGCCGCGTAGCGCCGTCTCGCCCGAAGGCGCCTGCGGCGGACGGCGCTGTTCGGGAGCCGGAGCCGGGCGACGTGGCGGTTCAGCAGCGCGTGCGGCAGGCGCTTGCGGCGCCGGACGCAGGTTGCGCTGTTCCGAGCTGTCGGTGCTGCGGCCAGATTTGGCAACGATTTCAGAAAGTTCCTTCAGCGCGTTGATCTGCTCGGAAACGGCACGGCGGATAGCCGTGGTTGATTCCTTTGCCTCTTCCGGCATCTCGATGACGCCTTTCTTAAGCTCGGCTCGGGTGAGGTCGAGCTCGCTCTTGATCGAGCCGGCGGTGCGCCGCATCTCCTCGGTCGCATCGGCAAAGCGCTTGGTGGCCGAATCGACCACTTCGGAAATCGCGGTACGGATCTTGTCGGCGGACTCCAGCGTCTTGCCTTCGGCGTTCTGCAGCGTCTGGCCGACCAGATTCTCGAACGAGCGCATGACCCTTTCGAGATCTTCCGACTTCTTGACAAGGCCGACGGCGAGGTCCTCCAGCGACGATTGCCTTTCGAGCGTGTGCTCGAGATTGCTCTGGGCCGAGCTCAACAGGTCCGAGGCACTGGAAAGCAACCGGCTGTGCTCGTCGAACTTGGTCGCGATTGAAGCAACCTCGCGCAAGGTCGACGACGACAGCTCGGTGAGCCGCGTCGTGTTCGAATCGACCAGACGCGCCGAACTGGCGAAGGTCTGCGCGGTCTTTTCCGTGGTCGCCGCGAAGCTTTGCGTGCTGCCGGTCAGGCGTTCGTCGACCTGGCCGAGATTGGTCGCCGCCTGCTCGATCAACTGACCGAGCTGCGAGCTGGAGGTGGTCATGCGGCCGATGAGGTCGGCAACGCTGTCGGCAAGCGTCGAGCGCGCACCTTCGACGGCCGACAGAGTTTCGGCCGTACGGCTGGCGAGGGCGTCGACGAGGGCAGCGTTTTGAGTGCGCAGCTTCTCGGTCGCACGTTCGGTGACCTCTTCCATGCTCTTTTGCAGCTCGGAGCCGCCCTGGGCGAAGCGCTCGACCAGAGGCCGTGCCGTCTCGTCCAGGATTTTCGATATTTCGGCCGAACGTGCCGCAAGCATCGTACTGAGCTCGCGAGTATTGGCACCGATGGTCTTTGCAGCGTCGTTGGTGCTCTGGCCGATATGCTGGCCGACCGCGGTGAAGGTTTCGGCGATCGTGTTGGCACGCGAGACCAGCTGCGCCTCGGCATTCGAAACCTGTTCGTTGAGCTTTTGGCCCATTGTCTCGGCGGAGTAGGCGAGGCGGTTCTCGACGCTGGCGACCTGCTCCTCGACGCGGGCGGCTGTAACAGCAGCACTCGATGCCAGGCGTTCGTCGGCACCGGCAAGCACCTGCTCGATCTCACGGGCATGGACGGCGAGTTCCTGGCCAGTCTGCCTGGCGCGTTCGGCAACCCGCTGCTCGGTGCTGGTGAAGGCGCCGACAATGGTGTCGGCATGTTCGCCGATGGCGGTGCTGCTGTCGGCGATACGGGACACCAGGCGATGATCCGCCTCCTCGAAGATGCGGCCGATCTCGGACGCGCGGGCCGAAAGTGCTTCGGACCCTTCTGCAATGCGCGAGATAAGTTGCTGGTCGGCGGCATCGAAAATGCGACCGAGGTCCGACGCGCGTGCCGCGAGAGCTTCGGCGGATTCGCCGATGCGCACGCCCAGCCGCTCGTCGGCTGTTTCGAAATTGCGCAGGATGTCGCCGGCACGTGCAGCCAGCGACTGGGCCGTTTCGATGGCGCGAGAGACCAGCCTATGGTCCGCCGCGTCGAAGGTGCCGGCAATCTCACTTGCTCTGGCTGCCAGCTGATCGGCCGTCTCCTGGGCACGCGCAAGCAAGGTGTTCGACGTGTCGTCGACGCGGGCAATCAGTGCGCTCGACGTATCCTCGGCGCGCGCGGCGAGGCGACGATCCGCCTCTTCAAAGGTGCGGGCGATGTCCTCCGCCCTGGCGAGCAGGGCCGCCGAGGTCTGCTCGGCGCGCTCGGCGATCTTGCGGTCGGCATCGCTGAATGCCGCGCCCGCCTGCTCATGCAGTGCGCTGGTGACTTCCATGACCTTTTCGCGCAGCGCCCCGGCGACGAAGACCGCGCTTCTTTCGAGCACACTGCGAACGTTGTCGACACCCGTCGACAGCGCCCGCTCCATGGTGCTGGCGCGCTCCTCGATGACGCCTGTCTGCCGGCTGAACACCTGCTCGATCTTTTCTACGTCGGCAGCGATTGCATCGGAGATGTCGGTGCTCCTGGCGGCGATCTGGTCGATATGGCCGGACAGCGAACGGTCGACATCCTTGCGCGTTTCGGCGAGCCTGGAGAGATCGTCCTGCAATGCGCGGGTCAGCATGTCGCGGCCCTCGCTCAGCTTGCCGACATGACCGGCGACGATCTCGTCGACCTCGCTGCGGCTCACTGCAAGCCTTTCCAGGTCGGCTTCCAACGCGCGCCTGAGGATGTCGCGGCCTTCCGCCAGTTTCTCGACCTGGCCGGCGACCAGCCCATCGATGCTCGAGCGGCTTTCGGCCAGCTTGGCGAGATCGTCCTCGAGCGCCTTCGACAGGGTCGAGCGGTCCTGGACGAGCTTCTCTGCGTGGGTTGCGACAAGGCTGTTGACGTTACCGAGATCGGCTTCCAGCGCACGCGAAAACTGCGCGCGATTATCAGTCAATAGCTGCGATTGGTCGGCGATGGCGCCCCTGATCGTGTTGAGATCCGCCTCCAAGGCGCGCTTGAGGATGTCGCGGCCTTCGGCCAGTTTCTCGACCTGGCCGGAAACCAGTCCGTCGATGCTCGAGCGGCTTTCGGCCAGCTTGGCAAGGTCGTCTTCCAGCGCCTTGGTCAAGGTTGAGCGATCTTCCGCCAGTTTCTCGGACTGGCCCGCAATAACATCCTTGATGGTCTTGAGATCGGCCTCCAAAGCGCGCTTGAGAATGTCGCGGCCTTCGGCCAGTTTCTCAACTTGGCCGGAAACCAGTCCGTCGATGCTCGAGCGGCTTTCGGCCAGCTTGGCAAGATCGTCTTCCAGCGCGCGCTTCAGGATGTCGCGACCCTCGGCCAGCTTCTCGACCTGGCCGGAGACCAGCCCGTCGATGCTCGACCGGCTCTCTGCCAGCCTGGCGAGATCGTCCTCGAGCGCCTTCGACAGGGCCGAACGGTCCTCGGCGAGCTTGTTCATATGATCGGAGACGACGCCCCGCACGGCCTCGAGATCGGTCTCCAGTGCCCGCGACAGCTGACCGCGATCCTCCGCCAGCTTCTCGGATTGACTGGCGATGACACTCTTGACGGTGCTCAGATCGGCTTCGAGCGCGCGCTTGAGGATGTCGCGGCCTTCTGCCAGCTTTTCGACCTGGCCGGCAACCATCACATCGATGCTCGAGCGGCTTTCGGCCAATTTGGCGAGATCGTCTTCGAGCGCCTTCGAAAGGGTCGAACGGTCCTCTGTGAGCTTGTTCATGTGATCGGAGACAACGCCCCGCACAGTCTCCAGGTCGCTCTCCAGTGCCCGTGACAGCTGGCCACGGTCTTCCGCCAGCTTTTCGGACTGGCTGGCGATGACGCCCTTGACCGCGTTCAGGTCCGATTCAAGCGCGCGCTTGAGGATGTCGCGGCCTTCGGCCAGCTTCTCGACCTGGCCGGCAACCAGCCCATCGATGCTCGACCGGCTTTCCGCCAACTTGGCAAGATCGTCTTCAAGCGTCTTCGAGAGCAGGCTGCGGTCATCGGCGAGCCTGCCAGAATGATCGGCGATCAGGCTCCTGATGTCGGACAGGTCGTTATCGAGCGACTGGGAAAGGCCGCTGCGGTCTTGCGCCAATTTGGCCGAATGCGCCTCGATGAGGCCATTGATGCCGGCGATGTCGGCTTCCAGCGCACTGGCGAGTATGGCGCGGCCCTCGGCGATCTTTTCGACTTGACCGGCGACTAGGCCGTCGATGCTGGCGCGACTCTCTGCCAGCTTGCCGAGGTCGGCCTCGAGCGCGCGCGAAAGGATGCTGCGGCCTTCGGCGAGCTTGCCGACGTGCCCGGCAACCATTTCATCAATTATCGTACGAGCTTGCACGAGTTTTCCAGAGTCTTCGTTCAAGGCCTGGGCAAGCCTGTTGCGACCCTCTTCAAGGCTTTCGAGATGGCTGCCCAGCGAAGCGTCGATCGCTGCGCGCGATTCGTTGACCTTGCGCAGATCCTCCTCAAGGGCACGCGAGATAAGGCTGCGGCCTTCGGCAAGCTTCTGCACCTGGTTGGCCACCGCTGCGTCGATTTCGGCGCGACCCTCGGCGAACTTCGCCAGATCGGCCTGCATTGCCGCCGCCATCCGGTCGCGGCTTTCGGAAAGCTTGTGGCTGTGGTTTTCGACGGCTTCCTCGATGCCGGCGCGAGCCTCGGCAAGCCGCTGGATGTCCGTATCGAACGAACGCGATACGACATGGCGCGCCGCCTCCATGCGCCCGGCGAAATCGCCGGCGCGGGCCTCAAGCATCGTCGAGGTCGATGAAATGATGTCGGCCATGTCGGCGCCGATCTGGGTCTTGCCCTGATCGATCATTGCCGACAGCGTCTCCTTGCTATCCTGGAAGGTGTGGGCGATTTCGCGCGCGCGCTCGACCAGCGTCTCGTTGATCTGGCGTGCGCGAGCCTCCAGCGCGGCGTTGAGCTTCTGCGTACCGGTGTCGAGCGCCTCGGCGCGGGTCTGGAATTCGCTGATCAGCGCCTGGCCACGTTCGGCAAGCGTCCGCTCGATGCCGTTGAGGCTGGCTTCGAATTCGGAATTAAGTGTGCGGGCAGCACCGCCGAGCAGCGACACCATGCCGCTCGTGCGGTCGTCGAGCAGGTCGGTCAGCGACCGCGTCAGGCCATCGGTGGTGTCCGTCAGCTTGGCGATGCGGGTGTCGAGCAGGCTGGCGAAGGCCTCGCCCGACGTCGACAGCCGATCGGTGATCGATTCGAGCCGGCCTTCCACCGAATCGAAGATCGACATCGAGCTTCCGTTGATCCTGTCGATCAGCGTGTCGCCGGATTCATTGATCGTCATCGACAGCTTGGTCGAGGCGTTGAGAATGCTGTCGCGAATGATATCGCTGGCGGCGTTGATCTCGTCTTTCAGCGTCTCGTGGGCGCCGGTGATCGAGGCGCGCACGCGCTCGGCATGGGTGACGACCGCTTCGCGCTCACTGCCCAGCCCGTCGACCAGCGAGCGGATGCGGGACTCGTTCTCCGAATAGGAGCGCTCGATCTGGTTCACCTCGCTGTGAACCAGCGTTTCGAGCTCGACGGCACGCGCAAGCGTGCGTTCGATGCCTTCGCCCATGGCCGCCACCTCGCGGCGAACCGCTTGGCCGATCATCATGACGCGATCTTGGGCAAGATTTTCCGGCTCGGCCAGACGGAAGGCCACCTCGGTCATCGACTGCGCGGCAAGGCGCATCTCCTGAGCGCGGCGAATCATCACTGCGAATGCCCAGAACAGGATGACGGGCACGATTGCCGCGACCGCCAGGCCGATCAGTTCGGGACGGGCGAAAAACTGATCGAAGGTGCGGATGTTCCAGATGCCAGGTCCGAACAACAGGTTCGCAAGGCCGCCGGCGCCGGCGATCCAGGCCAGCGAAACGAAAGCCACGACCCAATAGATCGTGTTCGAGGCGCGCCGATTGAGGGTGTGCAGGAGCGTCTTATAGTCTTTTTGACGATCGTCGTTGGCCGGCGAGAAAGCTGCCGGCTGCGAGCCATTGCGCGTTGCGACAGGACGCAACTCAGCCGGCTTGGCCTTTGGCGCGGAATTTGCGTTCTGGCTTTGATTGGCGGCTGGTGCCGCGTTCTGGGGCTGGTCCGGGGCAGGCGGTTCGTTCTGGCTGCGACCTTCGCGCGCCAGCTCGTCGGCGGCTTGCGATATTTGCGCTTCCAGATCTTCCATGGATGCCGCCATGTCGAAGTCGCCGCCGGCATCGCCGCTCAGATCGATATCAAGTGCCTTTTCGAGTTCCCTGGCTACGTCGCTGTCGAGCGTTCTTGTCGTCGTTGGTTTCTTCGCCATGCCTTCGCTACCCTGTACAAGCTGCGGCGGGACTTATGGTTCTGCTTATTGATTCTGCCTAGCGTGTCCCGCGCAGGAGGCTGAAAATGGACCTGTCGTATCGTAATGACACAGCCGGGTAAAGAAAACATGCATTCCGGCCGATACGTAAAACTTTAAATATAAGGTTAACACAGCCGTGATTCCGGCGCCGTTATCGCGACATTTTTCCGGGCCAATCATTAACCCGTTGTCCACTGGATACGCCTATTTTTGCGGCGGTCGAAGAGCGGAGTCTCAAAGTGATACGTGGCGAAAACGGCATTGCCTTCTCGATGCCCGGCGGCGACGTGTCGGGAACGGCCGGGGCGCGGCCGATCGACCTGGCGCATCTTGCGCGCCAGACGATGGGCGATCGGAGCCTCGAGCAGGAGGTGCTGGCTCTGTTCGTGCAGCAGGCGTTGTCGGTGCGCGACAAGATCGTCGATGCGGATGTTAGACAGCGGCTGCTATTGGCACACGGGCTCAAAGGCTCGGCGCGCGGGGTCGGCGCCTTTGCCATTGCCGATTGCGCCAGCGCGATCGAATGCCGGCCAGAAGACGCCAGCACGCTGAAGCGGCTTGGCTCGCTGATCGAAGAAGTGCGGGATTTCGTCGCCGCCATCAGCCGATAGGACTTATCTCCAAAACGCCACGCAGCGGCGCTTTCGCGCCGCAGTTGACTTGTCCGGCAGAGTGATTATGTCGGCTCAGACTCCCTTCAGGTGACAAATGACCAAGCTGACCTTCATCGCCCATGACGGCACGCATTTTGACGTGGATGCCGAAAACGGCTCGACCGTCATGGAAAATGCGATCCGCAATGCGGTGCCGGGAATAGAAGCGGAATGCGGCGGCGCCTGCGCCTGCGCGACCTGCCATGTTTATGTCGACGAAGCCTGGACGGCGGAGGTCGGCGAGCCGGAAGCCATGGAAGAGGACATGCTGGATTTCGCCTACGAGGTCCAGCCGAACTCACGGCTGTCATGTCAGATCAAGGTGCGCGACGCCCTCGACGGGCTGGTCGTGCGCGTGCCGGCCCGCCAGGGCTGATGCCGATTTTTGCCGCTGCCGCTTGGCAGCGGGCCAATGGTCATGCAGTGTCGCGCCGTTTTCCCATAAAGGCGCATGCTTCATGACTGCTATCACCAAGCCGGACGTACTCATTGTCGGGGCAGGGCCAGTCGGCCTGTTTGCGGTATTCGAGCTCGGCCTCTTCGACATGAAGTGCCATCTGATCGACATACTCGACCGGCCCGGCGGGCAGTGCGCCGAACTCTACCCGGAAAAGCCGATCTACGACATTCCGGGCTGGCCCTCGATCTCGGCGCAAGGTCTGGTCGACAAGCTGCTTGAGCAGATCGCGCCGTTCAAGCCCGAATTCACCTATAACCGCATGGTTTCGAGCCTGGAAAGACTGGAGGACGGCAGCTTCCGCGTCACTTCCGACGAAAACGAGGTGTTCGAAGCCAAAATTGTTGTGATCGCCGCTGGCGGCGGCTCTTTCCAGCCGAAGCGGCCGCCGATTCCGGGCATCGAACCCTATGAAGGCAAGAGCGTGTTCTACTCGGTGCGCCGGATGGAGGACTTTCGCGGCCATGACCTCGTCATCGTCGGCGGCGGCGATTCGGCGCTCGACTGGACGCTGAATCTGCAGCCGGTGGCCAAGAGCGTGACGCTGGTGCACCGGCGGCCCGAATTCCGTGCAGCGCCCGACAGCGTCAACAAGATGTATGCCATGCAGGAGATGAAGCAGCTGGAATTCCAGGTCGGACAGGTGACCGGCCTGACCGGCGCCGACGGCCATCTCGCCTCCGCCATCATCAAAGGGCCGGAGGGCGATATCGAAGTGCCGTGTACGCGGATGCTGCCGTTTTTCGGCCTGACGATGAAGCTCGGCCCAATCGCCGAATGGGGCCTCAATCTCCACGAGAACCTGATCCCGGTCGACACCGAAAAATTCCAGACGTCGGTGCCCGGCATCTTCGCCGTCGGCGACATCAACTGGTATCCCGGCAAGCTGAAGCTGATCCTGTCGGGTTTCCATGAGGTCGCCTTGATGGCGCAAGCAGCCAAGCGCATCGTCAGCCCCGGCGAGCGCATTGTATTCCAGTATACGACCTCGTCGACCAGTCTGCACAAGAAGCTCGGCGTGCTCGACTGAACCTCGCTATACGCTCGTCGGGCCGGTCTACTCCGCCAGGGCTGGGGCCACAGCCTCGGCATGGCCGCGAAGCGTTTTTTCCGGCATCAGCCAGAGCGTGATGAACGACAACAGCAAGGTCGCGGCCGCGGCAAGAAAGATCATCACGAACGGCATGGCCGAGGCGATATGGCCGGCCGGCTGCGTGCCTTCGCTGGCCAGCGGCAGCCCATAACCAAGGGCGACGGCACCGAGCATAGCGACGCCAAGCGCGCTGCCCAGCGAGCGCAGGAACGTGAGCACGCCGGTCGCCACGCCAAGGTGCATACGATCGACGGCGTTCTGGACCGAGACAGTGGCAACCGGAAAGGTCGTGCCTGTGCCCAGCCCTATGCAGGTCGTCAACACCTCGACAAGCAATAGCGAGGCATGCCCGGCGACCAGGCTGAGCACGCCGAGGCACAGGATCGAGAAAACAGTTCCGATCATGGCGATGCGCTTATAGTGGAAAAAGCGCGGGATCATTCGCGCGCTGAATGTCGCACCGGCCACCGTGCCGAGCATCAGCCCAAGCAATGCGGTGCCCGATTCGCTGACCGACAGGCCGACGACCGATTGCAGGTAGACCGGCAGATAGACCGATAAGCCGACATTGGCGGCCTGCAGCAGGAACATCGACAGCGTGCCGGCGAGAACGATCGGATTGCCGAGCACTTCGAGCGAGATCAGCGGTTCGGCCGCGCGCATCAGCCGCAGCGCGAACGCGCTCCAGAACACCGCCGAGCAGGCGAGCAGTCCAAGGATTTCAGGCGACAGCCACCGATACTCGCTGCCGCCCCAGTTCAAGGCAAGCAGCAGCAGCGAGGTGGCCGCGACCAGAAGCAGCGCGCCGAGGCCGTCGATGCGGTGATGTTTTGCGGCGATCGGCAGCTTCTTGAGCGGGTTGTTGATGATCGCCATCGCTAGCAGGCCGAGCGGAATGTTGATCCAGAAGATCAGCGACCAATGCAGATGTTCGGCGAAGGTGCCGCCGAGCAGCGGCCCGGCGATGCTGGCGACAGCCCAGGTGCCTGAGATCCAGGCGGCGTAGCGAGCTCGCTCGCGCGGCGGCACGAGGTCGCCGATCACGGTCTGCGTCAGGGCGAAAAGACCGCCGCCACCGGCGCCCTGGATCGCCCGGCCGACAACCAGGACCAGCATGTTGGGCGCCGTGGCGCTAACCAGCGACCCGGCGAGAAAGATCAGGATTGCAGCATAGACGGTCGGCCGGCGACCATAAATGTCGGAGATCTTGCCGTAGAGCGGCGCCACGGCGGTCGCGGTCAGCAGATAGCCGGTCACGATCCATGGCAGATATTCGGCATGCCCGAGCAGACGTGCCATCGTCGGCATCGCCGGCGCAACGATGGTCTGGTCGAGCGCCGCCAGCAGCATCGACAAAAGCACGCCGCCGATGATGGCGTTTTTCTCGGTTTCGGTCAGCGGCGCGCTGGTTTCCACCATCGCTTGCTTGTCGACAGCCTGGTCCATATCTGTTCATCCATTATGCCTGCGTGCACTTCCGCGACGGGCTGGGAAGCATCCAGTACGCCGATTGGCGTTTGCCGGAGGCTGATCCCTGCGAACCTGGCATATGTCGTTCGCTATAGGCCGATTTCGACAGCGGCTCGAAAGTTTTCCGAAGCTGGCACTATGTTTCGGCAAAATTGGCTTTGTCCAACGACGCGGAGTTCAGCCGGGTGCGAGCCGGCCGTTCTCAACGCGCTCGATGCGATAGTGCAGAAGCCGCAGGATGCGGCTTTGGAAATTGACGCTTTCCACACGATCGAAGCGCATCTGGTCCTGGTCGTGCTTGGCGAGCATGGCCGCCGTGATTTTCGCGGCCTTGGCTTTGGCCAGTTCGCAGGTGTTTTCCGGGTAGCTCGCCTTCAAGGCGTCTTCGAGTTCGCGGCCATGGTTCTTGGCAATCTCGACGTGGCGTTCCTCATGGCGCTTGATGTCGGCGGACAACGTATCCCAGAACAGCCTGACGCCGGCATCGGCTTTGCGCGGGCGGCGCCACTGCGGAAGGATCACCTTGACCTTGACGGTGACGACAGCGTCGGCAATCCAGCACGAGCCCGGCTTCTGCGCATAGCTGACGCGGGTGGTGAACGCCATTTGGGTAGCGCCTGGATGCCGCGACCCGGTGCTTTTCACCTGAGGCCCGAGTTTCGACAGCTGGGTCTCGATGTCGTCGAGCGTCCTGCCGCCGATCGGGAAATAGCTATATGTCTTGACGAGAGTTGCAGCGCCGGCCGGGAATGCGGTCAGAGCGAGCATCAGGGCGCAGAGGAGGGATCGTTTCATCGTGTTGCCTCTTTGCCCACCTTGCTTTACCGCCGTCTCCGGCGCAACGGAATTGATCCCCGGCCACGCCGCGGGATCGAACATGGTTGATGGGCAATGATGACAGGGCGATGGCAGTTGGCGCACGGACGCCATCTCGACCTTGGCGGCAAGGCCGTGGTCGTCGGCATCCTCAACATCACGCCTGACAGTTTTTCCGACGGCGGCCTGTTCGATGTGCCGGAAAAAGCGGTGGCCCAGGCGCGCCGCATGGTGGAGGAGGGCGCCTCCGTCATCGACATCGGCGGAGAATCGACACGTCCCGGGGCGTCTGCGGTCTCCGCAAAGGAAGAGCAGGCCCGCATATTGCCGGTCATCGAGGCGCTCGCGACGTCTGGCGGAACGCTGATCTCGGTAGATACCTACCGCGAGGACACGGCCCGGCTTGCCGTCCAAGCCGGCGCGCATATCGTCAATGACGTCTGGGGCCTGCAGCGCGAACCGGGCATTGCCCGCGTCGCGGCGGAAACCGGCGCCGGGCTTGTCATCATGCACACGGGACGGGACCGGCAGAAACTGCCCGACGTGATTGCCGATCAGCTCTTCTTCCTCAGGAAGTCGCTGGAAATCGGGCGGCGGAGCGGTGTTGCCGACGACCATATCGTGCTCGATCCAGGCTTCGGCTTCGCCAAGGAGACGGCAGCGGAAAACCTTGACCTGATGGCACGGTTTTCCGAGCTTCGTGCGCTAGGTTTTCCACTGATGGCCGGCACATCGCGAAAGCGCTTTATCGGCACCGTCACCGGCCGCGACGCAGCCGCAAGGGGCGCCGGAACCGCGGCCACCAGCGTCATCCTGAGGCTCAAAGGCGCGCATCTCTTTCGCGTCCACGATGTCGCAATCAACGTGGATGCGTTGGCCATCGCCGATGCTATGCTGGCACGTGAGATCGGGGAAAGCTGAGCCATGTATGTCATCCGCATGAAAAACTGCGCCTTCTTTGCCCGGCACGGTGTGCTGGACGAAGAAGAGACGCTCGGCCAGCGCTTTTATGTCGATGCGGCACTCACGGTGGATCCCGGGCGAGCGCTGGTCGAGGATTCCATCGAGGACACCGTCAATTACGGCATCGCTTTTGCGGTCATCGAGAAGATCATTACCGGCGAGCGGCGCTTTCTGATCGAAGCGCTGGCGCTCGAAGTGGCGAGGGCGCTGACGGCTCGGTTTCCGCAGATCAAAAAGGCCGAGATCACGGTGCGCAAGCCGAACGCTCCGGTGCCGGGTGTGCTCGATCATGTCGAGGTGACCGTTGTCTGGCCAGAATAGCAATAGCAGTAACACTGTCTATCTCAGCCTCGGCGGTAATCTCGGTGATCCGGCGAAGTCGATGGCTGCGGCACTGGGCATTCTGGATGCCGACGAGAGCACGCGCGTCGTTGCCGTTTCGTCGCTCTACCGGACGCCGCCCTGGGGCAAGCTCGATCAGCCGGATTTCCTCAACGCGGCGGCCGAAATCTCGACCGCGCTCGCGCCGCGGGCTTTGCTCGACCTTTGCCTCGACGCCGAGCGAAAACTGAAGCGGGTGCGCGAGGAGCGCTGGGGTCCACGCCTGATCGATATCGACATTCTGGTGTTCGGCGACCGCATCATCCACGAGACCGGACTGGAGGTGCCGCATCCGCGCATGCTGGAGCGCGCCTTCGTGCTGGCACCGCTGGCAGAAATTGCGCCGGAGCTTGTGGTCGACGGCAAGAGCGTGTCGGAGCGGCTGGCCGCCGTCGACACATCGGGCATTGAACGGCTGCCGTCGGGCCGGGATTGGTGGAAGGCTTAACGCTGCCGCCATCGATGCCCGAAGTCAGCCAGAAAACCCACCTCCGTCGAGGAACATTTGTTCGTCCGGTGTCGTCTCGCGGCCAAGCATCCTGTTTCGATGCGGAAAGCGGCCGAAGCGCTGGATGATGTCGCGATGCTCGATCGCATATTTCAGATAGGTCGGGGCTTTGGCGGCGGTAAGCTCCACCGATTTGAGCTGATCGGCGAGGTCCTCCGAATGCTCATAGGGCAGATAGAGAAAAACGCGGAGCTCTTCGTCGAGCGCCAGGTCATGGCCGGCAGCGATCGCCTTCCCGGCGAAATGCCGCGCCAGCGGGTCCGTGGCGTACATGTGGCCGGTGCCGCGAAAGCAGTTTCGCGGAAACTGGTCGAGCAGGATCATCAGTGCGAGCGACCCTTCCGCGTGTTCGGACCAGCCGTCGCATTCGCGGCGGGCGGCGGCAAAATGCAGATCGAGAAACCGGGTGCGGAAGTCGGCATCAAAGGCGTCGTTCTTCTCGAACCACGCGTCCTCCCCTGCGTCGCGCCAGAATCCGCTGACGGAGAGAGCGCGCTCGTCCAGTTCGTTCATCATTCGCGTCTTTCCAGGGTTTAATCGGCCGGCTCGGATTTCTGCAGCACGCCGGCGGTCTCTTCGTTGAGCGCCTGGCCCGCGCGCCGTGGCGTGCTGAGCGGCGTCGGGATGGGCGTGCCGATATTGCCTTTGAGGAAGCGCCGTCCGGCGCGGATGCCTTCGGCCTGTTGAAGTTCGAAACGGGCAGCGTCGCGGCGGCGGACGTCCTCGACTACCTCGGCGACCTCTTCCGGGTCGACGCCGAGAGCTTCCAGTGTCGAGCCGCCGAAGACAAGCGCCGATTCGAACGTCTCGCGGAGCTGATAGTCGACGCCGGCACGAATGAGCTGCAACGCCGTGCCGCGGTCGAAGGCCCGCGCCAGCACTGTCAGCAAGGGAAACTCCGCCTTGATCAGTTCCGCGATGCGCACGGCGGCATCGGGCTTGTCGACGCAGATCAGCACGGCGCGTGCGCGCCCGGCTCCCGCGGCACGCAGGATGTCAAGCCGCGTGCCATCGCCATAATAGACCTTGAAGCCGAAATCGGCTGCCGCCTGGATCATCTCGACCTCATTATCGATGATCGACACATCAATCCCGCGCAACAAAAGCGGCTGGCTTGCGATCTGGCCGAACCGGCCAAAGCCGATGATCAGCACGCTGCCGGTCAGGCCTTCGGCGACATCGACGCCTTCAAGCGACTGCTCGTCACGCGGTGTCAAATACCGCAGGGCTATGATTGCCAACGGCGTCAGCACCATGGAAATGATGACGATGGCGGTCAGCATCGCATTGGCCTGGCTGTCGATGATCCCGACCGCTGCCGCAGCGGAATAGAGGACGAAGGCGAATTCGCCGCCTTGCGCCATGAAGACCGCGCGCTCGAGCCCTTCCCGGTGGCCGGTTTTGAGGACGCGGGCGACGATATAGATGCCGATCGCTTTCATCACCATGTAGGCGACGACATAGATGGCAATGAGCTGCCAGTTGACGACGACCACATGCAGGTCAAGCGACATGCCGACGGCTAGGAAGAACAGCCCGAGCAGAATGCCGCGGAACGGTTCGATGTCGGCCTCCAGCTGGTGGCGGAAGGTCGATTCCGACAAAAGCACGCCGGCCAGGAAGGCGCCCATCGCCATCGACAGGCCGGAAAGCTGCATGGCGAGCGCTGACCCGAGAACGACCAGAAGGGCGGCAGCGGTCATCACCTCACGGGCGCGCGCATCCGCCAGGATACGAAAGAACGGATTGAGCAGATAGCGCCCGGCAAGCACCAGCCCGACGATCGCGGCGAGGCCGATGCCGACCTCCGTCAACCGATCCGACAGGCTCATATCGGCGCCGCCCGGCGCGAGGAAAGCGATCAGCGCCAGCAATGGCACGATGGCCAGGTCTTCCAAGAGCAGGATCGAGACGATGCGCTGGCCCTTGGGCGTGGCCAGTTCGCCGCGTTCTTCCAGCAATTGCATGACGATTGCCGTCGAGGTGAGCACGAAACCGGCGCCGGCGACGAAGGATTGCGCGATAGGAAAACCTCCCGCCAGCCCGACGCCGGTCAGCAGGACCGCGCAGACGCCGACCTGCAGCGCGCCAAGCCCGAAAATCTCGCGGCGCATGCCCCATAGCCGTGACGGCTGCATCTCCAGCCCGATGATGAACAGGAACATGACGACGCCGAGTTCGGCGACATGAAGGATGGCTTCCGATTCGGAAAAGATGCGCAGTCCGAACGGGCCGATCACGACGCCGGCCGTCAAATAGCCAAGGATGGAGCCAAGTCCGATGCGCCTGAAGATGGGTACCGCAACGACGCCGGCGGCAAGCAGCGCCACCACCTGGATCAGATCGCTGTTCGATGCCTCTGCCGCCATGCCTGCCATTCCGCTCTCTTGCAACAAGCGGCCAAGATAGGGGCTTCGGGGCGGATCGAACAGTGCGAATGCGGCGCATTGTGAAGGCGATATTGCAGGCGCACTGCACAGGATAATGGAGTGCCTGGCGTTGCTTGTTTCAGCGATCCGGCGCTAAGGACGCCCGGCTTCGGCCAGTGGAGGGTGAGCGACGATTAGGTCGCGGCCCTTTTTTGAGGAGATGACTGACATGAAGACGTTTTTGCTGGTTGCCGTTGGCATCGCGGCGCTTGCCGGCTCTGCCTGTTCGAAGGCACCCGAGTGCACGACCGAGATGCTGACCAAGAAGGCCCAGGACATGACTGCGGCACTTCAGGCTGCAATTACCAAGGATCCGGCCAAGGCAGCCGACCTCACGGCCAAGGTCCAGGCGGTCACAACCAAATATCAGGGCGGCACGACAGCGGCCGAGGCCTGCAAGGCCTACGACGACGTGATTGCCGCGATCAAGGGCTGAGCGCCCATTTGCATGTTAAAGAAGGCGGCGCCGTTTGGTTGCCGCCTTTTCTCACGCTGAAAGTCAGTTCGGAGTTATGGAGCCGACCTCGACTGCATCGATCCGCTTCAGCTTCATGCCGATGACCGGGACCAACTGCTGGTCGACGCGCACGGCGACGGTCACCGTCATCGAATTGTCGTCGGGGACAAGCGCCTGCATAACGCCGCGCAACTGATTGCGATTTATGGTGAAAACCACCTTGTGCGAATCGACGACATTGCCACCGATAATGTCGAGGCCGGAGCCGGCGGCCCCGCCCATAAAGCTGCCTTTGTATCCCTGCCGGCCCTTGTGTTCGATCGTTGCCGACATCTGCTGGGTGAACATGCCTACCCGGCAGCCGCCGTCGAGCGACATGCCGACCTTGCCGTCAGGCGTCGAGCCGATGAAGCTGCAGGTGAATTTCGTGCCCTTGTATTTGCCGGCAACGATTTCCCCGGGGCCGACCCATTTGCCTTCGACCGATCGAAAGAACTGCTTGTCCGGTTCCGCCGCCGAGGTCTTTCCGGCAATGCCGACGGTTGCGACAAGCGCGAGCGCCACGGGCAGCCCGCTGGACAGAATAACGCTTTTCATCGACGACACCCGGCAACAAAGAGACTGGTTTGGACGCTTCCGACCATGGACAAGATTGGTTAATGCTTTGTCACCCCAAGGCAATAGTCACGTTCCGGAAGCGGATGTTTCTTTTTCTTTCTTTGCTGCAAAGGAGGTCAGCGCGGAGAGGAAATCGCCCAATCCGGGCCGCCTGACTGCGTAAAAGGGCAGGGGCCTTGCGATTTCCATCGCTGCAATGCCGATGCGCGCAGTCATCATGCCATTGACGACGCCTTCGCCGAGCTTGGCCGAGAGCCGGGCGGCAAGGCCGTGGCCAACGATCTGCTGGACGAAACTGTCGCCGACTGCGATCGATCCGGTGACCGCGAGATGGGCGAGAACGCTGCGCGCCAGGCGAAAAAAGCCAAGCGTGCCGGGGCGGCCGCCATAAAGCTCCGACAGCCGGCGAATCAACCGGCCGGCTTCGAACACCACATAAGCGACGTCGACCAGCGCGCGGGGGCTGACCGCGGTCACGAGGGAGACGCGCTTCGCCGCTTCGAGGATCATCACCCTGGCGCGGGCATCGAGCGGGCCGAGGATCTCGGTCTCCGCCAGGCGCACCAGATTGCCGCCGTCGATGATCTCGCCGCGCAATTCGGCCAGCGAGCGCCTGCCGGCCGCGGTTTCAGGCTTGGCCGAGACAAAGACCGACAACTCGTCGACCACGGCGCGGGCGGCCTTCGGATCGTCACGGGCAATCGCATCCAGCGCCCGCTTCTGCAACTTTTCGACCTCGGCAAGGCGGGCAATCGCCATGAATTCGCGCACGAGGATGATCAGAAGCGCCAGGATGGCGATCGCGGCCATACCGGCAGCCAGCCAGCCCAGCCACTCGGCGCGCTCGAACAGGTCGCGAATCAGCTGGTCGGTCCAGAGGCCGACAGTGAGCGAAGCCAGAACGCCAAGCGCGCCGAAGAACAGGCTGCCAAGCAGCGAACGTTTTCGCGGCGCAATCGCCGGCGGCGGTTCGGCAGCGACGATATCAGGCTCGTCGAAGACGTCGATCTCCGCCGGTGTGACCACGGCTAGATCCGCCTTCACAGTACGCGGCTTTCGCGCCGGCGCGGCCTCGGACGCAGCATGGCGAGCCGTCGGATCTTCCTTTTGCTGGGCCTCCGGCTCGATGCGAAAGGCCGCCGGTCTGCGGGGCGCACTCATGCGAGATGATCTCCAATCAGGAACTGCAGCGCGCGGTCGAGCCTGATATGTGGCAGCGAGAGCGTGACGCCCTCGGCGGTGCGCTCGAGTTTCGGCGGGCGAAAGCGCACGAAGCGGATCGCGGGGTCGTCATTGTTCTGCCGGCGGGCCGATTCGGAAACGTCGAACACCGCATCAGCTTTCTCCGGCAAGTCACCGGGAAATATGGCTGTTTCGGTCTTTCCGTCAAAGGTTTCGCCATTGATTTTTTCGCCACGCAATGGCGTACCGATAATGACCGGCAAAGTCTCGCGGCCCTGCTTGACCGTGCCTTCACGGGTCGCGCGCATGGCCGCCATGGCCACGACGTCGACGTCGGCGCCGGTGAAATTCGCCCGCGCCACGGCGCGGTCGGCTAGTCGCCGCACGATCGCCTGCAGGCGGTCGTGGCTTTCGTGGTGCAGATGGTCGGCCTTGGTCGCGGCCACTAATATGCGGTCGATGCGCCTCGAAAACAGGTCGGTCAGGAAGTTGCCCCGGCCGGGCCGAAAACAGGACAGGATTTCGGTGACTGCGCGTTCCAGATCGGCCATCGCGCCGGGGCCGGCATTCAATGCCTGCAAGGCGTCGATGAGCACGATCTGCCGGTCGAGACGCGTGATGTGTTCGCGAAAGAACGGTTTGACGACATGCGTCTTGTAAGCCTCGTAGCGCCGCTCCATCATAGCCTGCAGCGATCCCGAGCGGGCGCGCCGGCCGCCCAGATTCGTGAGCGGCGCGAAGGTGAGAGCTGGAGAGCCTTCAAGATCGCCGGGCATCAGGAAGCGGCCGGGCGGCAAGGTCGAAAGCGCCCGCTCGTCGAGCTTGCAGGCCTTGAGATAGGCGGCGAAGCTCTCGGCGAGACGGCGCGCCGTCATCTCGTCGGCGTCGGCGCTGGGGTCGACCGGATTGGAGAGCGCCCGCCATTCCCGCGAAAGATCGACACGCACCGGCAACACGGCCATCTCGAAAGCCTCACGCGAAAAATCGGCGTAGGACTTGCCGAGCAGTGGCAGGTCGAGCAGCCATTCGCCGGGATAATCGACGATGTCGACCGACAATTTTCCGGCGGAAAACATGCGGCTCCAGCCAGAGGCCGATTCGTATTCGATGGTGAGCCTCAACTCGGAAATCGCACGCGTCGAATCCGGCCAGACGCGATCGTCGACAAGAGCCGCGATGTGATCCTCGTATTGAAAGCGTGGTACGGCGTCGTCCGGCTGCTCTTCCAGAAAAGCGCGGGCGATGCGCCCCGATTTTTGTGCCTCAAACAGCGGCAAGCGTCCGCCATGGACCAGATTGTGCACAAGGGCCGAGATGAATACCGTCTTACCGGCGCGGGACAGCCCGGTCACGCCAAGACGCAGCGACGGAGCGAAAAGCCCCGCAGCGCGGCCTGACAACGTATCCAAGGCAATCTTCGCCTCGTCGGTGAAAGTCGTCAGCGATGATGCCAAAATCTGTTCTCGCGGGCCGGTCAGGACCCGATATAGGCTTTGATGCGCGGCTTTGAAATGGCCTCAGATATCGGCAGGCGTCAGGAAGGCTTCGAGATAGCCGGCGCCCGGCGCAGCCTCGGCAAGACTGCCGTTGAACCGGACCACCGCAAGTGCGGAGGTCGGGAAGCCGTGGTTCAGCATGGCCCGCGCGGTCTCGTCGCCGTCGCCTGAGAGCGCCATGGCGAGATCCTCAATCATCGGATTGTGGCCGATGACGAGCAGGGCATCCAGCCCGCCATTCTGCCGGGTGGCAGCGAGGTACGCGGCGGCATCGTCGTTGTAAAGCGCGTCAAGGAACAGCACCCGGCGGCCCTTGTCGGTGTGGCCAGCCAAGCCTTCCAGCGTCTGGCGGGCACGCCTGGCGCTTGAGCAAAGCGTGAGGGCCGGTGCGTATTTGCGGGAACGCATCAGCACGCCCATCGCTTCGGCATCGGCGAAGCCGGATGGATCGAGCGGGCGGTCGAAGTCAGCCACGCCAGGCAGCGCCCAGCCGGCCTTCGAATGCCTCAGCAGGTAAAGTCTGGTCACCGGATCCCCGTTGTGCCGGGCACCGAACCCGTCAGCACGCCGCAGGATTTGTCATCAGAAGAGCTCCGTGCGCAATGGCAAGCGCCCCTCAAGCATAGCGAATCATGTACGGATTCGGTCGTATTCTTTGCAAAAAGGGCATCGCAGATGCTGGTTTGTCCGGGACTAACAATTGCGTGAAACTGTCGTCGATTGACCTTGTGCAGCTTTCGGTCCGCGAATATATAGGCGCCAAATTTGGGGTTTGTTGGGTGAGTCGAATGAACGACATCGTTACCGCCGATTACGTGCCCTCCGAAGACGAGCCGTTCATGAACGAGCGGCAGAAATCCTACTTTCGCATGAAGCTCGTCACCTGGAAGAACGACATCTTGCGCGAAGCGCGCGAAACTCTCGAAATCCTGCAGCAGGAAAACGCCAACCACCCCGACCTCGCCGATCGCGCCTCCTCGGAAACCGACCGCGCCATCGAACTTCGTGCCCGCGATCGCCAGCGAAAACTCATCTCGAAGATCGATTCCGCCCTCCAGCGCCTTGACGAAGGCACTTACGGTTATTGCGAGGAGACGGGCGAGCCGATCGCGCTGAAACGGCTCGACGCGCGACCGATCGCGACTTTGTCGATCGAGGCGCAGGAGCGCCATGAGCGGCGCGAGAAGGTCTACCGCGACGACTGAGTCGCCGGGAAAGCAGCGGCATCGGTAAAGCGTTCAAAATGGCCGGTTTTCCGGCCATTTTCATTGGCCGTTCGCTATCCGCCTATCTTTTCTGATTGGACAACTCGCCGAGGAGCTTCGTCATCTCGTCGTCGAGAGAGGGCGATGCCTTCGCCACCGGCTTGCTCGGCGTTTGGCTGAAGCGTGGCTCGTCGAGGGAAACCTCCAGCTCCTTCATCAGCGCATCGTCAATCGACTCATGCTGTGCCGGCGGCTCGTATCTTCCCGGGGAGTCCTGTCTTGCCGGCGGCTGCCCATGCCGCGAGGCATTGGCGTTGACGGATCCATAACTTGGCAACGGTGTGACGTTCGATGCCGGTTTCGGCGCCGGCGCCGGCATTGTTGCCGGTATCGTCGCCGTCTGGCGGGCTCGGACGGGGGTTGCGGCCACGCTTGCCGGCTGCGGTGGCGCTTGCCTCACCGGCGCGGCTGTGGTCTGAGCTGGCCTTGCTGCCGGCTGGTGGCTGGTGTCTGCGGTCAATGCCGGGCGGCGCAGCGCCGAGAGCCTGATGTCGCGCTCGACGACGACGTCGGTCGGACCACCGATCAAGAGCAGGTGCTCGATATCGTCGCGGCGCACCAGCACCAGCCGCCGGTGACTGTCGACCGCTGTGGCATCCATGACGGCCAGCCGCGTCTTGCGGTTCCTGCCGCCGGCGACGAATGTTCCGAATGTCAGGCTGCGGACCAGCCTGATGATAAGAAGAATGATGAGCAGAAGGACAAGTACTGCAAACGTCCATAGGATTGCTGCGGCATAACCAGGACCCGCCACGCCATCCAGCCATTGCAGCATTGGTTCCCCCAAAATCAGCTTTCGAAGAGAGGCGACACTAGACTGTTGCGGCAGGCCACCGCAAGTTGCCTTTCACGCTTCGTGAACAGCTTGAACGCCGGAAGCCGAACGGCGTCATTTTTAGCGGACATCTGCAGCCGGGCCTTTTCCCGACCCTGAGAATATGATTCAACCGACACCGGTATTCACGAGCAGGGGGCACATGGCCAAGGAAGCGCGCGGCGATTTCTATCCGGTACCTATCGTCGACCAGAACACGCGACCGGGAGCGGTCACCCGGCTCATCGTTTTCATCGTCGTCCTGACAGGGGCAGCGGTCGTCTTCGGCGTTTTCCGCGAGCGACTTGGCGATCCATTCCTGCTCGGCATGCTTGGCGTGCTGGCGATGATCGGCGTCGGCTTTCTATTCGCCACTGCGATCGGCTTCGTGCACATCACGCCGCGCTCGACAAGCGACGAACTGTCGAAAGCTTTCGTCGATTCGATGTCGCAGGGTCTCCTGGTCACCGACACCAAAGGCCGTATCATCTACGCCAACCGGACCTATGCCGATATGACGGGTGCCGAGTCGGCCGCCGACCTCAAAACAGTCGAAGGTTTGCTTTCAGACGCTCCCGAGGCCTCGGTGACCATATACCGGTTGGCGTCAGGCCTGCGCGACGGCCAGCCGGGCGACGGCGAGTTTCGGCTCGCGCAGTCCATTCGGCCAGGCGCCGAACCGGGCGCCCGCTGGTACCGCGTCCGGGCCCGCGCGTTCAGCGTTCCCGGCCAGCGGCTGCCCATGCTTGCCTGGCAGCTTGCCGATATCTCGCAGGAACGGGCCGAGCAGGAGCGGTTCTTTCTCGACCTGCAAAAGGCCATCGATCATCTCGACCATGCGCCGGCCGGGTTCTTTTCCGCCGACCAGGAAGGCCGCGTCACCTATATCAACGCGACCCTTGCGGAGTGGCTTGGCATCGACCTGGCCAGCTTCACCCCCGGCGCCATCACGCTGCCAGAGATCGTCGCCGGCGACGGCATGGCGCTGGTCCGTTCGGTCAAGGCCGACGCGGGTACCACGCGCAATGCCGTTATTGACCTCGATCTGACGACGATGACCGGCGAGGCGCTGCCGGTGCGCTTCATGCATCGTGTCTCGGCCAGCCGAGAGGGCCTCAACGGCCCGACTCGCACCATCGTGCTCAACCGGACGCAAGGCGAGGACGCTTCGGCCGACCTCCGCGCATCGGAAATACGCTTCACGCGGTTCTTCAACTCGACGCCGATGGCGATAGCCGGCGTCGACCATGCCGGTCGCATCCTGCGCACCAATGCGCCGTTCCTGTCGCTGTTTTCCTCGGTCGTCGACCGCGACGCGGTCGATCGGCGTGTGCGGCTGGATACGGTGATCCACGAGCGCGACCGGCCGGCTTTCGCCGCGGCCTTCGAAAAGGCGCGCCAGCAACAGGCTGACATCGAGCCGATCGATACGGTGCTGCCCGGAAATGAGGAGCGCCACATACGCTTCTACGTCAATGCGGTCGCAGACGGTACCGGTGGCGAGGGCGCCGAGGAATCGGCCATCGTCTATGCCGTGGAGACCACGGAGCAAAAGGCCCTCGAGGGCCAGATGGCGCAGAGCCAGAAGATGCAGGCGGTCGGCCAACTCGCCGGCGGCATCGCGCATGATTTCAACAATGTGCTGACCGCCATCATCATGGCCTCGGACCTGCTGTTGACCAATCACCGGCCGTCCGATCCGTCATTCCCGGACATCATGAACATCAAGCAGAATGCCAACCGGGCGGCCTCGCTGGTACGGCAGTTGCTGGCCTTCTCGCGCAAGCAGACGCTGCGGCCGGAGGTGCTCAACCTGACCGACGTGCTGGCCGATCTCAGAATGCTGCTTGCCCGGCTGGTCGGCAACGACATCAAGCTCAAGATCGACCATGGCCGCGACCTGTGGCCGGTCAGGGTCGATATCGGGCAGTTCGAGCAAGTGGTGGTCAATCTGGCGGTCAATGCGCGCGATGCGATGCCGGCCGGCGGCGACCTCACCGTACGCACCCGCAACGTCAGCGCCGGAGAGTGCAAGACCTTTTCCTACCGCGAACTTACTCCGGCCGACTATGTGCTGGTCGAGGTTGAGGACAGCGGCAGCGGCATCGCGCCTGATGTGCTGAAAAAGATCTTCGAGCCCTTCTTCACGACAAAGGAGGTTGGCAAGGGAACTGGCCTCGGCCTGTCCATGGTCTATGGCATCATCAAGCAGACAGGCGGCTTCATCTTCTGCGATTCCGAAGTCGGCAAGGGATCCGTGTTCCGCATCTTCCTGCCGCGGCACATTGCGGAGGCAAGGAAGGCGGGCGAGGCTGGAGAAGTGCCGGCCGCCCCTGCCAAGATCGCCGACTCAGCCAAGGACCTGTCGGGCTCGGCTACGGTGCTGCTGGTCGAGGACGAGGACGCCGTGCGCATGGGCGGCATGCGGGCGCTGAAGTCGCGCGGCTACACCGTCCACGAGGCGTCGTCGGGCGTCGAGGCGCTTGAAGTCTACGAAGCGCTCGGCGGCAAGGTCGACGTCGTGGTGTCGGACGTGGTGATGCCGGAAATGGATGGCCCGACGCTGCTTGGCGAATTGCGCAAACGGCAGCCCGACATCAAGTTTATCTTCGTGTCCGGCTATGCCGAAGACGCGTTCGCCAAGAACTTGCCGGCCGACGCACATTTCGGCTTCTTGCCGAAGCCGTTTTCGCTCAAGCAATTGGCCACCATTGTAAAGGACATGCTGGAATCCTGACCTTTCCAATGCTCCGCTTGCGCAATGTCGTGAGACTGCCATGATTGCAGGCGAAACGGGCGACGGGTTTTGGAAAGCATGCCGTGACGCCACACAACGAGGCAAGCAAGGGCGACTACGCAAGCACGGTGCTGCTGCCGGGCGATCCGCAGCGCGCTGAATGGATGGCGCAGACTTTTCTGGAAGCGCCGCGCTGCGTCAACCACCGCCGCGGCGCGCTCGGCTTTACCGGGTTGTTTCGCGGCAAACCTGTCAGCATCCAGTCCACCGGCATCGGCGTCCCTTCGTTCCTGGTCTATGTGCATGAGCTGCTGGACTCTTATGGTGCGAAAACGTTGATCCGCACTGGTACCTGCGGTGGCCTGACCGCCGAGATGGCGCTGCGCAGCCTGGTGATCGCACAATCGGTGCGCGGCGAAAATGCCGAGAGCGGCCAGGTTTTTGGGCTCTATCGTGCCGATGCCGGCCCCGATCCGGCATTGTTGGCCCAGGCGTTGGCCCGGGCTGCTGAACTCGGCATCGACTATTGCGCCGGGCTGACCATCTGCAGCGACATTTTCTATCATCCGCAGGGGCGCGAACGTTTTGCCGAAGCGCAGGCCCAGGGCGCGCTCGCCGTGGATATGGAAACCAGCGCGCTCTACCGCATTGCGGCCGATTTCGGTGCCCGGGCGCTGTCGGTCCTGACCGTCGTCGATAACGTGGCAACCGGCGAGCAAACCGACTATTCCGAACGCCAGGGGCTTTTCACCGATATGACCCGGCTGGCGCTCGACCTGGCGGCGGAGAGCTAGGCGGCTTTCTGCTTCGGGGTACGAAACCTCGCCCGGTTCCGTACTCTTTTTCAACGCTTCGTGCAGGTCGAGGCGGTAAAGGCGCCGTCTGGCTGCTTCATGATGATGTCGAAGGACGGGGTAGTTCCGCTTTCCAGCGTCGCCTGCGTAAGCGAGATCGAGTTGCCGCCACTGGTGTAGCCGCCCAGCGGACCTAGCCAGGTGATCACGCCGTCTGCATCCATCTGGTAATTGTAGCTTTGCGGCGCGATGCCGAAGCTCACCGGACCGCTATAGACGTTTCCCTTGATGGTGATGTCGCCGAGGCTGAGGAACATGCCAAGCAGATAGACTTCGCAATGATAGGAGCCGTCCGGCAGCTTGCCGTCGCTGAAGCCGGCGCGCGCTACGGTCGTCGTCGCCAGCAGAAGAATGGCGGTGAAAGTGCAAGAAGTTCTGAAGGCCATGGCGTCGCTCGCTTAAGGGTTCGAACTTGCCTCATTTCGCTGCGGCGCTGCAATCCTCGCCAGCGCTCATATGATGCTGCTCAAAATTCGGGCATTGGCCTGTATGTGAGTAAAACTTAGGCTGATATGGGTGATCCTTTCTCGTTTCGAACATGGCAGGCGAGGTTCATCTCCTGCGGCTAATACATTAACCGACTGACAGAGCTGGGAAATCTCAAATCCTCCGAGCTTGCTCCCGTGATTGGCACAGCCGTTGCATGGTCTGTTCCGATGCAGTTAACCAGCTTGGGAGTTTAAAAGTATGAGGGGCAGTTTCTCGACAATAGCAAAAATGTTTTCGGCCGGCGTGGTCACCGCCGGCCTGCTGATGAGCGTTCCCGCCAAGGCGGCCGACGACACCATCAAGGTCGGCATCCTCCATTCGCTGTCGGGAACCATGGCGATCTCGGAGACGACCCTGAAGGACGCCATGCTGATGCTCATCGAAGAGCAGAATGCCAAGGGTGGCCTGCTCGGCAAGAAGCTCGAGGCGGTGGTCGTCGATCCGGCTTCGAACTGGCCGCTGTTCGCCGAAAAGGCGCGCGAGCTGATCTCGAAGGACAAGGTCGCGGCGGTGTTCGGCTGCTGGACCTCGGTGTCGCGCAAGTCGGTACTTCCGGTGTTCAGCGAACTCGACAACATCCTGTTCTACCCGGTCCAGTATGAGGGCGAGGAAAGCGAGCGCAATGTGTTCTACACCGGTGCGGCGCCGAACCAGCAGGCCATTCCGGCCGTCGATTATCTGATGAGCGAGGATGGCGGTTCGGTGAAGCGCTGGGTGCTCGAAGGCACCGACTACGTCTACCCGCGCACCACCAACAAGATCCTCGAGGCTTATCTGAAAGCAAAGGGCGTTGCTGCGGAAGACATCATGGTCAACTACACGCCGTTCGGCTTTTCCGACTGGCAGACCGAAGTCTCGGCGATCAAGAAGTTCGGCTCGGCCGGCAAGAAGACCGCTGTCGTCTCGACCGTCAACGGCGACGCCAACGTGCCGTTCTATAAGGAGCTCGGCAACCAGGGCATCAAGGCCGAGGACATCCCGGTCATGGCCTTCTCGGTCGGCGAGGAAGAGCTTGCCGGTCTCGACACCGCGCCGCTGGTCGGCCATCTCGCCGCCTGGAACTATTTCGAAAGCGTCGATACGCCCGAGAACGAGAAGTTCATCGCCGACTGGCACAAGTTCATCAAGAACGACAAGCGCACCACCAACGATCCGATGGAAGCCCACTATATCGGCTTCAACATGTGGGTGAAGGCGGTCGAGAAGGCCGGTACCACCGATCCGGACAAGGTCATCGACGCCATGGTCGGCGTCTCGGTGCCGAACCTGACCGGCGGCTATTCGACCATGATGCCGAACCATCATATCACCAAGCCGGTGCTGATCGGCGAAATCCAGGCCGACGGCCAGTTCGAAACCGTCTCACAGACGCCGGGCCTCGTGATGGGCGACGAGTGGTCCGACTACCTGCCTGACTCCAAGGACCTGATCTCCGATTGGCGCGCGCCTCTGTCCTGCGGCAACTTCAACGTTGCCACCGGCAAATGCGGCGGCAAGGGAACCAACTGATCCTCCCGGTCTGTCCTCCCAGACCCGCAAGCCTCCGGGCAGGCTCCTCCTCCAGCCTGCCCGGAGGCGACATTCAACCTTCAACAGCCACCAGAAACCAATGATCCTGATCCGCGCGATTGGCCTGATGCTGCTGCTCCTCCTGGGGACGCTGGCGCCGTCGAACGCCAGCGAGGCAGATTTGCGCGCCGTCGTCGCCAAATTCGCCACCACCGCCAATTTTCCGGCGATCGAAGCCGTGGTGCGCGAGCTTGCGGCATCCGGCGATCCAGCCGTAGAACGGCCGCTTGCCGCGCTTGCGGAGGGCAGCCTTTACGTCCGCAAGGCCGATTCACTGGTCTTTGTCGGCAAGGAGAGCGGCGGCGGCATCGAGCTGCTCGATGCGCTCACCGGCGAAAGATCGGGCGAAGTTGCCAAGGCCGACATCACCAAGATTAAGGTCAACAATACGCTGCGCCGCGTCATTCGCGATGCATTGGGCACGCTGACGCTTGGCTCCAAGGACCCGGCCGTGCGCATTGCCGCCGCCGACACCATGTTCAAGACGCCGGACGCGGCGAACATCGAGCCGCTCGACACCGCGATCGCCAATGAGAGCGTGGCAAGCGTCAAGGCGCTGCTCGAACAGGCACGCGCCGCCTCGGTTCTCGTTTCAGACAGGCCGGAGGCCGACAAACTGGCGGCGATCGCGCTCATCGGCGCGCGCGGCGACCGCGATGCGGTGTCGCTGCTCACGTCGGTGGAGGCCAATTCCGAAGGTGCGGTGAAGGACGCGGCGACGGCGGCGATCGCCAACATCAATTCGACGCTGGCGCTGTGGGATGCCGGCCAGAATGTCTGGTACGGCATATCGCTCGGATCGGTGCTGCTGCTGGCGGCGATTGGCCTGGCCATCACCTTCGGCGTCATGGGCGTCATCAACATGGCGCATGGCGAGATGGTCATGCTCGGCGCCTACACGACCTTCGTTGTGCAGGAGGTGATCCGCAATTCCTTTCCCGGCCTGTTCGACTGGTCGCTGGTCATTGCCCTGCCGCTGGCCTTCCTGGTGGCGGCGCTCGTCGGCCTTGTCATCGAGCGCGGGCTGATCCGCTACCTCTACGGTCGGCCGCTGGAAACCCTGCTGGCGACGTGGGGGGTCTCGCTGATCCTGCAGCAGGCCGTGCGCACGATCTTCGGGCCGACGAACCAGGAAGTCGGCAATCCGTCATGGATGTCCGGTTCGTTCGATATCGGCCAGCTTGCAGTGACCTGGAACCGGCTCTGGATACTGGTATTCGCGCTCTGCGTGTTCGCGGTGCTGCTTTATGTGATGAAGCGCACGCCCTGGGGCCTGCAGATGCGCGCCGTCACCGCCAACCGCCGCATGGCCGCGTCGATGGGCATCAGGACGCCATGGGTCGATGCGCTGACCTTTGCATTGGGGTCCGGCATAGCTGGCATTGCCGGCGTCGCGCTCAGCCAGATCGACAATGTCTCGCCCAATCTCGGCCGCGGCTACATCATCGACAGCTTCATGGTCGTCGTCTTCGGCGGCGTCGGCAATCTCTGGGGCACGCTGGTCGGTGCCTTCTCCCTTGGCATCGTCAACAAGTTCCTCGAACCCTACGCTGGGGCAGTCCTCGGCAAGATCGTCGTCCTGGTTCTCATCATCCTGTTCATCCAGAAACGCCCGCGCGGCCTGTTCGCGCTCAAGGGCAGGTCGGTGGAAGCATGATCACGGGACGCTTCTTTGCCGCCGGCGCCGACCGCCGCGTCGCCATCACCATCTTCATCCTGCTGGCGGTCGCCATCATCGTGCCGCTGCTCAATCTTGCGGTCTCGCCGACAAGTGCGTTTTACGTGCCGTCCTATATCGTCGCGCTCACCGGCAAATACCTCTGCTACGCGCTGCTCGCCTTGGCGCTCGATCTCGTCTGGGGCTATTGCGGCATCCTCTCGCTCGGCCACGGCGCTTTCTTCGCGCTCGGCGGCTATGCGATGGGCATGTATCTGATGCGCCAGATCGGCTCGCGCGGCGTCTACGGCAATCCGCTGCTGCCGGATTTCATGGTGTTCCTGAACTACAAGGAATTGCCATGGTTCTGGTATGGTTTCGACCATTTCTGGTTCGCGGCGATCATGGTGCTTGCGGTACCTGGCCTGCTCGCCTTCGTCTTCGGCTGGTTCGCCTTCCGCAGCCGCGTTACCGGCGTCTATCTGTCGATCATCACCCAGGCGATGACCTATGCGCTGCTGCTTGCCTTTTTCCGCAACGATATGGGCTTCGGCGGCAATAACGGCCTGACTGATTTCAAGGACATTTTAGGCTTCAACGTGCAGGCCGACATGACACGGTCGGCGCTGTTCGCGGCCAGCGCCGTCATGCTGGCGTTTGCCGTCTTCGTCACCTGGGCAATCGTCGGTTCCAAGTACGGCAAGCTTTTGATGGCGGTGCGCGACGCCGAAAGCCGCACACGCTTCCTCGGATGGCGGGCGGAGAACGTCAAACTGTTCGCATTCACCGTGTCGGCGGTGATGGCGGGCATCGCCGGTGCGCTTTACGTGCCGCAGGTCGGCATCATCAACCCTGGCGAATTCGAGCCGTCCAATTCGATCGAGGTGGTGGTGTGGGCGGCCGTCGGCGGGCGCGGCACCATCGTCGGGCCGATCATCGGCGCGCTTCTGGTCAATGCCGGTAAATCCTGGTTCACCGGTGTGCTGCCGGAATTCTGGCTGTTTGCGCTAGGCGGACTGTTTGTCGCCGTCACGCTGTTCCTGCCCAAGGGCATCATCGGCATGTGGGATTCCTGGCGCGGCAACGCCAAGGCGCTGCGGGCGGCCTCGGTCGCCGAGGAAGCCGGCATCGATCCTGACACGCCGGTGCCGCCGAAAACCGATCGCTCGGCGGCGAGAAGGCCGGGCGACTGGTCGGCCTCCGGCGCCGAACCGCAGCCGGCGGAGTGATGGCCTGATGTCGAAGAGCAACACCATCCTCTATCTCGACGGCGTGTCGGTTTCCTTCGACGGGTTTCGCGCCATCAACAACCTTTCGCTGGTGCTCGACAAAGGCGAGATGCGGGCGATCATCGGCCCCAACGGCGCCGGAAAGACGACGATGATGGACATCGTCACCGGCAAGACGCGACCCGATGCTGGCGAGGTTTTCTTCGACGGTGAGGTCGACCTGACCAAACACGACGAGGCCGAAATCGCCATGATGGGCATCGGCCGTAAATTCCAGAAGCCGACCGTCTTCGAAAGCCACACGATCGAGGACAATCTGATGCTGGCGCTGAAAGGCCCGCGCTCGATCTTCCCGGCACTGTTCCATCGTCGCTCGGCCGCGGACGTGCGGCAGATCAACGACATTCTCGGCATCATCCGGCTTGGCGACAAGCGTGACGAGCTCGCCGCCAATTTGAGCCACGGCCAAAAGCAATGGCTCGAGATCGGCATGCTTCTGGCGCAGGATCCGAAGCTGCTGCTGGTCGACGAACCGGTTGCCGGCATGACCGACGCCGAGACCGAGGAAACCGCGCGGCTGCTCAGAGACATCGCGCGCGACCATTCGGTCATCGTCGTCGAGCACGACATGCATTTCGTGCGTGAGCTCGGCGCCAAGGTTACCTGCCTGCACGAAGGCTCGGTGCTTTCCGAGGGCAGCCTCGACTTCGTCTCGGCCGACGAACGCGTCGTCGAAGTCTATCTGGGGAGATGAGCATGGTCTGGCGCGTTCCGTTCCATCATTTCGACCTTTCGTTCTTCACGCGTTGGAGAAAGCGCTGACCATGCTCGAAGTTTCCAATGCCACGCTGCACTACGGCGCTGCCCAGGCGCTGCGCGGCGTCTCGCTGAAGGCCGGGGCGGGCAAGATCACCTGCGTGCTCGGCCGCAACGGCGTCGGCAAGACCAGTTTGATGAGATCGATCGTCGGCCATCATCGGCTGACGAGCGGAAGCGTTGCCTTCGAGGGGAAGGCGCTCGACCGGAGCGCGGCGTATGATCGCGCCCGGTCGGGCATCGCATTCGTGCCGCAAGGCAGGGAGATATTTCCGCTGCTTACGGTGCGGGAAAACCTCGAATCAGGTTTTGCGCCGTTGAAGCGCTCCGATCGCAACATTCCCGGTCACGTCTTCGAATTGTTTCCGGTGCTGAAGCAGATGCTCGCGCGCCGCGGCGGCGATCTTTCCGGCGGCCAGCAGCAGCAGCTTGCTATCGGCAGGGCGCTGGTGATGCGGCCGAAGCTGCTGGTGCTCGATGAGCCGACCGAAGGCATCCAGCCGTCGATCATCAAGGATATCGGCCGCGCCGTCCGCTATCTGCGCGACCAGGCCGGTATCGCCGTGCTTTTGGTCGAACAATATCTCGATTTCTGCCGGGAATTGGCCGACGAGGTCAACATCATGGACCGCGGCCAGATCGTCCATACCGGCCCCGCCGAGGATCTCGACCGGGCGGACGTCCGCAAATTCCTGACTGTCTGAATTCTTATTGATTCCATTACTTTGCAACTCTGGCGCGCTGCAGATTGCGTGCTAGATTTTGCTTGGCCTTGGTGAGTCGGCCGCTTTCCGTACCAGTTTCAACTTGGCAGATCAGGGGAAGGCGCGGCTCGCGTCGGCATGCTTGCGCGCAAGCCGTTCCCTTCCAGCGGTCTGTTGTCGTCTAACATTTCGGGTGCTTGGGAGCCAGGGCCAGTCGATGGAGCGCTATGTCGAGGACTACCAGAAACGACGGCTCACGGAGCGCGTCGACATCCTGACAGCCATTAACATTCTGAAATCGCAAGGATATGAACACGACGAACTCATCGCGGAGATCACCAAGGTCTTCTATGTCGATCTTGATGCCTTTAACGAGATCCTCAGGGTTGATCGCCGTCCGGACGAGCGCGCCGCATAGCCGGTAGTTTCGGACCCGGCCAGGCAGACCACCGACAGCGGGGGCGTCAGCCGGCGACCCGCTTCATCAGCGCGATGGCGCCGAATGGAGCGCGGACTTTGCCCTCTGTGATGAAGTAGACGAACACATCGCGTGGCTTGACCGGCGCGTCGGTTGAAGGATCGGCGCGTGACAGGTCGGCCGGCACCTTGCCTTCCGCCCAGGTTTTTGCGCGCGCCGCCCATTCGTCGAGCGCCTTTGGCGTGTAGCAATCGGGATTGTCGTCGCTGCCGGTCTGCAGCCGCGCATAGATGAAATCGCCGGTGACGTCGGCAATCCCCGGATATTTGGCGTGGTCGGCATAGACGATGGCGGCCTTGTGCTTTCGCGCCAAGGCGGCGAACTCCGGCACGACGAAGCTGTCGTTGCGCACCTCGACCGCGTGGCGCAGCGCAACGCCGTCCTGCTTTTCCGGCAACAGCTTGAGGAAGGCCTCGAAGTCGTCCGGGTCGAATCTCTTGGTCGGCGCGAATTGCCACAGGATCGGCCCGAGCTTGTCGCCAAGTGCCGCGACGCCCGACCCGAGGAAGCGCATAATCGATTCCCCGGCCTCGCCGAGCACCCGGCGGTTGGTGACGAAGCGGTTGCCCTTCAGCGAATAGACGAAACCATCCGGCGCCTCGTTGGCCCATTTGACGAAGGTCGGCTCCTTGAAGCTCGAATAATAGGTGCCGTTGACCTCGATAGTGGGCACCTGCCGGCTGGCATAATGCAGTTGCTTGGCCTTCGACAATTTGTCCGGGTAGAAGGACGTGTCCCACGGCTCGAAGGTCCAGCCGCCCATGCCGGCGCGGATTGTTCCTGATTGAGTCATGGTCGTCCTCCCGGTTTGCAGAAAAGGATCACGCGATGGCGGTCGTCTCGATAGCTTTCGCCATGTCGACGACCGTCCATCCCGGCCGATATGGATTGGGCCGGCGACCCGTTTCGCGAAAGCCGTAGGCCTTATACAACGAAACGTTCCGTTCCATTCTGGTATTGGTGTAGAGTCGGATTTCAGGCAAGCTCCACAGGCGCGTCTGTTGCTCGGCCCAGTCGAGCAGCCCGATGCCGAAACCCTTGCCCTGAAAGGCGGGCGCAACGGCGACGCTGAAGATCATTGTATGGTCCGCATGTCGTTCGAGAACGATCAAGCCGGCCGGCTGTCCGTCCTGCTCCGAAAGCCAGACCTCGCCGCGTTCTATGCGCGGCGCATAGTCTTCGGTGACGGGGATCGGCGGCGCTTCGAACAGGGCAGTGTAGGGCGCGTAGGCGTCGGTGGTGAGCGAGATCACCGTGAGGAGATCATCGGCCCGAGCGGCTCTCATGATCAAAACTGGCCCGCGCCGGCAGCGGCCGCAATCACCTTGTCCATGCCGGCCGCTATCGCGGCAACGGCATTGCGACTGCTGTCGCCCAAGCCGTGGCGCTCAGCGAGCCGGTGTGCGTCATTGTAGGAGAGCCAGACCTTGCCTTGCTCGTCCTCCCAGGCCAGTGCCTTGACCGGCAGATCGATACCGGCAAGCTGCCGGTCCTGCATCAGTGGCGTACCGCCTTTCGGATTGCCGAAAATCAGGAGCTGGGTCGGACGCAGGGAAGCTTCGACACTGCGCGCACCAGCGGCGTGATCGATGCGGGCGAAGACCAGCAATCCTGCACGTTCCACAGTCTCGACCAGGCGATCGATGGTTTCGGTCACGCCGAAATGGCTTTCGACCGTGATGAGACCGTTCTTTGCCATCACTCCGCCGCTTCGCGCTTGCCTCCGGGGCGCCGCTCCAGCAATTCCCTCAGGAACTGCCCGGTATAGCTGCGCTTTTCGCGGACGATGTCCTCAGGCGTGCCGGACGCCACCAGCTCGCCGCCGCCGTCACCACCTTCGGGGCCAAGATCGAGAACCCAGTCAGCGGTCTTGATCACCTCTAGATTGTGCTCGATGACGACGACCGTGTTGCCCTGGTCGACCAGCTCGTGCAGCACTTCAAGCAGCTTGGCGACGTCGTGGAAATGCAGGCCGGTGGTTGGCTCATCGAGAATGTAGAGCGTCTTGCCCGTCGCCTTGCGCGACAGTTCCTTGGCAAGCTTGATGCGCTGCGCCTCGCCGCCCGACAAGGTCGTTGCCTGCTGGCCAACATGGATGTAGCCGAGGCCGACCCGTTTCAGCGTCTCCAGCTTGTCGCGCACGCCGGGCACGGCAGCGAAAAAATCGACGCCTTCCTCGACCGTCATGTCGAGAACGTCGGCGATCGACTTGCCCTTGAACAGGACGTCCAGTGTCTCGCGGTTGTAGCGCTTGCCGTGGCAGACGTCGCAGGTAACGTAGACGTCGGGCAGGAAGTGCATCTCGATTTTGATGACGCCGTCGCCCTGGCAGGCCTCGCAGCGGCCGCCCTTGACGTTGAACGAGAAGCGGCCCGGCTGGTAGCCACGCGCCTTGGCCTCCGGCAGGCCGGCGAACCAGTCGCGGATCGGCGTGAAGGCGCCGGTATAGGTGGCGGGATTGGAGCGCGGGGTGCGCCCGATCGGCGACTGGTCGATATCAATGACCTTGTCGAGGAATTCCAGCCCCTCGACGCGGTCGTGCTCGGCCGGATGCTCGCGCGAGCCCATGATACGGCGCGACGCCGCCTTGAACAACGTCTCGATCAGGAAGGTCGACTTGCCGCCGCCGGATACGCCCGTGACGGCGGTAAACGTGCCGAGCGGGATTTCGGCGGTGACGTTCTTCAGATTGTTGCCGCGCGCGCCGACGACCTTCAGCCGGCGGTTCTTCCTGGCCTCACGCCGCGCTGCCGGCGTTGCCACTTCGAGCTCGCCCGACAGATATTTGCCGGTGATCGAAGCGGGCGTCGCCATGATCTGCTGCGGCGTGCCCTGGGCGATGATGTGGCCGCCATGAATGCCGGCGGCCGGGCCGATATCGACGACGTAGTCGGCATGCAGTATGGCGTCCTCGTCGTGCTCGACGACGATCACCGTGTTGCCGATGTCGCGCAGATGCTTCAGCGTATCGAGCAGGCGGGCATTGTCGCGCTGGTGCAGACCGATCGATGGCTCGTCCAGCACGTAAAGCACGCCGGTCAGGCCGGAGCCGATCTGCGAGGCAAGACGGATGCGCTGGCTCTCGCCGCCCGAAAGCGTGCCGGAGTTGCGCGACAGCGTCAGATAATCGAGCCCGACATCGTTGAGGAAGCGCAGCCGCTCGCGGATTTCCTTGAGCACGCGCACCGCGATCTCGTTCTGCTTGTCGTTGAGCGAAGCGGGCAGATCGGTGAACCACTGGTCGGCCTTGCGGATCGACAGCTCGGTGACCTCGCCAATGTGCTTGCCGGCGATCTTGACCGCGAGCGCCTCGGCCTTCAGCCGATAGCCGCGGCACGCCGGGCACGGTGTGGCCGACATGAAGCGCTCGATCTCCTCGCGCATCCAGGCGGATTCGGTTTCTTTCCAGCGGCGCTCGAGATTGGGGATGACGCCCTCGAAGGTTTTCGTCGTCTTGTAGGAGCGCAGGCCGTCATCGTAGTGGAAGGTGATTTCGCGCTCGCCGGTGCCGTGCAGGACGGCTTGCTTTGCCTCGTCGCTCAGATCCTTGAACTTGTCGCCGAGCTTGAAGCCATAGGCAACGCCCAGCGCTTCCAGCGTTTGCGCATAATAGGGCGAGGTCGACTTCGCCCACGGGCTGACGGCGCCGGCGCGCAGCGAGACATTCTCGTCGGGCACGACCAGGCTGGCATCGATGGCGCGCTGGCTGCCGAGCCCGTCGCAGGTCGGGCAGGCGCCGAACGGATTGTTGAAGGAGAACAGCCTGGGCTCGATCTCGGGAATGGTGAAACCGGATACCGGGCAGGCGAACTTTTCCGAGAACAGCATGCGTTCATGCGTCTCGTTCTTCGATTTGTTGACCGAATCCTCGCCGGTCTGGCTGGCGTCGAGCGGCTTGTCGGCAAATTCCGCTACCGCCAGTCCGTCTGCAAGCTTCAGCGCGGTCTCGATGGAATCGGCGAGCCGCGTCGCCAGATCGCCGCGCACGACGATGCGGTCGACGACAACGTCGATGTCATGCTTGTACTTCTTGTCCAAGGCCGGCACGTCGGCGATCTCGTAGAAGACGCCATCGACCTTGACGCGCTGAAACCCCTTCTTCTGCAGCTCCAGCAGTTCCTTGCGGTACTCGCCTTTGCGGCCGCGCACCATCGGCGCCAGGATGAACAGCCGGGTGCCTTCCTCGACTGCAAGCACCCGGTCGACCATCTGCGAAACCGTCTGGCTCTCGATCGGCAGGCCGGTGGCCGGTGAATAGGGTACGCCGACGCGGGCGAACAAAAGCCGCATATAGTCGTAGATCTCGGTGACGGTGCCGACCGTCGAACGTGGGTTCTTCGAGGTGGTCTTCTGCTCGATGGAGATGGCCGGCGACAGGCCGTCGATCTGGTCGACGTCCGGCTTCTGCATCATTTCGAGGAATTGCCGTGCATAGGCCGAAAGGCTCTCGACATAGCGGCGCTGGCCCTCGGCGTAGATGGTGTCGAAGGCAAGCGACGACTTGCCCGACCCCGACAGGCCGGTCATGACGATCAGGCTGTCACGCGGCAGGTCGAGATCGACGTTCTTCAGATTGTGTTCGCGTGCCCCGCGAATGGAGAGATATTTATGGTCGGCCATCGCCGGTCGCCGCCTCAGAATCTGGAATTCGTGGGATGGGCGGGTTTTCCCGACCATCCCCTATGTAGGTAATTTCGCCGCCTTTTCGAGAGACGCCACAACTCTCGACCAAAGCGTTTAACCGCCTTTCGCGCGAACGGGCAAGCGGAAAGAACAAAGGCCGAACACGCTCCTGACAAAAGCTGCCCGTACAGCCGGCTTCACAAAGCGCGTCTCGCGATCACATTTTTCGGTAATCGGCTATTCAAGGTTGACGTCAATGCGTCACGGGGGCAGACTCCAGACGTCAACGAAGCCGGCCGTCTTTCGATGGCCTCGCGGCCTGGGGCTAGCCTGCGAGACGCCGCGGGTTTGCGATGAGCGCTTCGACGACGACAGTCGCAACGAACAGAAGGAGAGCAGAGGCATGACTCCACCGGATAGTTCCTTGAGGCTCCACGTGTCGCTGGAGCCGCGGCAGGTATAAGTGGCCAGGTCAGGCGTTTTGCGCGCTACCTGCCAACGTTGACTTGCCGATCCCCACAACAATCAGAGACTGCTAGTCGGATCGTCGGCTGAACGCCGCGAAGCATCCGAAATGAAAAGCCGGCATGAAACTCCCGGCAATTTGGATTTCAGATCCAAGAAGCCCCGTCAGTTGCACAAGCAATGGCGGGGCTGTTCGTTTGAAGCGCACATTTGTGGTGCATACCAGGCGAACTTACCGGCTGGGGGGCCTGATCCCGCCGGTAGCGACGTCGATGGTTATGCTGCCGGAAATGCGAACGTCGGTATCGCCGATCTTGAACGTGCCGTTGCCGCTGCTTGGAACCGCGTCGTCTGGCTCAGGCTGCGGGGTAGGCTCGGCGATGCGATAGTCGCCGGTCACGCCGGGCAGGGCGCCCTTTTGCGAAGACGTCGAATTATCTTGGGCAAATGCCATGTCCACCAGCATGTTCGTGCCGGCCACGGTAGCGATAGCAAGGCATAACAGGCTGGATGAACGGCTGGCAGTCATCGCCGGAGTATAGTGCCGTGATAGCGGCAAGACCAGACCGATGGCGCTGAAATTGCAGGCGCCGGATCGTCCGCCGGCCCGGCTCGTTCATGCGGCCTGCTTGCGAGTGTCGAAAACATGGTCGACGAGGCCCCAATCCTTGGCCTCCTGCGCAGTCATGAAAAAGTCGCGGTCGAGCGTGCGTTCCACTTCTTCGTAGGTGCGGCCGCAATGGTGGGCGTAAAGATCGGTCATGCGCCGCTTGGTGCGAAGGATGCCCTCGGCATGGCGCTGGATATCGGAGGCTTGGCCCTGGAAGCCGCCGAGAGGCTGATGCAGCACGATGCTGGTGTTGGGTAGCGCGATGCGCCGCCCCGGTGTGCCGGCCATCAAAAGGAACGAGGCCATCGAGGCGGCGAAACCCATACAAACGGTGGAGACCGGGCAGCTGATATACTGCATCGTATCATAGATGGCGAAACCGCTGGTCACCACGCCGCCCGGCGAGTTGATGTAGAGCGAGACCTCCTTGTCGGGATTGTCGGATTCCAGCGACAGAAGCTGGGCGCAGACTAGCGCCGAGGTGCCGTCGTCGATCGGCCCGTTGATGAAGACGATGCGCTCGCGCAGCAGCCGCGAAAATATGTCGAAGGCACGTTCGCCGCGGCTCGACTGCTCGATCACCATCGGAACCAAATTGGCAAGGCCGCTCATTATTTTTCTCCGTAGGCTGATCGTGTTCAGGCCGCGCGCAGAAGGAGGCGCGGGGTGTTTGCGGCGATCTGCTTGTGCCTGGGAGCACGCGCTTCAAACGAGAGTCGGCAACCGGCGCATGCCATCGCGATCTCCGGCACTGCTGCCCGAGCAAAACCATCATGGACGATGCGCAGATGCGTGCCGCCGGAAACGGTGCGGTCGAGGGTAAAGGTGACGATGCTGTCCACTGGGTTGTCGCTCATTGGGCTGTCCAGGGGGCTGCCGGGCGGCACCTGCGTATCGCCGGGCGCCGGCCGCTCCCGCCAGGAATAGCGCAGCAGCCGTCCTGGATCTGCGTCGAGGATTTCGCACTCGATCGGCGCATTCGGCGCTTTAAAGGCAAAGCGGTTGCCGATTTCGGGCTTGATGTCGTTCGGCATCATCCAGGCCGCGAGCAGGTCCGGCACCGTCAGCGCCCTCCACACTTTTTCCGGCGGCTCGGGCAGTTCGCACTCGAACTCGATCTTGTCTGCGGCCATTTCCGCGCGTTCTTTGCCTCGGCTGGTCATTGGTCCATGTCCTTCAACACCGTCTTGAGCCTTTCGATGCGCTCTGGCCAGAACGCACGGTAGCGTTCGATCCAGCCGAGCAGCGGCGCAAGCCCCTTCGGATCGGCGCGGTAATAGGCGTTGCGGCCGGCCCGCCGCTCGATGACGAGGCCGGCGCCGCGCAGCACGGCGAGATGCTGCGATACCGCCGGCTGCGATACCGGCATGTCAGTGCGCAGTTCAGACACCGTCATCTCGCCGTCGGCGAGCCGCTCATAGACGGCGCGACGCGTTGGATCGGCCAGTGCCCGAAAAATGTCTGCTTCGATCATGCTAAAAGCATAAGTCGATACTTATCGGTTTGGCAAGTCGCGTTTCGAGGACAGGCAGTGTTTTTTTACGACGGGCGAGATTTTACAAACGCGTCGGAAGCCAGCGTCTCACCATGTCTGGAGATCCGTTAAATGTCGCCTCGAAAACGGGTGACGCGAGCACGGCACGGATATGAAGCAGTTCGGAGCCGACGTTTCGGAAGCCATGTTGCCTGTGCGCGGCAACAACAAGCGACTGTCCGGCAGTCAAGACGAGATGCTCATCATCGATCCACATCTCGGCCCTGCCGGCGATGACGGTAAGCACTTCCTCGACCGGGTGCCAATGTGTCGGGGCGCCAACCGTGGGTTCGACCCATTGTTCAAATATGCAAAGTTGAGTTGCGCCGTTGCAGGCCGAGACATGCATGCGGGTCTTTACTCCCGTTCGCCATTCTTCTTGCGGCTGATCGTCATGCTCGACCATCTTCATTGAGTTCGCCTCGATCTCAGGGTTCGTGGAAATTCGACGCCAGGACACTACTTGTTACTGACATCTATTGAGAGTGCAGGGCCTTTAACCTAGAACGAATAGAGAACAAAAACCTTGTGGGAAAAGGCAGCCACATCAGGCAGGGATTATCCATAGCCTGTAAGGTGCAGCGACAAAATTTTGGTTTCGGATGAGCGCGGAGAAGTGTCATGGCGGGTAGTGTCAACAAGGTCATTCTGGTGGGCAATCTCGGGGCGGACCCTGAAATCCGCCGCCTGAATTCGGGTGACCCGGTCGTCAACATCCGCATCGCGACGTCGGAAAGCTGGCGCGACAAGACATCCGGAGAGCGCAAGGAAAAGACCGAATGGCACAATGTCGTGATCTTCAACGACCAGATCGCCAAGGTGGCCGAGCAGTATCTGAAGAAGGGCATGAAGGTCTATGTCGAGGGCCAGCTGCAGACGCGCAAATGGCAGGACCAGACCGGCAATGACCGCTATACGACCGAAATCGTGTTGCAGAAATTCCGCGGCGAGCTGCAGATGCTCGATGCGCGGGGCGAGGGCGGCGGCCAGGTCGGCAACTATGCCGGTGGTGGTGCGAGCCGCGGTTCCGATTTCGGCCAGTCCGGCCCGGGCGAAAGTTTCAATCGCGGTGGCGCCAACAAGGGCGGCGGCGGTGGTTCGTCGCGCGAGCTGGACGACGAAATTCCGTTCTGATTTCTCGGGGCGGACTGCCCTTGCGGCGAAAAGCGCCGGCATCTTGGCCACGAAATGGCGTCCCGAAAATCTGTCTTGGATTTTCGGGACGTTGTGCGTTTGAGCGGTGAAAGGACGTATCAGTTGAAAGCAAGGGTCAAATGGGTCGAGGAGCGCACTTTCATTGGCGAGTCCGCCAGTGAGCACAAGCTGGTGCTAGGCACTGCGTTTGGGCCGGAGGGCAAGACACCGGGGCCGAGCCCAATGGAACTGGTGCTGATCGGCACCGGCGGCTGCTCGGCCTATGACGTGGTCCATATCCTGGAAAAGGGGCGCGAGGCAGTTGAAGATTGTGTGGTCGAACTCGATGCCGACCGTGCAGAAGCCGATCCCAAGGTGTTCACCCGCATCCACATGCATTTTGTCGTCAAGGGCCGGGCGCTGTCACACGACAAGGTGAAGCGGGCAATCGGGCTTTCGATCGAGAAATACTGCTCGGCCTCGGCAATGATGGCCAAGACTGCCGAGATTACCCACGACTTCGAAGTCATTGAAACGACGGCGAAGTAGGGCAGCTCCTAAGTCGCCATCAGCGCCTTGATGCCGTCGGCGACGAACTGTACGGCGAGCGCCGCCAGGATGACGCCGAGCAGCCGCGTCAGGATCGAACGGCCGGTTTGGCCGAGGATACGGTCGATGCGCTCTGACAGCACGAACACCAGGTAAGTGATGACGAGGCAGATGGCGATGATGCCGACAAGGGCTGTCTGCGCGCCCAAACCCTGAAACGAGCTTGAGAGCAGGACGGTCGCCGAAATCGCGCCGGGACCGGCAATAAGCGGGATCGCCAGCGGAAAGGCGGCGATGTTGTGGATCATGTCCCTGGTGATGGCGACGTCGCCGATCTTCTCCTTGCGGTCCTGCCGGCGCTCGAACACCATTTCGAAGGCGATGAAGAACAGCAGAAAGCCGCCGGCGACGCGGAAGGCCGGCAGGGTGATGCCGAAGACCGACAGGATCGACGCGCCGGCGATTGCGAACAACGCCATCACCAGGAAGGCGATGACCGAGGCGCGCACGGAGACCTGGTTGCGTTCCTCGCGGTTCATGCCGCGGGTCACGGCGAGGAAGAGCGGCGCCAGGCCGGGCGGATCGATCGTCACAAGTATGGTGACGAAGGCGTTGAACAGGCTGTCGAAGCTCGGCATGCTGACCCTCCCCGCCGGCAATGCCGGATATCGGGATTGGTAGAGCAAAGCGGAGCCAGTGGAAACCGTGCGGATCACGGGCTCGCGGCGCGCCGCGCCAGGAACTCGACTTCGAGACGCCAGGTGGCGCCGTCGTCCTGTGAGCGTTCGCCCAGCCAGCGGAACGAATTTTCGGTGATGCGCGAAAAGCTCCAGCGCACAGCAGATCCAGTGCCGTCTGCGCCTTGCTGGATGATGGTGTCGCCCTCGGCACGGCCGAGCTGGCGGCTGTAGTACTGGCTGCGCGGATCGCTCCAGAAGATGTGCCAGGCGTCGACGTCGGGGTCGTAGACGCGCAAAGTCGTGCCATAAAAGGTCCATTTGCCGAGCGACGGCGAGGCGCCAGCGTCACGGGCGGGCAGAATCCATACGTCCTGGATGGCCCGGCCTTCGAGCACCCAGCCGAAATGCACCTCGCCGCGCCCGGTCAGCACCTGGCCGTCCTCGAGATGGCGCGTGGCGTCGAACGTCCAGGCGCCGACGAAGCGGCCGTAAAGGTTCAGTTTCTCGGCAAGGGCCGGTACGGGTCCATCGCTGTGCAGGGCCTTGGCAAAGGAATTGGACATGGCTTCGCTCTCATCTTGTCAGGAGACCGGCAAGCATAGAGGCCGACAGGGGTTCTGCGCTTGGGAAAAATTGCTATATTTCGGCGATGGCGACGAGCGCGCACAGGCTTGCGTCGGGCCGAGGCTGGCAGGTGTCGGATGTCATCTGCACCGCCAGCGCCGCCGACAGGCCATTCGAGGAGGAGCATCGGGATTTCTGCATTGCCGCCGTAACCAGCGGCACCTTCCGCTATCGTGCGCGCCAGGGCACGGCGATGCTGGCGCCGGGCGCGCTCCTGCTCGGCAATCCCGGCACATGCTATGAATGCGGGCATGAGCATTGCGCTGGCGACCGCTGCCTCTCCTTCCATTTCGGACCGGCCTATATGGAGCGGATCGTCGCCGACGTGCCGGGCGCGAAGACGCTCGATTTCGGCACGCCACGCCTGCCGCCCTCGCCGGCGCTGGTGCCGCTGCTCGCCGAAGCGGAGGCGGCGCGCGAGATGGCTGACACCGGCTCGTTCGAGGAACTCGCGCTGCGCATTGCCGGTGCAGCGGTAACAGCGGCTTGCAGCGCCACGGATCGGGGACGGACGCCGAGCCGCCGTGACCAGAAGCGTGTTGCCGAAGCGGTGCGGCGACTCGAACTCGATGCCGACCGGCCGATCTCGCTTGCCGAACTCGCCGACGAGACCGCTACCAGCCCCTACCATTTCCTGCGCACCTTCCGGCACGTCGCCGGCATGACGCCCTACCAGTTCCTGCTGAGAGCGCGGCTGCACAGGGCAGCCGTGGGGCTGCGGACGTCGGATCAGACGATTTCGGCGATCGCCTTTGCAGCGGGATTCAACGATCTATCAACCTTCAATCGTCGTTTCCGGCGGCTGATGGGCGAGGCGCCGGGTACTTATCGCGCCCGCCGGCGACGCCCGTGAAAGGGTGCCACGGCCATATCGTCGCAATTGGTTTATCCTTTTGAATTTGCCGCTAAAAACCACACTGGAAAACGGCCGCGATTGTTGGAGTTTCGGGCCGGCTTCCTATATAAGCACCAAGTGATTCCTGATTAGATTGTGATCCGATTTGACCGACCAAAAGACACCGCGCGGCGCCGACGGCGGCCCCACCGGCATCGAGCCGATATCCATCATTGAGGAGATGCAGCGCTCCTATCTCGATTACGCCATGAGCGTGATCGTCAGCCGTGCGCTGCCGGACGTGCGCGACGGCCTCAAGCCGGTGCATCGCCGCATCCTCTACGCCGCCTATGAGAGCGGCTATCACTGGAACCGCAAATATGTGAAATCGGCACGCCCGGTCGCCGACGTGATGGGTAAATACCATCCGCACGGCGACGCCTCGATCTACGACGCTTTGGTGCGCATGGCACAGGATTGGTCGCTGCGCGTGACGCTGATCGACGGGCAGGGCAATTTCGGCTCGATCGACGGCGATCCTCCGGCGGCGATGCGCTACACGGAATCGCGGCTGACCAAGGTCGCGCATGAGTTGCTGGAAGACATCGACAAGGACACCGTCGATTTCCAGGACACTTACGATGCGTCGGGCAGCGAACCGAAAGTCCTGCCGGCGCGCTTCCCGAACCTGTTGGTCAACGGCTCCGGCGGTATAGCAGTCGGCATGGCCACCAACATCCCGCCGCACAATCTGGGCGAGGTCTGCAACGGCGCCATTGCCCTCATCGACAATCCGGCGATCGACCTTCCGGCGCTGATGGAGATCATTCCGGGGCCGGATTTCCCGACCGGCGGCATCGTGCTTGGCCGTTCCGGCATCTACAGCGCCTATTCGACCGGCCGCGGCTCCATCGTCATGCGCGGCCGCGTCAACGTCGAGGCGCGCGGCAACGACCGTGAATCGATCGTCATCACCGAGGTTCCCTATCAGGTGAACAAGGCGTCGATGATCGAGAAGATGGCCGAACTGGTGCGCGACAAGCGCATCGAAGGCATTTCCGACATTCGCGACGAGAGCGACCGCCAGGGCTACCGCGTCGTCATCGAGCTGAAGCGCGACGCGGTCGCCGATGTCATCCTCAACCAGCTTTACCGCTTCACGCCGCTGCAGACGTCGTTCGGCGCCAATATGGTGGCGCTGAACGGCGGCAAGCCGGAATTGCTGACGCTGACCGACATGCTGAAGGCGTTCGTCGCCTTCCGTGAAGAGGTGATCAGCCGGCGCACGAAATTCCTGCTGCGCAAGGCGCGCGACCGTGCCCATGTGCTGGTCGGCCTTGCCATCGCCGTTGCCAACATCGATGAAGTCATCAAGCTGATCCGCACGGCGCCAGACCCGCAGACGGCGCGCGAGCAGTTGATGGAGCGTCGCTGGCCTTCGGGCGACGTGGAATCGCTGATTCTGTTGATCGACGATCCGCGCCATCGCATCAACGAGGACGGAACCTACAATCTCTCCGAGGAGCAGGCCCGCGCCATCCTCGAACTGCGCCTGCAGCGCCTGACCGCGCTCGGCCGCGACGAGATCGCCGACGAGCTGAATACGATCGGCGACGAGATCAAGGATTACCTGGACATCCTGTCGTCCCGCGCCCGCATCCAGCAGATCGTCAAGGACGAACTCATCGCCGTGCGCGACGAGTTCGGCACACCGCGCCGCACCGAGCTCGCCGAGGGCGGGGCGGACATGGAAGACGAGGACCTGATCCAGCGCGAGGACATGGTCGTCACGGTCAGCCATTCCGGCTACATCAAGCGCGTGCCGCTGTCGCTCTACCGGGCGCAGCGCCGCGGCGGCAAGGGCCGCTCCGGCATGTCGACCAAGGAAGAGGATTTCGTCACCCGGCTGTTCGTCGCCAACACGCACACGCCAGTGCTGTTCTTCTCCTCGCGCGGCATCGTCTACAAGGAAAAGGTCTGGCGCCTGCCGATCGGCAATCCGCAATCGCGCGGCAAGGCGTTGATCAATATGCTGCCGCTCGAACAGGGCGAGCGCATCACCACGATCATGCCGCTACCGGAGGATGAGACGAGTTGGGGCGAACTCGACGTCATGTTTGCCACCACGCGCGGCACCGTGCGTCGCAACAAGCTGTCGGACTTCGTCCAGGTCAACCGCAACGGCAAGATCGCCATGAAGCTGGACGAGGAAGGCGACGAGATCCTCGGCGTCGAGACCTGCACCGACAATGATGACGTGCTTTTGACGGCAAGTTCCGGCCAGTGCATCCGCTTTCCGGTCAGCGACGTACGCGTCTTCCAGAGCCGCAATTCGGTCGGCGTGCGCGGCATTGCGATGGCCGATGGCGACCGGGTGATCTCGATGGCGGTGATCGAGCATGTCGATGCGCCGCCGGCGGAGCGTGCCGCTTACCTCAAGCGGCTGGTGGCCGAACGCCGGCTCGCTGCCGACATCGCGGCCGGCGAGGAGGAAGAAATCCAGCTCACCAATGAAGAGGTCGGCGAAGAGGCGGAGCTGTCCGACGAGCGGTATGAATTCCTCAAGGCGCATGAGCAGTTCGTGCTGACGGTGACGGAATATGGCTACGGCAAGCGTTCGTCGTCCTACGATTTCCGCCTGACCGGTCGCGGCGGCAAGGGTATCCGCGCCACCGACGTCTCGAAAACGGCTGAAATCGGCCGCCTGGTGGCGACCTTCCCGGTCGGCAATGACGATCAGATCATGCTGGTTTCGGATGGCGGTACCGTTATCCGCGTTCCAGTGAACGGTATTCGTTTCGCCAGCCGCGCCACCAAGGGCGTTACCATTTTCAATACCGCAGAGGGCGAGAAGGTCGTTTCGGTGGAGCGAATTTCAGAACCGCAAGCGGATGAAGAGATCGAAGAGAGTGTCGATGCCGAAGGTGGGGAGTCTGACGCTACCGTCGAGTGAGTTTGCCACGACGACGCCAGCCCTATGGGCCGGCGCTGTGAAGAAACCCCCGCAATCTAAAAGTGGCGATAAGGCTTGCGGTTGCCGAAGCCTTCGAACCGCTTGGTATTGGCCTTGGCGCGGACGCGCTGTGCTTCCTGATGCAACCCGAATACGGTAGCGATCAGCATGGCGACGGTCATTGCGGTGGCGAGCATGTAGATCAGCATGTGCGTGTTCTCCTGCGCCTAACAACGATTAGATGGGTGTTTGGTTTCATCTTCTGCAGCTGCAACTTAGTGAACACTGCGTGAAGCCGTTGTGAGCGGCACATTCATCTGTCGTTCACGTCGGCCAAAAGGTTCATGGGGAGGGCCTGCCGATCGGATTTGCCTTTAGGGGAGAGGCTCGCTAGAAGCACCTGCCATGACCGAACGCATCGCCCTCTATGCCGGCTCTTTCGACCCGCTGACCAACGGCCATCTCGACGTGCTGAAGGCGTCGCTGGCCGTGGCGGACACCATCTATGCGGCGATCGGCATCCATCCCGGCAAGAAGCCGTTGTTTTCCTTCGAGGAACGGGTCGATCTGATCGAAACGGCAACGAAGGCAGAATTCGGCAGCGACGGTGCGCGCATCAAGGTTGTCGCCTTCGACGGGCTGGTCATCGACGCGGCCAGGAAGCATGGCGCGTCGATCATGATCCGCGGCCTGCGTGACGGTACCGATCTCGACTACGAGATGCAGATGGCCGGCATGAACGAGACCATGGCGCCGGAGCTGCAGACGGTTTTCCTGCCGGCCAGCCCTTCAGTGCGCACCATTACCGCCACACTTGTACGCCAGATAGCTTCGATGGGAGGCGACATCCGCCCCTTCGTGCCGGCGGCCGTGGCCGGCGCGCTCACCGCCAAATTCGCGAAATAAATGCATGTCACCCAAAAGTGGAACCCGGCTTTGGGTAACGCCATGCATGAACGAAGATATTCGGAGAAAGATCCCATGCAGCTGAAAAAGCTTGCCTTCTTGCTTGCCGTGCTCGCCGGTCTTGTGACCGCATCCGTCTCGGCCTTTGCCGCCGATCCGGAAAACACCATGATCGTAACGTTGAAGGACGGTGACGTGACCATCGCGCTGAGGCCCGACCTTGCGCCGAAGCACGTCGCGCAGATCAAAAAGCTGGTGCGCCAGGGCGCCTACGACAACGTCGCCTTTCACCGCGTCATCGACGGCTTCATGGCGCAGACCGGCGATGTCAAGTTCGGCAACATGAAGAGCGGCTTCAATGCCGACGCCGTCGGCACCGGCGGCTCCGATCTTCCCGACCTGCCGGCCGAATTCTCCAGCACCGAGCACTACCAGCGCGGCGTGGTCGGCATGGCCCGCTCCGACGATCCGAATTCCGCCAATTCGCAATTCTTCATCATGTTCGCGCCGGCACCGCCGCTCGATGGCCAGTACACCATCGTTGGCAATGTCGTCAGCGGCATGGAGCTGGTGGACCACATCAAGAAAGGCGAAGCGGCGCAGAACGGGACGGTGACCGACCCCGATCGCATGATCAAGGTGCGTATCGCCGCCGACGGCAAGTAACCCCAATTGTTCAAAAGGATATTTCTGACATGGCCGAAATCAAGGACCGCGAGAACGCGCTTATCATGGACACGACCAAGGGCAAGGTCGTCATCGAATTGTTTCCAGACCTGGCGCCCGGCCATGTCGGCCGTATCAAGGAGCTGGCGCGCGAAGGCGCCTATGACGGCGTGGTCTTCCACCGCGTCATCGACGGCTTCATGGCGCAGACCGGCGACGTCAAGTTCGGCAATTCCAACAAGCCGTCTTTCGCGCCGTCGCGCGCCGGCACTGGCGGTTCCGACAAGCCCGATCTGAAGGCGGAGTTCTCCAACGCCAACCACGGCCGCGGTACCTGCTCGATGGCGCGCTCGCAGAACCCGAACTCGGCCAATTCGCAGTTCTTCATCTGCTTCGACGACGCCGCCTTCCTCAACCGCCAGTACACTGTATGGGGCCAGGTTATCGAAGGCATGGACAATGTCGACAAGATCAAGCGCGGCGAACCGGTGCAGGATCCCGACAAGATCGTGTCGCTCAAGGTCGCGGCCGACGTGAAATGACCGGCCGGGCTGTCGCGGCCATCGCATTTGTCCTCGTCGCGGCGGCCACACCGGCGCTGGCGACGGAATCGATCGTTTGCAGCGCCGACGGCGGCGCGGCATCGATCGACGTTTTGATGGGACACACGGCCGTCATTGCTGTGGCGCGTGTGTGGCTGGATGCCGGCGGCAAGACATGGACCACGGACGGACAGCCAGGCTCAACGAAAGTCATCGTTGGACAGGCATTCGAAGACGACGAGCGTATGCTTATCGACCTCACCGACGAAGGCATCAGCTCGATCGTCGCCAAGTTGCGGCTGGTCAAAGCCAGCGAGCAGTCCAGTTTCGCGATGGGCGGCACATTGAGTATAGACGGTGTTGGCGCCTGGGCGGTGAACTGCCCGGAACCTTGAGGCGGGGATTCCTTGCGCGTCGACCTTTTCGACTTCGATCTGCCGGAGGAGCGCATCGCGCTTCGCCCAGCCGAGCCGCGCGACAGTGCCAGGATGCTGGTGGTCAGGCCGGGTGAGGGGCTCGAGGACCGGACGGTGCGCGACCTGCCGGGCCTGCTCAAGGCCGGTGATGTGCTGGTCTTCAACGACACCAAGGTCATTCCGGCGCAACTGAAGGGCATCAGGCGGCGCGGGGAGGCGGCGGCGCAGGTCGAAGCCACGCTGCATATGCGGATGGCGCCCGACCGCTGGCTCGCCTTCATGCGTCCCGGCAAGCGCATCTCCGCCGGCGATCGCGTCCATTTCGGCCATGACGCCAATTCCTGCTTTCTCGGCCAACTCGACGCGACCGTGATCGAGAAGGGAGAAGGTGGCGAGGCGCTGCTCGGCTTCGACCTGTCAGGTCCGTTCCTCGACGAGGCGCTGCACGCCGTCGGCCACATTCCGCTGCCGCCCTACATCGCCTCCAAGCGTGACGACGACGAACGCGACCGCAGCGATTACCAGACCATTTATGCGAGGGAGGACGGTGCCGTCGCCGCGCCGACGGCAGGGCTGCATTTCACGCCGGAGCTGTTTGCGACGCTCGACCCCAAGGGCATAGAGCGCCGTTTCGTCACGCTGCATGTCGGCGCCGGCACTTTTTTGCCGGTGAAGGCGGACGACACCGCCGACCACAAGATGCACGCCGAAACCGGTTCGGTCAGCCCCGAGACCGCCGAGTCGCTGAATGCGGCGAAGGCAAAAGGAGGGCGCATTATCGCCGTCGGCACGACATCGTTGCGCTTGTTGGAGAGCGCGGCTGGCGATGACGGCAGGCTGGCCGCGTGGTCGGGCCCGACCGACATCTTCATCACCCCCGGCTATCGCTTCAAGACCGCCGATATGCTGATGACCAATTTCCATCTGCCGCGTTCGACGCTGTTCATGCTGGTTTCGGCCTTCTGCGGTTTGCAGACGATGCGCGCGGCCTATGCGCATGCCATCGAGAACCGCTACAGGTTCTATTCCTATGGAGACGCAAGTCTTCTGTTCAGGGAGGATAATGATGGACGATGACCTGGAAACCTTCGACCGCGAAGCCTTGATCGCCGAGGTCAGGAAACTGCGCGCCGGCATCCGCCAACACCGCGACGCCACCGGCCATGATCTGTGCTGGCATCATCCCGACCTGTGGTCGCTTTTGCCCGAAAAGACGGAGCCGGCGATTGCCGTGCCGCCGTGGCCAAAATTCATGCGCGGCTGCATCCGCTACCGGCAATCACTCGACAAGCAGGCTCCAGATGCGCCGGTATTCGACAAGGAGTTCGATGGCTAGGGAATTCAATGACTGCCGCATTCACCTTTAACGTGCTGGCGACCGACGGCAGGGCGCGGCGTGGCGCAATCACCATGCCGAGCGGGGAAATCCGCACGCCCGCCTTCATGCCGGTCGGCACGGGCGGCACGGTGAAGGCCATGTATATGGATCAGGTGCGCGGCGTCGGCTCGGACATCATCCTCGGCAATACCTACCACCTGATGCTGAGACCCGGCGCAGAGCGCGTGGCGCGGCTCGGCGGCCTGCATGAATTCGCCCGCTGGCCGTATCCGATCCTGACCGACAGCGGCGGCTTCCAGGTGATGTCGCTGTCGAAGCTGCGGAAACTGACCGAGAACGGCGTGACCTTTCGCTCGCATATCGACGGCGGCGCCTACGAGATGTCGCCGGAGCGTTCCATCGAGATCCAGGGGTTGCTCGATTCCGACATCCAGATGCAGCTCGACGAATGCACAGCGCTGCCGGCCAAGCAGAACGAGATCGAGCGTGCCATGGAGTTGTCGCTGCGCTGGGCCGAGCGTTGCAAGACGGCATTCGGCGAGCAGCCCGGCAAGGCGATGTTCGGAATTGTGCAAGGCGGCGACGTGCCTGATTTGCGGCTGCGCTCGGCGCAGGCGCTGAAGGCAATGGAGCTGAAGGGCTATGCGATCGGCGGGCTGGCTGTCGGCGAGCCGCAAGCGGTGATGCTGGAGATGCTCGACATCACTTGCCCGGAGCTGCCGGCTGACCGGCCGCGCTACCTGATGGGCGTCGGCACGCCGGACGATATCTTGAAGTCGGTGGCGCGCGGTATCGACATGTTCGACTGCGTGATGCCGACGCGAGCAGGGCGCCATGGCCTTGCTTATACACGGCGCGGCAAAGTCAATCTGCGCAACGCCCGCCATGCCGACGATCTGCGCCCGCTCGATGAGGAAAGCGACTGCCCGGCCGCACGCGACTATTCGCGCGCCTATTTGCACCATCTGGTGCGCTCGCAAGAGGCGCTTGGGGCGATGCTCCTGACCTGGAACAATCTTTCCTACTATCAAAAGCTGATGCAGGACATTCGTGCCGCCATCGAAGCCGGCACCTTCGAAGCGCGCGCGGCGGAAATTTCTGAGGGCTGGGCGCGAGGCGATATTCCAGCCCTTTGAGCAATGCCTTGCCAGCATGATTGACCGACTGGTTCGCGGGGCGCAGTGTCACGCAGAGGGCGTGTCATGACCGTGACATACGACTTTGGTGGCAAGACCGCGATCGTAACAGGCGGTGCAAGAGGCATCGGCAGGGCCGTGGCCACGAAATTGGCACAGGCAGGAGCCGACGTGTGGATATGGGATACCGATCCTATACCGGCAGACGGGACTCATAGTCAGATGGTCGACGTAGCCAAGGCGGGCGACGTAAGAAAGGCCCTGACCGAGATTGTCGCCAAGGCCGGACGGATCGACATTCTCGTCAACAATGCGGGCTATCTTGGACCTTACCTCGGCTTCGAAGCCTTCGACCCGGCCGAGTGGCAGCGCATTATCCGCGTGAATCTCATCGGCATGTTCGAGTCTACACACCAGGTTTTGCCAGTCATGCGAAGGGCAGGCAGTGGCCGCATCGTCAACATGGGGTCGCTCGCGGGCAAGGAAGGATTGCCGAACCTTGCGGCCTATTCGGCGGCCAGCGCAGGCGTCATCGCTTTCACCAAAGCCCTCTCGCGGGAAGTTTGCGACACCGACATCCGCGTCAATTGCGTCGCGCCCGGCCCAATCGATACAGATCTTATCAGGCGTCTCGGAAATGAAGTCGTCAGCAACATGATCGACGCCAGTCCCCTGAAACGGCTCGGGTCGGTACATGAGGTAGCGGCGTTGGTGTTGTGGCTCTGCTCCGACGCCAGCAGTTTCAACACTGGAGCGGTGTTTGACATCTCGGGAGGCAGAGCACGCTATTGAAGTCAGCCGGTCTCAGGTGCTGAGCGACGTGGACGCTCGCAGGCTGCAGCCGGTGATCCGAAAGCTGCCGTCAGGCTGTAGTTCGAGCGTGTAGACCGCCTCATAGTCCATGCCATCCGGGCCGACGATCAGCACCTGCTGGACGATCGAGGTCGGGCTCGTCTCGCGAACCTTGCCGAAGGAGTAGGTCTGCGGTTGGCGCACCGGCGGATAGCCTTTTGTCACCATGTTCATGAAGGTATCGACCGTCGGAAAGATGCGTTTCACATTCGGTGCGGCAAAGCTGTAGGCCGTCATTCCGTCATTGGCGATGAAGGCCCTCAACTGCCCATCGATGACCGTCTGCGCCGCTTTGACTTCGGCGTCGCCAGCAAAGGCCTGGGATGCGAAAATGAATGGAACGACTGCGAATGCGAAAAACGCGCCGCGCATGGCCTTTCTCCGTTGTCCCTGAGAAATCGCTGCCTGAAGGTACATGATACCATACGCTTTGCAGTGCTTCAGGGTTTCAGCCGAGCGCAAACATTCGGCGTGGCAGTCCGTGTCCAGACCGAGACGCATTGTCGAGGCGAGAACAGCCGGAGCGATTGCCGATGCTTGAAAGGCGAACGGCAGTCTGCCACAAGGGCCGCTCGATTATACCTAGAGCGTGCGATGTGAGCAGGACCAGGCAATGAAGGCATTTTTCGTGCAAATAAAGTGCGATCTGGGCAAGGCCTACGACGTTGCCAGCGCTTTGGCCGATGCCGAGATTGCTTCGGAAATCTACTCGACAGCCGGAAACTATGACCTGCTCGCCAAATTCTATGTCGACGACGAGGAAGACATCGGCCACTTCGTCAACGAGAAAGTGCAGATTCTTCCCGGCATCAAGGACACGTTTACGGTCGTCACCTTTCGCGCGTTTTGATCCGCATCCGGCATCTGCCCGGACACCAGGCAAAGCCTGATCAAGGCCCTATTGGTGCTGCCTTAATTTTAGGCAAGAGCGATATACTGATCGCCGGCGCCCAACAAATCACCGATTGCGCTTGATTTTCTCCAGCGAGGCCAGTGAAATGGCGCCACAGGGGAGTATGCGATTGGCAGCGTTCGACGAAATGCTTCCGGAAGTTTCCGGGCTGAGAAAACCGTATTCGGCTTACGATCGCTGGCTGAAGGAACAGGACCCGGCCAGGCTTACCGAGAAGATGCAGGACGCCGAACGCGTCTTTCGCAAGACAGGCATCACTTTCGCCGTCTATGGCGAGCAGGAAGCATCGGAGCGGCTGATACCCTTCGATATCGTTCCGCGCATCATTTCGGGCAATGAATGGCGACGGCTAACGCAAGGCATCGAGCAGCGCGTCCAGGCGCTGAACGCCTTTCTCGACGACATCTACCATCGCCAGGAGATCTTGCGCGCCGGCCGCGTGCCGAAGGAGTTGATCGCCAGGAACGAGGCGTTCCTGCCCGAGATGATTGGGGTGCGGCCGCCGGCCGGCGTCTATACCCACATCATCGGCGTCGACATCGTGCGCATCAGCGAGAACGAGTTCTACGTGCTGGAGGACAATGCGCGCACGCCGTCCGGCGTCTCTTACATGCTGGAGAACCGAGAGACGATGATGCAGCTCTTTCCCGAGCTGTTCCAGCAGATCAAGGTCCGGCCGGTGGAGAATTATCCGCAGCTCTTGCGCCAGTCGCTGGCGGCAGTGCGGCCGCAAAGCACCAAGGGCGCGCCGACCATTGCCGTGCTGACGCCGGGCAGCTTCAACTCAGCCTATTTCGAACATGCCTTCCTTGCCGACCAGATGGGCGTGCAGCTTGTTGAAGGACAGGATCTGCGCGTCGTCGATGGCCATGTCGCGATGCGCACGACCGAGGGCTACAAGCAGATCGATGTACTCTACCGGCGTGTCGACGATTCGTTTCTCGATCCGCTGACCTTTCGCCCCGACTCGGCACTTGGCGTGCCGGGCATTATGGACGTCTACCGCGCCGGCAATATCACGATCGCCAATGCGCCGGGAACCGGCATCGCCGACGACAAGGCGATCTATTCCTACATGCCCGAGATCGTCGAATTCTACACCGGCCGCAAGGCGATGCTCGGCAACATCCCGACCTGGCGCTGCTCGGAGCCGGACAGCCTGAAATACGTGCTCGAACACATCGACGAATTGGTGATCAAGGAAGTCCATGGGTCCGGCGGTTACGGCATGCTGGTCGGTCCGGCGGCGACTAAGAAGGAATGCGAGGAGTTTTCCAAAAAGCTCGCGGCAAAACCGTCGAACTACATCGCCCAGCCGACGCTGGCACTGTCGACCTGCCCGATCCTGACGGACAAGGGGCTGGCGCCGCGCCATGTCGATCTGCGCCCCTATGTTCTGGTTTCCGACCGTATTCAGATCGTGCCCGGCGGGCTGACCCGAGTAGCGCTCAAGGAAGGCTCGCTAGTCGTCAATTCCTCGCAAGGCGGCGGCACGAAGGATACGTGGGTGTTGGACGATTAGAGTGAGTGAATAGTGAATAGATAAGGGTATGTGTCGTTGATGTTGGTGAAATACCCCGAAGTGAAGCACGCGGCATCGTGCCCTGGAATCTGGACAGTCACCATTCACTATTCACCATTCACTATTCACCGCAGGACCGCCTGACATGCTTCTCGGCCGCACCGCCAACGGGCTTTACTGGATGAACCGCTATATCGAGCGGGCGGAAAACATGGCGCGGCTGGTGGATGCCGGCCTGCGCATGGCGCTGACTCGAACTCAGAACGCTTCGGAGGAGTGGAATTCGGTGCTGCTCAGCGCCGGTTCGGACACCACCTTCACGCAGAAATATTCTGACTACACCGCCGCCAATGTCGCCGATTATCTGCTGCGCGATACATCGAACCCGTCGAGCACGATGTCGTCTATCGAAACGGCCCGTAACAATGCCCGCATGGTGCGTACCGCACTGACGCGTGAAACCTGGGAAAGCATCAACGAAGCCTGGATGTCGCTGAAGCGGATGCTGGCCAAGCCGATCGACGAGCGCGACCTGCCCAACGCGCTCGACGCAATCAAACGCGAGACGGCGCTGATTCGCGGATCGTTCTACGGTACGATGCTGCGCAACGAGATTTTCGATTTTTCGCAGCTCGGCACGTATGTCGAACGCGCCGACAACACCGCGCGCATCCTGGATGTGAAATACTACGTGCTGTTGCCGTCGATCTCCTGGGTCGGCTCGACGCTCGACAACTACCAGTGGGAATCGATCTTGCGCTCGGTGTCGGCGCACCGTTCCTATCGCTGGGTCTATGATGCCGACTACAAACCGAGCAACATCGCCGATTATCTGATCCTCAACGTCCGCATGCCGCGCTCGCTGACCTTTTGCTACCGCTTCCTGACGGAGCATCTCAAATTCCTCGGTGACGATTATGGGGAGCGCCACGCCTGTCATGCAACGGCTGCCAAGACCCAGGCCATGCTGACGGCCGGGTCGATCAAGGATATTTTCGACGCCGGCCTGCATGAATTCCTGGCCAATTTCATCCGCGACAACACGAGGCTCGGCGACGAGATCGCGCAGGATTACAGGTTCTATTGAGCATGACCCCAAAAAGCGGAGACCGGTTTTCGGAAAAGCTCATGCTCCAGGGACGAGTGCGATGCGGCTGAAGATCACCCACCGGACCGAATACCGCTACGATGCGCCGGTGCATTATTTGTTGCAGCGTTTGCGGCTGCTCCCGGTGAACGGGCGCACCCAGACGGTACTGTCCTGGGCGCTGAAGATTGAAGGCGCACGCGAGGAAGTGCGTTTCACCGACCATTTCGGCAATGATACCCGGCTGTTGAGCGTCGAGGGCGAGCGCGACTTCATCACCGTCGAAGCTGCCGGCGAAGTGGTGACGCGCGACACTGCCGGCGTCTGCGGACCGCACCAGGGTTTCGCGCCGCTCTGGCTGTTCGGCCAGGAAACGCCGCTGACGACGATCGGCAGCGGCATTCGTGAGCTTGCTGCCTCGGTGGGCAAGGGCACCGACATTGAGAGGCTGCACCGGCTAATGGCCGTAATCGGCGAGCGTGTCGCTTATATACCCGGCACCACCAACGCGACGACGCCGGCCGAAGAGGCCCTGGCGCTCAAGACCGGCGTTTGCCAGGACCACAGCCATATCTTCGTTGCCGCGGCGCGTGCCATGGATTTCCCGGCGCGCTATATCAGCGGTTATCTGATGATGGATGCAGCGATCGAGCAAGCGGCAAGCCATGCCTGGGCAGAAGCGCATGTCTCGGGCCTCGGCTGGGTCGCCTTCGATGTCGCCAACGGCATTTCTCCCGACGAGCGTTATGTGAAGGTGGCGACCGGCCGCGACTATCGCGACGCCACGCCGGTGTCGGGAATTCGGCAGGGACAGGCGGAAGAACAGCTTGCGGTCACCGTCACCGTGGAGCAGTAATCCCCGGCAAGATTGTTGCCAAAGAGATTCGATGACCTATTGCGTCGGCCTGAAGATCGATCGCGGGCTCGTGTTCATGTCGGACACGCGCACCAATGCCGGCATGGATTCGATCTCGACCTTCAGGAAGATGCATGTCTGGGAAGAGCCGGGCGAGCGCGTCATTGTTTTGATGTCGGCCGGCAATCTGGCGACGACCCAGGCCGTGGTCAGCCTGCTCGACGAACGCACCAAGGCCGTGGCGGAGCGCCGTGCCACGCTGCTCGAAACGCCTTCCATGTACCAGACAGTGCGGTTGGTCGGAGACACCGTCAAGGAGGTCATCGCCAGCTCGTCGCCGGCTGGCGAAAAGGCGGATTCCTACTTCAACGCCTCCTTCATCCTCGGCGGTCAGATCAAGGGCAGCGCGCCGCGCCTGTTCATGATCTATCCGGAAGGCAATTTCATCGAATCCACCGACGACACGCCGTTCTTCCAGATCGGTGAGACCAAATACGGCAAGCCGATCATTATCCGCGCTTATGAAAAGACGATGAGTTTCGCCGAGACGGTGAAGTTGCTGCTGGTGTCGTTCGACTCGACGCTGAAGTCGAACCTGTCGGTCGGCCTGCCGCTCGACCTGCTGTTCTATGAAAAGGACACTTTCAAGGTCGGCCTCAAAAAGCGAATAACCCAGGACGATCAATATTATCGCACGATCTCGGATAGCTGGTCGAACGCGCTGAAGACCGCCTTTGCCAGTTTGCCTGATTTTCCCGAATGAAAACCTACGTTTTTCGTGCTCTTTGATGGCGGCTCGATGAGGCGCTACGGAGGCGAAGATGAATAGCGACGAATTCCGCGAATGGTCGCTGCGAGCGGCTGAATGGGGCGTCGACTACAGAAACAGCCTTCGGGAGAGACCGGTGCGGCCGCTTGTCGAGCCCGGCGAAATCTTCAAAAGCATCGATGCCGCGCCGCCGGAAGACGGTGAAACGATGCAGGCAATTTTCGCCGATTTCAAGCAAAAGATCCTGCCAGGCATGACGCACTGGCAGCATCCGCGTTTCTTCGCCTATTTCCCCGCCAATGCGGCACCGGTCTCCGTCGTGGCCGAGTATCTGGTTTCCGCGATGGCTGCGCAATGCATGCTCTGGCAGACCTCGCCGGCGGCAACCGAGCTCGAGACGCGGGTCGTCGACTGGATGCGGCAGGCGCTTGGTTTGCCGGAGGGATTTTCCGGCGTCATGCAGGATTCGGCTTCATCGGCGACGCTTGCCGCCGTGCTGACCATGCGCGAGCGCGCGCTCGACTGGCAAGGCAACAAGAGCGGCCTGCAAGGCCAGTCGGTGGTGCGGGTCTATTCTTCCGACCAAGTCCATACGTCCATCGACCGGGCGATCTGGGTGTCGGGCATCGGGGAGGCGAACCTCGTGCGCATTCCGGTCGCGGGACGCTTCCGCGCTATGGAGACGGCGGCTCTGGAAGCGGCGATCGTCGCCGACCGCGAAAACGGCATGCTGCCGGCCGGCATTATCGCCAGCGTCGGCGGCACCAGTACCGGCGGCACCGACGATGTCGCGGCTGTTGCCGCGGTGGCGAAGCGGCACGGGCTCTACCTGCATGTCGATGCCGCATGGGCCGGCTCCGCCATGATCTGCCCCGAGTTCCGGCATTTCTGGGCCGGCGCCGAACATGCGGATTCGATCGTCTTCAATCCGCACAAATGGCTAGGCGCACAGTTCGATTGCTCGATGCAATTCATCCGCCAGCCGGAAGACCTCGTGCGCACGCTGGCGATCAAGCCCGAATTCCTCAAGACGCATGGCCGCGACGGGGTCATCAACTACTCCGAATGGTCGGTGCCGCTCGGCCGAAGATTCCGCGCGCTGAAACTTTGGTTCCTGCTGCGTGCGCATGGCTTGGAAAATCTGCGGAACATGATCCGCAACCATGTCGCCTGGAGCGAGAGCCTCGCCGCGCGGCTGGCTCGGGAACCGGATTTCGAGATCGTCACGGAACCGATGCTGTCGCTATTCTCATTCCGCCATCTCGCGGCTGCGGGAATCGACCTTGACGAGCACAATTTGCGACTGGTCAGCGCGATCAACGATGACGGCCGCATCTACCTGACGCAGACCCGGGTGGACGGGCAGGTGGCGATCCGGTTTCAGGTCGGGCAGTTCGAAACGACTGCGGCGGACGTCGACACTGCTTTCGAGGTCATCACTGAGATCGCGCGGGGCCTGAGTTGATAGCCTCGTCGAGATAGCGCCGGAGCTTTTCTCTCTGCAGTCGCCCGATTTTCATTAGCCGGCTCATACCTGTTCATGGCTTTCGTTTTCAGCTATAGACGAGAAAAACGAAAATGAGAGGTTGCTAGATGTATCTGTCGCCGCGTCATTCCGAAATCATCCAGATGGCCAAGGACCATGGCCGCGTACTGGTCGAGGAGTTGGCGACGCATTTCAACGTGACGCCGCAAACGATCCGCAAGGATCTCAACGATCTCTGCGACCAGCGGCTTTTGTCCCGCATCCATGGCGGGGCGTTATTCCCGTCCGGCATCGAGAACATGGAATATGAGGCTCGGCGTAAGATCGCCGCCGAGGAGAAGGAGGCGATCGGTCGCGCAGCAGCCCGGCTGATCCCTGACAACGCGTCTCTGTTCATCAATATCGGGACAACGACGGAAGCTGTCAGCAAGTCGCTGCTCGATCACAGCGGCCTGATGGTCATCACCAATAACATCAATGTCGCCAACAGGATGCGCATATATCCTTCGATCGAGGTGGTGATCGCCGGCGGTGTCGTGCGCGGTTCCGACGGCGGTGTGGTCGGCGAGGCGGCGGTCGATTTCATCAGGCAGTTCAAAGTTGATTTTGCGGTGATCGGCGCCTCGGCCATCGACCATGACGGCGCACTGCTCGACTTCGATTTTCGCGAGGTGAAGGTGGCCCAGGCGATCATCGCCAACGCCCGGCATGTGATCCTGGTGTCGGACCAGACCAAATTCGAGCGAACCGCGCCCGTCCGCATCGGCCATCTGTCGCAGGTCAACACCTTTATCACCGATCGTTGCGACATCCCGTCGGTGCGTAAGATCTGCCAGGAGGCAGAAGTTCAGCTGATCGAAACGTCGCTCTCCTAGAGATGCCGTCGCGGCATCTTCCGCCCAATATATTTCGTTTGACATTCGTTATCATTTCGAAATAATTCCGCTACGGTTTCGCAAGATCCCAAAAATGCTGCAATGCGAAATCGAGGGAGGATTCTTTGAGCGCATCACCGATTCATGACATTTTCGTCATCGGTGGCGGCATCAATGGCTGCGGCATCGCCCGCGATGCTGTTGGACGTGGCTTTTCGGTCTTTCTTGCCGAGATGAACGATCTGGCCAGCGGGACCTCTTCCGGCTCAACTAAACTGATCCATGGCGGCTTGCGCTATCTCGAATTCTACGAATTCCGCCTGGTACGCGAAGCGCTGATGGAACGCGAGGTCCTGTGGAGGAACGCGCCGCACATCATCTGGCCGATGCGCTTCGTGCTGCCATACGCCAAGGGGCTGCGTCCGGCCTGGCTGATCCGGCTCGGGCTTTTCCTCTACGACCATATTGGCGGGCGCAAATTGCTGCCGCCGACGAAAACGCTGGACATGGCCAAGGATCCGGCCGGCAAGCCGCTGAAGCCGCTGTTTCGAAAGGCGTTCGAATATTCGGACGGTTGGGTCAACGATGCCCGGCTGGTTGTGTTGAACGCCCGTGACGCTGCCGAGCGCGGCGCAACCATTCGAACCCGAACAAAGGTCGTCAGCGCACGCCGCGAAGGCAATCTCTGGACGGTCAGGCTTGAAAATGTGCGGACCGGCGATACCGAGGAGGTCAAGGCGCGGCTGCTGGTCAATGCCGCCGGCCCGTGGGTCGATCAGGTGCTGTCGGCCACCGTGGGCTTGAACGACGTGCACAATGTCCGCCTCGTACAAGGCAGCCACATCGTCGTTGGCAAGAAATTCGACGACCCACGCGCATATTTCTTTCAGAACAAGGACGGGCGCATCATTTTCGCCATCCCTTACGAGGACGAATTCACGCTCATCGGCACCACCGATCGGGACTATCCCGGCGATCCGCACAACGTCAGGATCAGTGACGCCGAGATCGACTATCTCTGCGCTGCGGCAAGCGAATATTTCGCGCAGCCGGTCAAGCCGTCGGATATTGTCTGGACCTATTCCGCGGTGCGGCCGCTCTACGACGATGGCGCCTCAAAGGCGCAGGAAGCTACCCGAGACTATGTGCTGAAGGCCGATGGAGGCGAGGGTGCCGCCCCGATCGTCAACGCCTTTGGCGGCAAGATCACGACCTACCGCCGATTGTCGGAATCAATGCTTGAGAAGATCGAGGGTTTTCTCGGCAAGCGCGGGAAGCCATGGACGGCAAACGCGCCGCTGCCCGGCGGTGACTTTCCCGTCACCGGCTTCGATGCCGAGGTGGCGAAACTGAAAACGGCATACCCGTTCCTCGATGCGCGGCTGGCCCGCCGGTTGACCCGGCTCTACGGCACCCGCACAAGGAAGCTGCTGGGCCTCGCTAAGTCGAACGTCGATCTTGGCCGCAACTTCGGCGCCGATCTCTACGAAGCCGAGGTGCGCTACCTCGTCGAAAACGAATGGGCGATGACTGCCGAGGATGTATTGTGGCGCCGGACCAAGCGCGGCCTGCGTCTCAGCCGTGAGCAGGCGGCAGTGCTCGACGAGTTCATGCGCGGAATAAGCCGGCAGCACGTAGCGGCTGCCGAATAGGGACGGCCGACTGATGCAGAAAGCCTGGGAGGAGGCATCATGCTTGAACTGAGAAACGTGACGAAGACGGTGGGTGCGGCGGAACATATCCGCGACGTCTCAATGACGCTTCAGCACGGCTCGCTCAACGTCCTGCTCGGGCCGACGCTCTCCGGCAAGACCAGCCTGATGCGGCTGATGGCGGGCCTCGACGTGCCGACCTCCGGCTCGGTCTGGTTCGATGGCAAGGATGTCACCGGCATGCCGGTGCAAAAGCGCAACGTCGCCATGGTCTACCAGCAATTCATCAATTATCCGGCGATGACGGTCTACGAGAACATCGCCTCGCCGCTGCGGGTGGCCGGCACGGATCAGGCAACGATCGACAGGGAGGTGCGCAATGCCGCCGCCCTTCTCAAACTCACGCCCTATCTCGATCGGACGCCTCTCAGTCTGTCGGGCGGCCAGCAGCAGCGCACCGCGCTGGCCCGCGCCATCGTCAAGAATGCCAGCCTCGTGCTGCTCGACGAGCCGCTTGCCAATCTCGACTACAAGCTGCGCGAAGAATTACGCGCGGAACTGCCGAAAGTCTTCGCGGCCGCCGGCACAATCTTCGTTTATGCCACGACCGAGCCGCACGAGGCCTTGCTGCTCGGCGGCAACACGGCGACGCTTTCCGAGGGCAGCATCACCCAGTTCGGGCCGACCATCGAAGTGTTCCGCAAGCCGGTCGATCTGGTGACGGCGAGAACCTTCGCCGATCCGCCGCTCAACACCATCGTGCTTGCCAAGAAGAGCCTGGATTTCCTGCTCGAGGGAGGCGTGAAATTGCCGGTGCCGGCCGAGCTCTTCGGCATTGCCGATGCGATCTATACGATCGGCTTCCAGCCCCATCATCTTTCCCTCGATCGGCCCAACGCCGCCGCAGTGCCGGTGCGCGCAAAGGTGACGATCACCGAGATCACGGGATCGGAAAGCTTCATCCATCTCGATTTTGCCGATGCCCGCTGGGTCATGCTGACCCACGGCATTCGCGACTTCGAGCCGGACGAGGAAGTCGAGGTGTTCATCGACCCGCGCCACATCATGGTCTTCGACGAGCACGGCCGCGCCGTGGCCGCGCCGAAGCTGGCGGCTTAGGAGGAAGCGATGGCGCGCATCGACGTCAATCATATCCGCCACTCCTATCTGCAGAACCCGCGCACGGATGCCGATTTCGCGCTGAAGGAAGTGCACCACACGTTCGAGGATGGCGGTGCTTATGCCCTGCTCGGCCCGTCCGGCTGCGGCAAGACCACGCTGCTCAACATCATTTCGGGATTGCTGCATCCCTCGCATGGCCAGCTGCTGTTCAACGGCAGGGACGTGACCAATCTGTCGACCCAAGAGCGCAACATTGCCCAGGTCTTCCAGTTCCCGGTGATCTACGACACGATGACCGTCTACGACAATCTGGCATTCCCGCTGCGCAATCGCGGCGTGCCGGAGGCCGACGTCGACCGCAAGGTGCGCGAGACGCTGGAGATGACCGGGCTGGCCGACATGGCCAAACGAAAGGCGCGCGGACTGACCGCCGACCAGAAGCAGAAAATCTCGCTCGGACGCGGGCTGGTGCGGTCCGACGTCAATGCCATCCTGTTCGACGAACCTTTGACCGTCATCGACCCGCATATGAAATGGGTGCTGCGCTCGCAGTTGAAGCAGCTTCACCGCCGCTTCGGCTACACCATGGTCTATGTCACGCACGACCAGACCGAGGCGTTGACCTTCGCCGACAGGGTGGTCGTCATGTATGACGGCGAAATCGTGCAGATCGGCACACCGGCGGAGCTGTTCGAGCGCCCGCGCCACACCTTTGTCGGCTATTTCATCGGCTCGCCCGGCATGAATGTCATGCCGGTGGCGATCGACGGCAAGACCGCGAAGCTGGGCTCGCAGCAGATCGAACTGCCGGGCGTGCCCAAGGCGGGCGGCGGCGCCATCGAGCTCGGCATCCGTCCCGAATATGTGCGCCTGGGCAGCCAAGGCATGGCCGTCCGGGTCAGCAAGGTCGAGGACGTCGGCCGCCACAAGGTGGTCCGTGCCAATCTCGAAGGGCGCGAGATCGCCGCCGTCATCGGCGAGGACGAGACAGTTCCGGCCGATCCGAAGGTGCGGTTCGACCCGGCCGGCATCAACATCTATGCCGATTCCTGGCGCGTCGAGATGGGAGCCTGAAGTGGAAAAGACCTGGAACAACAGAGCCTGGTTCCTGGTGCTGCCGGTGCTGCTGCTGGTGGCGTTCTCGGCGGTCATACCGCTGATGACGGTCGTCAATTATTCGGTGCAGGACACTTTCGGCAATAATGTCTTCTTCTGGGCCGGCACCGAGTGGTTCGAGGAACTGCTTTCCTCCAGTCGCTTCTGGCAGGCGATGATCCGCAACCTTGTCTTCTCCTTCATCATCCTGGCGATCGAAGTGCCGCTCGGCATCTTCATTGCGCTCAATATGCCGAAGAAGGGTTGGGGCGTGCCTGTTTGCCTTGTTTTGATGGCGTTGCCGCTGCTGATCCCATGGAACGTCGTCGGCACCATCTGGCAGGTGTTCGGGCGCAACGACATTGGCCTGCTCGGCTATTACGTCAACGCGCTCGGCATCGACTATAATTATGTGCAAGACCCTTATGACGCCTGGGTCACGGTCATCATCATGGACGTCTGGCATTGGACCAGCCTCGTCGTTCTGCTCTGCTACGCCGGCCTGGTCTCGATCCCGGATGCCTTTTATCAGGCGGCCAAGATCGACGGCGCCTCACGCTGGGCGGTGTTCCGTTACATCCAGCTGCCGAAGATGAACCGCGTGCTGCTGATCGCCGTGCTGCTGCGCTTTATGGATAGCTTCATGATCTACACCGAACCGTTCGTGGTGACCGGCGGCGGACCCGGCAACTCGACGACCTTTCTTTCGATCGATCTCGTCAAGACGGCGCTCGGCCAGTTCGACCTCGGCCCGGCGGCGGCGATGTCGCTGGTCTACTTCCTTATCGTCCTGCTGTTGTCGTGGGTGTTCTACACCGTGATGACCAATTACGACGCGGAGCGTTGAGATGAGCCGCACCGAAGAGAGAGCCGATAGGGTGAGCGAGACGACGGCTTCGGAAGGGCTCGCCAGCGCGCTGCGGCAGGACGAGATCGCACGGCTGATGCGCCGTCGCGGCGAGGAGTCGCGCTGGTGGTGGATCGTGCCGACGCTCTACATCGTCGTTCTGCTTTTGCCGATCTACTGGCTCATCAATATGAGCTTCAAGACCAATGGCGAGATCGTCTCGTCGCTGACGCTCTACCCGCACGCGCCGACATTGGCGAATTACCGCACCATCTTCACCGACGCGTCCTGGTATTCTGGCTACATCAACTCGATCACCTATGTGGTTATGAACATGGTGATTTCGGTGGCTGCGGCACTGCCTGCTGCCTATGCCTTTTCGCGCTATCGCTTCCTCGGCGACAAGCACCTGTTCTTCTGGCTGCTGACCAACCGCATGGCGCCGCCGGCGGTGTTCGCGCTGCCATTCTTCCAGCTTTATTCGGCCTTCGGCCTTATCGATACCCATATCGCCGTGGCTCTGGCGCATTGCCTGTTCAACGTGCCGCTGGCGGTGTGGATCCTAGAAGGTTTCATGTCGGGCGTGCCCAAGGAGATCGATGAGACCGCCTATATCGACGGCTATTCGTTCCCGCGCTTCTTCATCAAGATCTTCATGCCGCTGATTGCGAGCGGCATCGGCGTGGCGTGCTTCTTCTGCTTCATGTTCTCGTGGGTCGAGCTGCTGATCGCCCGCACGCTGACGACCACGGACGCCAAGCCGATCGCCGCGACCATGACCCGCACCGTTTCGGCCGCCGGCATGGATTGGGGGCTGCTCGCCGCAGCCGGCGTGCTGACGCTGATCCCGGGCGCGCTCGTCATCTGGTTTGTGCGCAACTACATCGCCAAGGGCTTTGCCCTGGGGAGGGTATGATGGAGCAGGTCGACAGAAGCCCATGGTGGTGGGCCGTGCTGTTTCTCGCCCTGGTCGTCGTGGCCTGGGTGGCACTTCAAATCGATTTCGTGGCAATAACGGTAGGCTTCAGCGATCCGGCCAATATCCGCCTGTGGGGATTTAACCTCTCGTCCAATCTCGATTTTTCGTGGATGGCCTGGACGTGGCCGACCGCGGCCTTCTTTGGAACCATCTTTCTGCTGCTTTGCGGCATGGCGGTGTGGGAATACGTCTCGCCGGGCGGCAATCCGCGCGTCGGCGTGCTGCGCTTCGAAACGACACGCGGCGACCGCCTGTTCCTGTCGCTGCTTGGCAGCGCCTTTATCCATCTCGCTTGGCTGGGTCTAGTCGGACCCAATCTGTGGTGGGCTCTCGCTCTCTCCGTGGTCTACGCCGTCGGCGTGTTCCGCTACGTATAGAGGGGGAAACTGTTGGAACGGCGGCGTGCCGGCCGCCGATCCAGATCGCACTTTGAACTTTAACAGTGGAGGAAATACATGCGACGGCAATTCTTGACATCAACAACTGCGCTTGTCCTGTTGCTCGGGGCAAGCAATGCCTATGCCGGAATGGACGAGGCCAAGGCCTTCCTCGATAAGGAAATCGGGCCCCTTTCGACGCTTTCGCGCGCCGACCAGGAAGCCGAGATGCAATGGTTCATCGATGCCGCGAAACCTTTCGCCGGCATGGATATCAAGGTGGTTTCCGAAACCATCGCCACGCATCAGTATGAATCGCAGGTGCTCGCGCCGGCCTTTACGGCCATCACCGGCATCAAGGTTACGCATGACGTCATCCAGGAAGGCGACGTCGTCGAGAAGATCCAGACCCAGATGCAGACCGGCCAGAACCTCTATGACGGCTGGGTCAACGATTCGGATCTGATCGGCACGCACTGGCGCTACCAGCAGGTGCGCAACCTGACCGACTGGATGGCAGGCGACGGCAAGGATGTCACCAACCCGAATCTCGACCTGAAGGATTTCATCGGCACCTCGTTCACCACCGCGCCCGACAAGAAACTCTACCAGCTTCCCGACCAGCAGTTCGCGAATCTCTACTGGTTCCGTTACGACTGGTTCAACGACGAGAAGAACAAGGCGGACTTCAAGGCCAAATACGGCTACGACCTCGGCGTGCCGGTCAATTGGTCGGCCTATGAGGACATCGCCGAGTTCTTCACCGGCCGCGAGATCGATGGCAAGAAGGTCTACGGCCATATGGATTATGGCAAGAAGGACCCGTCGCTCGGCTGGCGGTTCACCGACGCCTGGCTGTCGATGGCCGGCAATGGCGACAAGGGCATTCCAAACGGTCTGCCCGTCGACGAATGGGGCATCAAGGTCGATGAGAATTCGCGTCCGGTCGGTTCCTGCACGGCGCGCGGCGGCGACACCAATGGTCCGGCTTCCGTCTACGCCATCCAGAAGTACCTCGATTGGCTGAAGGCCTATGCACCGGCGGAAGCCCAGGGCATGACCTTCTCCGAGTCAGGGCCGGTGCCGGCGCAAGGCGCGGTTGCCCAGCAGATCTTCTGGTATACCGCCTTCACCGCCAGCATGGTCGACGCCAGCGCCAAGGCGGTGCTGAACGACGACGGCACGCCGAAGTGGCGCATGGCGCCGTCGCCGCATGGCGTCTACTGGAAGGACGGCATGAAGCTCGGCTATCAGGACGTCGGTTCCTGGACGCTGATGAAGTCGACGCCGACCGACCGCGCCAAGGCCGCTTGGCTGTACGCGCAGTTCGTCACCTCGAAGACGGTCGACGTGAAGAAGAGCCATGTCGGCCTGACCTTCATCCGCGAGAGCACGATCCACGACAAGAGCTTCACCGAACGTGCGCCAAAGCTCGGCGGCTTGATCGAGTTCTACCGCTCGCCGGCGCGCGTCCAGTGGTCGCCGACCGGCACCAACGTGCCGGACTATCCGAAGCTGGCACAGCTCTGGTGGCAGGCGATCGGCGATGCTTCGTCGGGTGCCAAGAGCGCGCAGGAAGCAATGGACTCGCTCTGCGCCGAGCAGGAAAAGGTGATGAGCCGCATCGAGAAGTCGGGCGTCCAGGGCGATATCGGCCCGAAGATGGCCGAAGAGCATGACCTCGCCTATTGGAACGCCGACGCGGTCAAGAAGGGCAATCTCGCTCCTCAGCTCAAGATCGAGAACGAGAAGGAAAAGCCGGTCACCATCAACTACGACGAGCTGGTGAAGAGCTGGCAGCAATAGGACCGTTTGATGCGGGCGTTCGCGCCCGCATCGCCATACTCAGGGGAGGCGGCATGTTGCCGTCTCCCCTGTTTGCGTGAACGGCTCCGCGCCATCTGGCGTCGAGACACCGTTGCACCTTGAATTCGCTTCGACGGGAGAGAGAATGACCGGATATATCCTTGCAATCGACCAGGGGACGACATCGAGCCGGGCGATCCTGTTCGACGACAAGATGAAGGTCGTCGGCAGCGGGCAAAAGGAATTCACCCAATATTATCCGGCCTCCGGCTGGGTCGAGCACGATCCCGAAGAGATATGGGCAAGTGTCGTGGAAACGGTGAAGGCCGCACTGAAGACAGCCGGCCGCAACGCGGCGGAAGTCGCCGCGATCGGCATCACCAACCAGCGCGAAACCGTCGTCATCTGGGACAAGGAGACCGGCAAGCCGATCCACAACGCGATTGTCTGGCAGGACCGCCGCACCGCGCCGCTATGCCAGAAACTGAAGCAGCTGGGGCTGGAGAAGAAGTTCACGAAAAAGACCGGCCTGCTGCTCGATCCCTATTTCTCCGGCACCAAGATCGCCTGGATGCTGGACAAGGTGAAGGGCGCCAGAAAACGCGCCGAGAAGTGCGAACTGCTGGCTGGCACCGTCGACAGTTTCCTGATTTGGCGCCTGACTGGCGGCAAGGTCCACGCCACTGACGCCACCAATGCCTCGCGCACACTGGTCTACAACATCGAACAAAACGCCTGGGATGACGAGCTGCTGGCCATACTCGGCATACCTGCAAGAATGCTGCCGCAGGTGAAAGATTGTGCCGATGATTTTGGAATCACAGACAAAAGCCTGTTTGGTGCAGAGATCAGAATCCTCGGTGTGGCCGGCGACCAGCATGCGGCGGCGATCGGCCAGGCCTGTTTCGAGCCAGGCATGATGAAATCTACCTACGGCACCGGTTGCTTCGCACTGCTCAACACCGGCAGCGATCTAGTGCGTTCGAAGAACCGGCTTTTGACCACCATCGCCTACAGGCTGAACGGCAAGACCACCTATGCACTGGAGGGCTCGATCTTTATCGCCGGCGCCGCCGTGCAGTGGCTGCGGGACGGCATCAAGGTGATCGGCAAGGCCGAGCAGAGCGGCAAATTGGCGGCGGACGCCGATCCGACGCAGAACGTCTATCTGGTGCCGGCTTTCGTCGGGCTCGGCGCACCGCACTGGGATGCCGAGGCGCGCGGCGCCATCTTCGGGCTGACCCGCAATTCGGGGCCGGCGGAATTTGCCCGCGCGGCACTGGAATCCGTTGCGTTCCAAACGCGCGATCTGCTTGACGCCATGCGGAAGGACTGGAAGGGCGCCTCGGTCAAGACCGTGCTCAGGGTCGATGGCGGCATGGTGGCGTCGGACTGGACCATGCAGCGGCTGGCCGACATTCTCGATGCGCCTGTCGACCGGCCGACAATTCTCGAGACGACCGCGCTTGGTGCGGCATGGCTGGCCGGCTCGAAGGCCGGTGTCTGGCCGAAGGCGCGGGAATTCGCCAGGAGTTGGGTGCTCGAGCGCCGGTTCAAGCCGGACATGGATGCTTCGACACGTGCCGCCAAGCTGGCCGGTTGGCGCCACGCTGTGCGCAGGACGCTAAGCGTGCAATAAGCAGGAATGGCACCGGCTTCGCACTCATGAAAAACCCGCGCCGTTTCGGGCGCGGGCTTGTAGCCTCTAATCAAACACTCAGTAAGGCGACCGGCACTGCCGACGCGGACCGTAGTTGGGCTGATACGTATTGTCGGAGGCACGATAGCTTCGATAATGGTCGTAGCACCACTGCACGTGTGCATCGCCACGATAGACACGATTCTGGTTGACAATCGCGCCGGTGATCAGCGCTCCGGTAGCAAACGCGGCCAGCGGGAACCAGAAGTCGCCGTGGCGGCGGTAGCCCGGACGGTAGTAGCGATAGCCGCGATGGCCACGCCAGTACATGCCGTCGTCACGCGAAAAATTGCGGCGGAAATCGCGACGCGAGAAATCGCGATTGAAATTCCGGTGCCTCCGCCACGGCTCGTACTGGATAGTCTGGACATTCGAGGTGAGCCCCTGGGCAGGGGGCGCATAGCTGGGCTGAGCGTTGACTGGCACGATCTCCGCGGCAGCGAATGAGATCGAAAGGGTGGTCGCCAGCAGGCCCGACATGATCCTATTCATGATCTTCTCCTTGAAACGCGTGTCCCTTGTCGCGGAAAAACGGGCAGGCTGCGCAAATTGTTCCGCCAAAAATCCCAAGTTGCTGATCTGTAAAGGTTCTCCCGATTGGTTGCTTGCGCTTGTCCCGCAAAGCACGAGCTTCGGCCTTGCGCCAGAGGGAGGCAGTTCCGTCAATGCCTAAGCGGACCGCACGGCATGATGACACAGCAGGAAAGTCCGGTTTGGGAGCCGTCTTTTTCCGGTTGACCGGCAGAGGCACTCTCCCTATGTTCCGCGCAATTTCGAGGGCGGCCTTTCTGAGCCCGCGGGAGCGCGTAGCTCAGCCGGTAGAGCAACTGACTTTTAATCAGTAGGTCATGGGTTCGAATCCCATCGCGCTCACCAATCCAGATTGTGTACGGCCCGGAGACATGGGTAACAGTTTGTACTTAAACCTCGTGCCGAACGCATGCGGTGGCCTTAGCCGCCCGCGCCATCGTCCATCATCGTGCCGGTGAGCGCCTCATAAGCTCTGCTGCATAGCTGTGAATGCGGACAATCCTTCACGATAAGCACTGGCACCACGGTAAGAACCGCTGCGGCAAGGATTTGTAGGCAAAGACCGACGGCGCTTACCTTCCTGCCGAACACACCGGCCAGGAAAAAGTAGAGACCCTGGGCCATGCAGGCTGCCGCCAGAATGCCCAGAAGCGTGCTGGTCGCTCTTGCGAAGGGCGTTATGTAGCCGTCGGGAAACCCAGCATGCCGAGATCCATCGACCATTGCAGCGCCAGCATGAGGCTCAGCGCTGACCAGACAAGGGTCGTCGTACGAGCGAACAGCGTCTGCTTTGGTTTGTTGCTCGGATCGGCCATCGGGATCACGTCGGAATTGCTTGCCGGGGCATGCGCAAGCTCTCGGTCAGATCAGCGAGACGTTGCCGCCGGCATGGCGTTCGAGCCGGCCGGCTAGGTCGAGCTCCAGCAGCACCATGAACACTTGGGCGGGATGCAGGCCGGTGTGGCGGATGATCTCGTCCACTGCTACCGGCGTCGGGCCGAGCGCCTCAACGACGCGGTCGCGGTCGTCCTCGCGCGGCGGCGGTGTTGCCGAAAAGTCGGGCGGCTCTTCAAGCGGCGATGTCCTTGGCGCCCAGTCGCCGACCAGCGGCGCGATCGCACTGGTGACATCGGCGGCCTCGGTCACAAGGGTGGCGCCATCCTTGAGCAGGCCATTGGTGCCGGCGGCGCGCGGATCGAGCGGCGAACCGGGAACGGCGAAGACCAGGCGGCCCATCTCGCCCGCCAGCCGGGCGCTGATCAGCGAGCCGGAGCGCTGTGCGGCCTCGACCACCACCAATCCCAATGCAGCGCCGGCGACGAGCCGGTTGCGGCGCGGAAAATCCTGTGCGCGCGGCTGCCAGCCAAACGGCATTTCGGAGATGATGGCGCCACCGCGCTCGGCGATCTCGTCGCACAGGCCGGCATTTTCGGGCGGGTAGGGCAAATCGAGGCCGCCGGCGAGCACGCCGATCGTGCCGGTCGAAAGGCTGCCCTGGTGCGCGGCCGTATCGATGCCGCGCGCCAAACCGGAGACGATGCCATAGCCGTCACGGCCAAGGTCCGTCGCCAGCATCCGCGCCATCTTGATGCCGGCCAGCGATGCGTTGCGCGCGCCGACGATGGCGACCGCTGGCAAGCGGAACACCGCGCTATTGCCCTTGACCGCAAGCAGCGGCGGCGGATGATCCATGCTTTTCATCAGCGGCGGATAATCCGCCTCGCCGATGCCGACGAAACGGGCGCCGGCCCGCCGGGCCGTCTCCAGCTCGGCCTCGGCCTCCGCAATGGACGGGATGCGGACGACTTTTTTGGCGCCACCCGAAATCATCAGCTCGGGCAGCATCGATAACGCTGCTTCGGCCGAACCGAACCGGTTGATCAGGTCGCGAAAGGAAGCCGGGCCGACATTCGGCGTGCGGATCAGACGAAGCCAGCTCAGCCGCTGCCGGTCGCTGAGGCGCGGCCCGGCGTCGGGCTCGCTCACTCCTTGGCCCCGATCTTACCCTCGGTGCCGGCAAGCAGCCGCGCAATGTTGGCGCGGTGCTTTACGATGACGATGAGGCTCATCGCCGCAAAAAGCCCGGCAATCTGCTGCGTGCTCAGGAAATACAGGGCTACGGGCACGACGACCGCTGCCGTCAGTGCCGCAAGCGAGGAGAAGCGGAACAGGATGGCCACCGCCAGCCAGACGACGGCGAAGATCAGCGCCACCTGCCAGGCAAGGCCGATAAGCACGCCAAGGTAAGTGGCGACGCCCTTGCCGCCCTTGAAGCCGAGCCAGACCGGAAAGAGATGACCTAAAAACGCGCCGAACCCGGCCCAAAGTCCGAGTTCGGGCGCAAAGCGGCCTGCGATCAACACCGCCGCGGTGCCCTTCAGCGCATCGAGCAGAAGTGTGGCCGCGGCCAAGCTCTTGTTGCCGGTGCGCAGCACGTTGGTGGCGCCGATGTTGCCGGAGCCTATGTTGCGCACGTCGCCGAGGCCGGCGGCACGGGTGATCAGCAGGCCAAACGGGATCGAGCCGAGAAGATAGCCGAACACCAATGCCAAGACGGGACTGTAAGCCATTGTTCCCCCGAACTTTCCTTGGCTAAGCGGATTCTAAGGCGTGACGCCTGTTTTCGTCCTACGCCGAAAACACTGTGCGGCCCGCCACCATCGTTTGCAAGACCTTGCCTTGCAGTCGCGCGCCTTCGAAACAGGTGTTTTTCGAGCGTGAGCGGATGCCGCTCTCGCTGACGACCCATGGTTCGTCCAGATCGATGAGCGCAAGGTCGGCCAATGCCCCCGGTTTCAGCGTGCCGCCGGGCAGTCCGAACAATCTTGCCGGCGCGGTCGACAGTGTCTCGACCAGCCGGAGCAGCGTCACGTCGCCATTGTGATACAGCCGCAGCGCTGCGCCCAATAATGTTTCCAGCCCGATGGCGCCGGCCGCGGCATCGGCAAAGGGCAGGCGCTTGGTGTCGACGTCCTGCGGGTCGTGCGAGGAGACGATGAGGTCGATGGTGCCGTCCTTGACCGCCTCGATCATCGCCAGCCGGTCTTCCTCGGCGCGCAGCGGCGGCGTCAGCCGGAAGAAGGTGCGGTACTCGCCGACATCGTTCTCGTTGAGTGACAAATTGTGGATCGACACGCCTGATGTGACATTGGCGCCATCGGCTTTCGCGCGCGCTACCGCGCTTGCCGCCATAGCCGTCGAGATCTTGGCAGCGTGATAGGCGCCGCCGGTCAGCCGAGCCAATGCGAGATCGCGCTCCAGGGGGATCGATTCGGCTTCGCGCGGAATGCCGGCAAGGCCAAGCCAGCTTGCGTAAAGGCCTTCGTTCATGACGCCGGCCGAAGCGAGGTCGGCGTCCTGGGTTTCATGCGCGATGACGCCGCCGAAATCGCGCGCATAGGTCAGCGCGCGGCGCATCACCAGCGCGCTGGCAATAGAATGGCGGCCGTCGGTGAAGGCGACCGCTCCAGCCTCGCGCAGCAGGCCGAATTCGGTCATCTCGCGGCCTTCCAGCCCCTTGGTGATCGCTGCCGCCGGAAAGATGTTGACGATTGCGGTGTCCTTGGCGGTGCGCAGCACGAACTCGACCAATGCGACATTGTCGATCACCGGGTCGGTATCGGGCATCATAACGACTGAGGTGACGCCGCCGGCCGCCGCAGCGATGCTCGCGGAAGCAATGGTTTCGCGGTGTTCGCCGCCCGGTTCGCCGATGAAGACACGCGCATCGATCAGGCCGGGAATGATAGTCTTGCCGGCGCAGTCGATGATGGCGGCGCCTTCGGGCGTGCCCTGGTTCAAGGCCGCCTTGCCGGCCGCAACGATTTTGCGGCCTTCGACTATGACGGTGCCGACCTCATCGATGCCGCGCGACGGGTCGACGATGCGGGCGCGGCTGAAGACCGTTATGCTCATCAGCCGCGGCCCTCGTGGTTTCGACGGGGGTCGAGCAGCGCTTCCATCACCGCCATGCGCACGGCGACGCCCATCTCAACCTGTTCCTGGATGACGCTTTGCGGGCCGTCGGCGATCTCCGAGGCGATCTCGACGCCGCGGTTCATCGGCCCGGGATGCATGACCAGCGCGCCGTCCTTGGCTGCTTTCAGCTTCTCGGCGTCGAGGCCGAAATAGCGGAAATATTCGCGCACCGACGGTACGAAAGCGCCTTCCATGCGTTCGCGCTGCAGGCGCAGCATCATCACCACGTCGGCGTCCTTCAGACCCTCGGCCATCGAGCGGGTGACGATGACGCCCATCTTCTCGATGCCGGCGGGCAAAAGCGTCGAAGGGGCGACGACCCTGACCTGGGCACCAAGCGCGTTGAGCAGAATGATGTTGGAGCGGGCCACGCGCGAATGCAGGATGTCGCCGCAGATCGCCACGATCAGCTTCGACAGCGGACCCTTGGCGCGGCGGATGGTCAGTGCGTCGAGCAGCGCCTGGGTGGGGTGCTCATGGGCGCCGTCGCCGGCGTTGACCACCGAACAGCCGACCTTCTGGGCAAGAAGTGCTGCCGCGCCGGCCGATTGATGGCGGATGATCAATATGTCGGGGCGCATGGCGTTCAGCGTCATTGCGGTATCGATCAGCGTCTCGCCCTTCTTCACCGAAGAGCTCGCCACCGACATGTTCATGACGTCGGCGCCGAGCCGTTTGCCGGCCAGCTCGAATGACGATTGCGTACGCGTCGAGGCTTCGTAGAAGAGATTGATCTGGGTGCGGCCGCGCAGCGTCGATGTCTTCTTGTCCGATTGCCGCGAGATGGCAACGGCCCGGTCCGCCCGGTCGAGCAGAAGCTCGATGTCGGCGGGGGAAAGATCGCGGATGCCCAGAAGATGGCGGTGGGGATAAAGCGGCAGGGACGATGCGTCGGTCATCTCAAGTCGCTGCTATAGGGGGGAGGCTCCGCGGCTGCAAGCACCGGCTTTGGAATGGATTGGTTCTCCCCGGTATTTTCGTCGCGCGCCGCTGGCCATAGGCTATAAACCGCCTTGGCTTTGGATTCGCAGCCTTCAGGTGATAAGGACGAAGCGTGACTGACGACGTGACCAACCAGCCGCCGCCGCTGGCCGGCGGCAACGCCTGGCGGGGCGATCCGTTGCTGATCCAGCTTGCCGAGCGCTTTTCCGATCCGGTGCGCAAGGACCTCGACGGGCTTGGCCGTTTCGTTCTGACCCATGAGGCGCAGGAACTGGCCCGTCTTGCCAATGTCGAGACGCCGAAGCTCAGGACCCACGACCGCCAGGGCCGGCGCATCGACCAGGTCGAGTTCCATCCCGCCTATCACGCGCTCATGCGCCGCTCTGTTGCCAACGGGCTGCATTCGTCGGTCTGGGAGAATGGCGACGCCGAGATCGGCCGACGCCACCAGGTGCGCGCTGCACGCTTTTACCTCACGGCTGAGCTCGAGACCGGACATCTCTGCCCGATCACCATGACCAGCGCTTCGCTGGCAGCGCTGATGGCCAGCCCGAAGCTGTTTCGCGAGTGGGCGCCTCGGGTGACGACGCGCAAATACGATCAAAGCCAAAAGCCTCCGGTCGAAAAAGCCGGGCTGACACTCGGCATGGGCATGACCGAGAAGCAAGGCGGCACCGATGTCCGTGCCAACGTCACCAGGGCCGAGCGCGCCGGCAGCGGGTTTTATCGCCTGACCGGCCACAAATGGTTCATGTCGGCGCCGATGTCGGATGCCTTCCTGGTGCTCGGACAGGTGCCGGAGGGACTGTCATGCTTTCTCGTGCCCCGCTTGCTCGGCGACGGATCTGGCAACGGCTTCCGTTTTCAACGGCTGAAGGACAAGCTCGGCAATCGATCCAACGCCTCGTCGGAGGTGGAATTCGTCAATGCCATCGGCGAGATGGTCGGCGAGCCCGGCGCCGGCGTGAAGACGATCATGGACATGGTAACCCTGACGCGGCTCGACTGTGCCGTCGCCTCGTCGGCGATCATGCGGGCCGGACTGGCCGAGGCCGTCCACCACACGCGCAACCGCAAGGTGTTTGGAACCAATCTGATCGAGCAGCCGCTGATGCAGCGTGTGCTGGCCGATATGGCGCTCGACGTTGCCGCCGCTACCGCGCTGTCGTTCCGGCTGGCGCGCTCCTTCGACGAGGCGGCCGGCGACCGCGGCGAGGCGGCCTTCGCCCGCGCCATGACGCCGGTGGTCAAATACTGGGTCTGCAAGATTGCGCCGCCGCTGCTCTATGAAGCGATGGAGTGCCTCGGCGGCAATGGCTATGTCGAGGAGGGACCGCTCGCCCGCTACTATCGCGAAGCTCCGGTCAACGCGATCTGGGAAGGTTCAGGCAATGTCATGGCGCTCGACGTGTTGCGCGTGCTCGGCCGCGCGCCAGGCCTGTTCGACGACGTGCTGGCCGGCATCGACCGCGATCTCGGCGCCGGCGGACGCGGCACCGTCGGCGTGCTCAAGGCGGCAATGCAGGTCGCAGCAACCGACGAGGGCTCGGCGCGGCTCTTGACCGAGCAATTGGCATTGTCGGCGGCGGCGGCAGAGCTTCGCAGGCTGGGGGCAGGGCGGATCGCCGACGCCTTCGTCGAAACGCGCCTCGCCGGCCAGTGGCGCAATACCTATGGCATGATCGATTCGCGCCATGATGCGCGCATGATCATCGATACGCTCTACCCGCCGATCAACTAAGGGCCGTCGCCCTATTCGCTGCCGCTCTCGCGACCCTGTGGATGGCCGTTAACCTTAACGAATGGTTTCCATTGCGGCGGCCGGTGGCAAAGCCCACTGTTATGGTTAAGGCAAGGATTGTTCAGCTTGAGCGGCTTTGCCCTGCGAAGCAGGAGCGTCATGCGGCATATTCTGAGCTCTTTTCTGGCATTGCATTGGGCGGCCGTTTTCGCCCTGCTGGCGTTCATCTGCATCGACGGGAATCGAGGCGTGGCGACGGCCCTTGGCGTGCTGGGCGTTCCAGTCCAGAACACTCGATTTGCCGATCTCGAAAACGCCGTCGTCGTGGCGCCGCTCGCCGTGGCACTGCTTGTCGTCGCGGTGCTGTTCTGCTGGGCCTTTGTTGAAGCACTGACCAGCGACACGACCAACCCGGATCCGGCCGACAGCGTCGTGCGAATCGCCTTCATCTCCGCCTTGGGCGTGCTGTCGCTGATAGTCATCGGCGGCGCCGCGCAAGGCATCAATGGGCTGTTCATGGTTGTCGCGGTGCAATTGGCGGCACTTCTGGCGTCCTATGTCGCGATGCTCGCCGAGCGGCGGTCGGCCGTTGCCGCGGCAGTTCCCGGAACCGGCGAAATCCGAGCGGCCGCGCATGTCATGGCCAAGGCAGCGGCGCATAATTCCTCGCTTGCCCGCATTTCCGGCCGGCTGGATTCGAGGGATGACCGCTGATGCGCACCTTGTTCGCGCTGTGGGCGGCTCCGCTCCTCTTGTTTTGGGGCTGGTTCTTCCTGTCGCTCAACGACATCAATTTCGGCTATGTCATGCTGAGCCGCCAATTGCACGATCTCGTCTTCCAGCTCTATGGACAGATGCTGGGCGTCGATCCGGCGCTTATTCCGGGCATGGTGGCGAAAGCTTGCGTATTCGACGGGCTGCTGCTGATGGCGTTCTGGGCATTTCGCCGCCGCAAGGCAATTGGCGGCTGGATCACGGCGATGCGCAACCGCTATTTCGACCAGGCATCGACGCCGAGCGCCTGAAGCCGGTCGAGAACGCCCTGGAGGATGAAGGCGGCCGCCGCTGAATCGATCTTGCCGGCGCGTTTCTTGCGGGAAAAATCCATCTCGATCAGCGTCCGCTCGGCCGCCACCGTCGACAGCCTTTCGTCCCAAAAGACGAACGGCAGATCGGTCAATCCAGCCATGTTGCGGACGAAAGCGCGGGATTTTTGGGCGCGCGGGCCTTCCGAGCCGTCCATGTTGATGGGGAGGCCGATCACCACGGCGCCGGCATTTTCCTTCTGTAGCAGAGCGAGCAGCACTGCGGCATCGAGCGAGAATTTTCTGCGCATGATGACAGGGCGCGGGTGCGCGAAGGACAAGCCGCGGTCGGAAACCGCCACGCCGATCGTCTTGTCGCCGAGGTCGAGACCAGCCAGGGTCTTGCCGCCGCCGAGCCGGGCCGGCAACTCTTCGATGGTGATGATGCCCAACGGCTTTTCCTTTGACCGCGACGCCGCACGTCCTATACGCGCAAAGCGTGCGTGGCGCTTTAATTTCGCCGTCGGCGTTCTATCCTCTACCGAAGCAAAAATCGAGGAAAGCATTGATGAAACTGACCTGGTACGGACATTCGGCATTCCGAATTGAAATCGAAGGCGCGAAAATCCTCATCGACCCCTATCTGGTCGGCAATCCGTCATGGACAGGCGGCTGGGAAGGGCCGGCCGAAGGGGTCACGCACGTGTTGCTCACCCATGGCCACAGCGACCACATCAGCGGCGCCATCGAAGTGCTCAAGAAGACCGGCGCGATGCTGGTCGCCAATTTCGAGATTTGCATGTACCTGGTCGGCAAGGGCGTCGGTGACAAGCAGATCAATCCCGGCAATATCGGCGGTACGGTCGATTGCGGCGGCTTCACCACCACCTTCGTTCAGGCCCTGCACTCATCGTCCTTTTCGGGCGAGGGCGGCCAGAATACCTATCTCGGCAATCCGGGTGGGCTCGTCCTGCACTTCCCCGAGGACCAGACGCTTTATCATATGGGCGACACCGACATTTTTTCCGACATGGCGCTGATCAACGAATTGCATGAACCGAAGATCGGCATCGTGCCGATCGGCGACCGCTTCACCATGGGTGGGGCGGTAGCAGCCCTTGCCTGCCAGCGTTTCTTCAAGTTCGAGACCGTCGTTCCCGCCCACTTCGGCACGTTTCCGATGATCGACCAGACCGCCGACAAATTCGTGGCCGGGCTGGACGGATCGGGCGTGAAAGTGGCGTTGCCGAAGATCGGCGAGACGATTACGCTGTAAAGAAAGCTGATCCGGAACGATACGATGCGCTTGAGAAATTCTCTTTGCATTTCCATGCTGGTTGCCGCGTCGCCGGCGCTGGCGGCGGAGGATTTCATCGAGGGCATCTATCTGCAATCGGAGGACCTCTGCGCGCAGGCCAAAAAGGATACGCTGCAGACGGTGATCGAGGGCGGCAATATCGTGCTGTCGGCAAATGGCCTGGAAAGCATCGAATATAATTGTGAATTCCTGCAAATCACCAAAGCGACACGTTCACCAAGCTGGGCGGTGACCGCCATATGCCAGGAGCCGGGCTACGTCTTTCCGGATGTGCTCTCACTGACACAGATGAGCCCGAAGCAGATCGACCTGGTATCGGTTCGGCCTGCCACCGACGAAGGCGAGCAGAGCGGCAACGGCGGCAGTTATTTCCTCTGCGACGGCGTGGCGATGCCATAGGGCAGTTGTCGGCACGATGCATGTTGCGCGGCACGCGCTACGTCGCTATAGCGCTGGTTTTCCCCGAGGCACGAACATGTCCGTTGATATTAAAACCGTGAAGCGCGTTGCGCATCTTGCCCGCATTGCGGTGAGCGAAGAGGATGCAGAGCGCATGACCGGCGAACTGAACGCTATTTTGGGCTTTGTCGAGCAGTTGAACGAGGTCGATGTTTCCGGCGTCGAGCCGATGACCTCGGTCACGCCGATGGCAATGAAAAAGCGCCAGGACATCGTCACCGACGGCGGCAAGGCAGCCGACATCGTCGCTAATGCACCGGCGACCGAAGAGAATTTCTTCCTTGTGCCGAAGGTCGTGGAGTAGCAGGCCGATGGCAATCGAGATCGCCGCGGAGACGCCGCTGCAGGACGACGTGCGCGGGCTGGTCGAGGAGCTCAATGCCACATTGCTGGAGCTGACGCCGCCGGAGCATTGCTACCATTTGACGGTCGAGCAGATGGCGGACCGCGACACGACCGTCTTCATCGCCCGCGATAACGGTCTTGCCATCGGTTGCGGCGCACTGAAGCGCCACGATGCCACGGTGGGCGAGGTCAAGCGTATGTATACGCGACCTTCGCATCGCGGCCGCAAGATCGGCGCAAAGATTGTCGAGCGTATCGAGGCGGCGGCGCGCCAAGACGGGCTTAAGCGTCTGGTGCTGGAGACGGGGGACCGTCATCCCGCCGCCTGGACCGTCTACGAACGCGCCGGTTTTTCGCGCTGCGGCCCGGTACTGGATTATCCCGATTCCGAGTGGTCGGTGTTTTACGAAAAGAGCCTTGCCTGATGAGCGACCTGACCCAGCTGACGATTTCGCAGGCCCGCGCCAAATTGCGTTCCAGGGAGATCACCGCCACCGAAATCACCGAAGCCTATCTATCGGCGATCGAGCGAGCCAATCCGGCGCTCAATGCCTATGTCGTGGTTACCGACGACAAGGCGCGCGACATGGCCAAGGCCTCCGACGCGAAACTGGCCAAGGGCGAGGGCGGGTCGCTCGAGGGTATCCCGCTCGGCATCAAGGATTTGTTCGGCACCGAAGGTGTCCACACCCAAGCCTGCAGCCATGTGCTGGATGGCTTCAAGCCGCGCTATGAATCGACTATCACCGCCAATCTGTGGGCGGATGGCGCCGTCATGCTCGGCAAGCTCAACATGGACGAGTTCGCGATGGGCTCGTCCAACGAGACCTCGTATTACGGGCCCGTCATCAACCCGTGGCGGCGTTCGCGCCTCGACACGGTGGTGATGCCGACGACACATCAGGGCGAGGGCGGCTTCGTTTCGGCGGGCGGCACCAGGACCGCGCGCACGTTGGACAATGCCCAACTGGTGCCGGGCGGTTCGTCCGGTGGCTCTGCATCAGCGGTCTCGGCCTTCCTGTGCGCAGGCGCCACCGCCACCGACACCGGCGGCTCGATCCGCCAGCCCGCCGCCTTCACTGGCACAGTCGGCATCAAGCCGACCTATGGCCGCTGTTCGCGCTGGGGCATCGTTGCCTTCGCCTCGTCGCTCGACCAGGCCGGGCCGATCGCGCGCGACGTACGCGACGCCGCGATCCTGTTGAAGTCGATGGCTTCGGTCGACCCGAAGGATACGACGTCCGTCGACCTGCCAGTGCCGGACTACGAGGCGGCGATCGGCCGCCCGATCAAAGGCATGAAGGTCGGCATTCCAAAGGAATATCGTGTCGACGACATGCCCGCGGAGATCGAGGCGCTGTGGCAGAAAGGCATTGCCTGGCTGAGGGATGCCGGTGCCGAGATCGTCGATATCTCGCTGCCGCACACGAAATACGCGCTGCCGGCCTATTACATTGTGGCGCCCGCCGAAGCTTCGTCCAACCTCGCCCGTTACGACGGCGTCCGCTATGGCTTGCGGGTGCCCGGCAAGGACATTGTCGACATGTATGAAAAGACCCGCGCCGCCGGCTTCGGGCGCGAGGTCAAGCGCCGCATCATGATCGGCACCTATGTGCTTTCCGCCGGCTACTACGATGCCTACTATCTGCAGGCGCAGAAAGTTCGAACCCTGATCAAGCGTGACTTCGAAAACGTGTTTGCCGCAGGCGTCGACGTCATCCTGACGCCGGCAACGCCGTCCGCCGCCTTCGGCATCGCCGACGAGGACATGGCCGCCGACCCGGTCAAGATGTATCTCAACGACATCTTTACGGTGACGGTGAACATGGCCGGCCTGCCCGGCATAGCGGTTCCGGCCGGGCTCGACGCCAAGGGGCTGCCGCTCGGCCTGCAGCTGATCGGCCGGCCCTTCGACGAGGAAACGCTGTTCCAGACCGCCCATGTCATCGAACAGGCGGCCGGCACATTTCAGCCGGAAAAATGGTGGTAGGATCGTTTCTCATCGGAGGGGGTGAGGGATGTTCTTCTATGTCTCCAAGGTTATCGGGTTCTTCGTCGAGCCGTTGAATCTCGCGATCTTTCTGCTGCTGGCGGGGATGGTCGCGGCGATGCTCGGGCGGCGACGGTTGGCGACCGCCGGCAGCACTCTTGCCTTCCTCATCCTTGTTGTTTCGACATGGAGCCCGCTCGGACCCATGATGCTCAATCCGCTGGAGGAGCGCTTCCCCAGGCCGCCGCTGCCGGAAAAGGTTGACGGTATCATCGTGCTTGGCGGCAGTCTGGATGGCGCCGTCAATCTGGTGCGTGGCGGCTATGAAATGAACGCCAGCGGCGACCGGATGGTCGAGGCTGCCGTGCTGGCGCGGCGGTTTCCGACAGCGAAAGTCGTTATCTCCGGTGGCAGCGTCGAAACGTTCCGCGGCGGCGAAGGCGATGCAGATACTGCGCCGCGTCTTTTTGCCGCTTTCGGCGTGGCGGCCGATCGGCTGATCCTCGAGAACAAATCCCGCAGCACCTACGAGAATGCTGTCTTCACCAGGGAACTGGTGACGCCGAAACCGGGGGAGACATGGCTGCTGGTGACCTCGGCCTTCCACATGCCACGCGCCAAGGCGCTGTTCGACAAAGCTGGCTTTTCGACCGTTCCGTGGCCGGTCGACTATCGCACCTCCGGCAGGGAAAGCATCGGCACCTTGCCTTATCCCGGCGACTGGCTGGAGGTCACCACTGTTGCGATCCGCGAATGGATTGGGCTCACCGCCTATTGGCTGTCGGGCCGCATCGATCGGCCTTTTCCCGGACCGGGCGGCTGACCGAGCACCGCCTGCCGCGCCGCCGAGAAAAACTGGCGGCGCACCAGTACCGCCAGAAGCAGCAGCGTCGATAGCACGAAGACTGTGGGATCGACGAACCAACCGAGATAGCCGATCGAGAAGAACACGCCGCGCAGGCCCGAATTGAAGTGCTTTCCGGCCAGCATGTTCATGCGCGCGGCACGCCACACCGCCGTTTCGGTGACCGGATTGCGCGACGCCTCGCCATGTGGAATCGGCACGGCGCCGATCAGGATCGAGCAATAGTTGAACAGCCGGTAAGCCCAGCCGAACTTGAAGAAGGAAAAGGCCAGGATCAGCACCAGCCCGAACACCTTCGTCTGGAAGGCCGCGCGTGAGGACGTGGCGCCAAACGGCAGGTCGCTCAGTACGGTCAGAACCTGATCCGAGGCGCCGAGCAGGGCAAAACAGCCGCCGATCGCAATCAGCGAACTGGAGGCAAAGAAGGCGGTCCCCTGTTGCAGGCCGCTCATGATAGCGGTGTCGACGATGCGGATCTCGCGTTCGGCCATGGTCCGCATCCAGGCCTCGCGCTGCGCGTTCATCGCCCTCGTCAGCGACATGCGGCTGACCAGCATTCCGTCGGCGGCGAGCGTATGCAGCACCCACGCGGCAAGGAAGAACCCCAGCGCGGCAAGATCGGCCGTCGATAGATGAAAGGAATCGCTCATGCATTGCTTTTACCACAGGCGGCGCTAACGCTTCGATGGCCTAAGCTGGAATGTCGCTGCCGGAGCAAACAAGGTCGGCAGGCGCAGCGCCGCGGTCCTTAAAACAGCGGAAAACATCATGGGAATTCCTATATGTAGACCTCAACAGGGTCCCAGGAGAAAACGCCCACGTGTTCCTTTCGGTTTTCGACTTGTTCAAGATCGGCATTGGCCCATCGAGTTCGCACACGATGGGGCCGATGACGGCTGCGCGGCGGTTTCTCGACGAGATTGCGGGAGACGACTGGCCGCGCCCGGCCGGCGCCAAGGTCGACCGGATCGCGGCCAGCCTGCATGGCTCGCTCGCCTATACCGGCATCGGCCATGGCTCCGATCGTGCCGTGGTGCTCGGCCTCGCCGGCCAGACGCCGCAGACGGTGGATCCCGACCAGGCGGACGGCATCGTCGCTCGCATCGCCGCCGAGAAGCGGATTTCGCCGCCCGGCCATCCGTCCTATCGTTTCGACCCGGCAACGGATCTTGTGCTGGATCGCAAGACGCCGCTGCCGGGTCACGCCAACGGCATGGCCTTCTCTGCCTATGATGCCGGTGACCGGTTGCTGCTGAGGCGCGTCTATTATTCGATCGGCGGCGGCTTCGTAGTGTCCGAGGAAGAACTGCAGCGGATGAAAGCAAGGGGCTCGGCGACAACCGAAGGCAAGAAGGTTCCGTATCCGTTCAAGAATGCCGTCGAAATGCTATCGATGGCAGCAAAAAGCGGGCTTTCCATTGCCGAGATGAAGCGCGTCAACGAGGAGACGCAGATGTCGCGCGGGGAGCTCGACGCCGGCCTCGACGGCATCTGGAGCGCCATGAAGGGCTGCATCGAGCGCGGCCTGTCGCAAGACGGCATCATGCCGGGCGGACTGAAGGTGCGCCGCCGCGCCCGGATGCTGCACGACAAGCTGCAGGAGCAATGGCAGCAGAACCGGCCCAACCCGCTGCTCGCCAACGACTGGCTGTCGATCTATGCGATGGCGGTCAATGAGGAGAATGCCGCCGGCGGACGTGTCGTCACCGCGCCAACCAATGGGGCGGCCGGCACCCTGCCCGCAGTGCTGCGCTACTGGTTGCATTTTCATCCCGAAGCCGACCAGCCCAGCATCCGCGATTTCCTGCTGACGGCGGCGGCCGTGGGCGGCATCATCAAAACCAATGCTTCGATCTCGGGGGCGGAAGTCGGCTGCCAGGGCGAGGTCGGTTCGGCTTCGGCAATGGCTGCGGCGGGATTGTGCGCCGTCATGGGCGGCACGCCCGAGCAGGTCGAGAACGCTGCCGAGATCGCGCTGGAACATCATCTCGGCATGACCTGCGATCCGGTCGGCGGCCTGGTGCAGGTGCCGTGTATCGAGCGCAACGCGCTTGGCGCCGTCAAGGCGGTGACCGCCGCTTCGCTGGCCATCAAGGGCGACGGCGTTCATTTCGTGCCGCTCGATGCCGCGATCGAGACGATGCGCCAGACCGGCCTCGACATGAACGAAAAGTACAAGGAAACCAGCCTTGGCGGATTGGCCGTCAATGTCGTGGAGTGCTGAGCGCCATTCTGGGGGCCGGACCACCACTGTGGAGAAGTCGATCAGGCCGTTGACGCGTTCGCGTGCTGGACTAAACCTTAAACGATGTCTCTCAATCTCATAAAGCTTTGCGTCGGCTGTGACAGCGTCGAGGATCTGGAGGAGTGGATCGCCTTCCGTCTCGACGAGCGGCGCCGCGCCGGCGAACCGGCCGAGCACTATCACACCACCCGCATGGTGCCGACACGCGGCGCCGAGATTACCGACGGCGGCTCGCTCTACTGGGTGATCAAGGGCAATGTCCAATGCCGCCAGCTGATCACCGAAATCCGGCCCTTCACCGATGACAAGGGCATCGGCCGTTGCCATCTGATCCTCGATCCCGAGGTCGTGCGAACTGACTGGCAACCGCGCCGTGCATTCCAGGGGTGGCGCTACCTGAAGCAGGCGGACGCGCCGGCCGATCTCGGCAAGGGCAAAGCCGGGCTGATCGAGATGCCGCCGAAGCTCAGGCGTGAGCTTGCCGATCTCGGCCTACTCTGACGCCAAGAAACGCAGCGCCAAGACCACCAGCCGAAGCGCTTGTCCGCAGTTGCCATCATCACCGGTCCTCCAGGTCGCCTCATCTGGGCTTGCAAGCCGGGGAACAACGCCACATCTTGAATGTCATGAGCGACAAGAAGCAGTCCGTGCCTGCAAAGGCCAATCCTGCGCCGGTCGAGTCTCAATCGAGCACCGGCGAAATCGACGCGTTTCTCCGTCAGGCAAGGACGCTCGCTGCATCCGCCACCGGTTCAGGCAGGCTGATCCTGTCCCTTGACGCGACGATGAGCCGCCAGCCGACCTGGGATCTCGCCTGTGCGCTGCAGGCCGAGATGTTCGACGCCGTCGGCAAGGCCGGGGCGCTCAAGGTTCAACTTGTCTATTTTCGCGGCCTTGGCGAGTGCCGCTCCTCCGCATTCGTCACCGATACCGAAGCTCTGAAACAGCTGATGACGCGCATCGACTGCCGCAGCGGCCATACCCAGATCGGCAAGGTGCTCGCCCATGCGCTGAAACAGACGGCGGCGGCCAAGGTCAACGCGCTGGTCTATATCGGCGACGCGATGGAAGAAAACATAGATGATCTGGCCGAAAAGGCCGGCAGCCTCGGTCTGCACGGAGTTCCTGTCTTCGTCTTTCAGGAAGGTCATGATGCCGCTGCGGAAAAGGCGTTCAAGGAAATTGCGCGGCTGTCGAAAGGGGCCTGGTTCCGGTTCGATCGACGGGCTGCCGCAACCTTGGCCGGCCTGCTGTCGTCCGTCGCCGTGTTTGCGACCGGCGGGCTGAAAGCACTGGAGGCCCGGGGCAGGCCGGAGGACCGGCTGATGATCGAGCATATGCGGGGCGGCGGAAACTGATGGGCGCAATTATCGCTTTTGTAGCATTGCTTCTAGTGCTTCTCGGCACGCTCACCATCTTCCTGCGCGCCGATCCGGCGAAGCTTGCAGGCGGCATGAGAACGCTTGGACCTGTGCTGCTCGGGCTGGTCGGCGTCGCCGTGCTGCTGGTCGGGCGCGAGGGCATCGGCGGCTTGATCCTGTCGGCTGCGCTCGCCTGGTACGGCTCCATGCGCATGAATCGGCCGGCAGCCAAACTGGCACCAGGCAAGCGTTCGACAGTTCGTACCGCGGCGCTTGAGATGGAACTCGATCACGATACCGGCGGCCTCGAAGGCCTTGTGCTGGCCGGGCGCCATGAGGGCAAGATGCTTGGCTCGATGGGGCTTGCCGAATTGCAGCAACTCTATCGCGAACTCTCCGGCGATCCGGAGAGCCGCCAATTGCTAGAGACGTATCTTGACGGCAGATTTCCCATCTGGCGCAAAGACGCTGATGCGAATGGTGGCGAAGGGCTGGGTGTTGCGCCAGGTTCTGGCGCCATGACTAAGGAGGAGGCCTACAAGATCCTTGGTCTTGAAGCGGGGGCTGCCGCGGCGGATGTCCGCAAGGCGCACCGCCGCCTGATGCAGCGCCTGCACCCCGATATCGGTGGCACGTCTTTCCTGGCGGCGCGGATCAATGAAGCCAAGGACGTCTTGCTCTCCAATCACAACTAGTCTCCTTCGACGCAGAACTTTCGGGAAAGATATCGTTTCGGGCGCCGCTTACTGCTGGACGGCGTAACACTCGATCTTCTTCTTTTTCAAAGCGTTGCAGGCCTTCCAGGCAGCGGTCTTCGAACCGAAACCACCGAACCGGGCGCGGTAGTAGGTGACGCCGTCCTTGTCGAAGGCGACGGTGAAACCGGAGGCATCGGCCAGAACGGAGGGCGCCTGCTTCGTCGCCTTGTCGAGGAAAGCCTTCGCTTCGGCCTGTTTTGGCGAAGAGGCGACCTGTATTGCCCAGCCGGATGGCACCGATGCCGTGCTGACCGGATCGACCTCTGGCGCCGGTTCGGCATAGGCTGCGGCGACCCGGGCTGTCGCCACATCGTCCACTGTCGCCACGGCCGTCGTCTTGACCCTCTTGGCCTGAACGACCGGAGTGGTTTCTTCAACGACGGGCGCATTTTCCTCGACAAGGGAGGCAACGGCATCGTCGTCCGGCTTACTGTCCGGTGTCGGAGCGTCATGCTTCGGTAAAAGCACCTTGGCCAAGGCTGAAATCGGATTGCCCCCGCTAGCCTTGGCAATCAGCACGCCGCCGCCGCGCGACGACGCCTTCGGCATGTAGTCATTGATCAACCCGGCCATCTGGCTGTCGCGGCTGCCGCCGGACCTGCCGCCCATGACCACCGCTACGATGCGCCGATCGCCATCTGAGACCGAGGAGACCAGATTGTAACCGGAGGCGCGGGTGTATCCGGTCTTGATGCCGTCGACGCCCTTGATGCGTCCGAGCAGCCGGTTGTGGCCGTTGATGCGCTGCCGCCCGTAAAGAAAGGAGCGCTGCGAGAAATAGCCGTAATATTGCGGAAAATGCTCTCTCAGGGCGATGCCGAGCATCGCCATGTCGCGCGCGGTCGTGAACTGGCCGGGATCAGGCAAGCCGTTGGCGTTGCGAAAAACGGTTCCCCTCATGCCCAGAGCGCGCGCCTTGGCGGTCATCATGCGGGCGAAATTGGCTTCATTGCCGCCGAGCATCTCGCCAAGCGCCGTTGCAGAATCGTTTGCCGATTTGGTCACCATCGACAGGATCGCGGTCTCGACCGTGACCGAGCCGCCCCGCTTGACGCCGAGCTTCGTCGGCGGTTCGGCAGCGGCATTGGCCGAGAACACGACCGGGGAATTCTTGCTGATCCTGCCCTTCGCCAACGCCTCGAACGTCAGATAGAGCGTCATCATCTTGGTAAGCGATGCCGGATAGCGCCGGCCATCGGCGTCCGACGAATAAAGCACCTTGCCGGTCTTGGCATCGATGACGATGGCTGCCGACTTGGCCGCCATGGATGAAGCCGCATCCGCGACGACGAAGCTCATCGCCATAGCGAGGATCATGATCGTTTTGAGGGGGGACGCGGATTTGGAAACGAAGCCCGACAACGCCTTACGCACTGATAGTTCCTTTGAATTTCCGTTGCCTTGGAGGCGGCAAAGGGTCCTGCCTCACCTCCGGCCACGCTAACGCGGGCAGCGTTACCAATCCGTTTATGGTAACCGCCGCGTTCACCATTTTCTGCGGGATTGAGCTTCTCTTTATTCGAATCTTAGCGATTACCGGCAGCTCACGATGCGTATTGCCGCGGGAATCTTGACTTTTGTGCACTGCACAATATATTTACACGCATTGCACAACGCGGCCCGGACAAGGCGCGTCTATCGTCCAAAGGCAACCGTTCAAGGGAATGCGTGAAATGACCCAGACCTATGAAGATTTCAGCAAATACGGCAAGGAATTTGCGGACACCGGATTGAAGAGCTTCGCCTCGCTGTCCAAGGGTGCGCAGGCTATCGCCGCCGAGGCGGGCGAGTACACCAAGAAAAGCTTCGAAGCCGGTAGCGCCGCTGTCGAGAAGCTCTTTTCCGCCAAGTCGCTGGACAAGGCGATCGAGATCCAGTCCGACTATGCCAAGCAGTCCTATGAGAGCTTCGTCAGCGAGGCCACCAAGCTTAGCGATCTCTATGCCGAACTCGCCAAGGAAGCCTACAAGCCGTTCGAATCGATCGTCGCCAAGGCGAAGTAAATTCGACGAACGTTCCGAGCCGGCCCTTGGGCTTGCGAAGACAGACCCGGTCGCGAACGCGCGGCCGGGTTTTTTCATGCCAGCTCGAAATTGAGGGCCTGCGGTCTTCACGATTTGAAAAATCGGTCAAGTTTGGCCACCTAGCCATATTGTCAGCTAAACAGAAGGGCTTAAAATCGTCCATCGAACACCTACATGTCGAGCATGCATGAGGATTCGAAAGAGGCAGGACTACGTGACTACAGGTTTGACTGCCACGAGCTACGTGGTGCGAATGCAGAACGGCAGCAACGGCAATGAGGCCGGTCGCGGCACGGCCGTCATCACGCGCACAAAAACCAAGACCAAGAAGCCCAGTCTGTACCGGGTCCTCATTCTTAACGACGACTACACACCCATGGAATTCGTGGTCCACGTGCTGGAGCGCTTTTTCCAGAAGGACCGCGAAGCCGCCACACGCATAATGCTTCATGTTCACAATCATGGGGTGGGCGAGTGCGGGGTCTATACATTCGAGGTGGCCGAGACCAAAGTGTCTCAGGTCATGGATTTCGCCCGACAGAATCAGCATCCGCTGCAATGCGTGATGGAGAAGAAGTGAGGTAACATGCCGGCTTTCTCCCAAGGCCTGGAAAAGGCGCTTCACCAAGCGCTGACGCTCGCCAATGAGCGGCACCATGAATATGCAACCCTTGAACATTTGCTGCTCGCCCTGATCGATGACACCGAGGCGGCCGCCGTCATGCGTGCCTGCAACGTCGATCTCGACGAGTTGAAGCATACGGTCCTCACCTATATCGACACCGAACTCGACAACCTCGTCACCGGCTACGATGAAGATTCCAAGCCGACCGCCGGTTTCCAGCGCGTCATCCAGCGCGCGGTGATCCATGTGCAGTCGTCAGGCCGCGAGGAGGTGTCCGGCGCCAACGTGCTCGTCGCCATCTTCGCTGAGCGTGAGAGCCACGCCGCGTACTTCCTGCAGGAACAGCAGATGACCCGCTACGACGCGGTCAACTATATCTCGCATGGCATTGCCAAGCGCCCCGGCGCTTCCGAGACGCGGACGCCGCGCGGCGCCGACGATGAGCAAGGCAGCCAGAGCGGGGCCGAGCCGCAAGAGGAAGGCGGCAAGAAGAAGCAGCAGCAGGACGCGCTGACTGCCTATTGCGTCAACCTGAACAACAAGGCCAAGGCCGGCAAGATCGATCCATTGATCGGTCGCGAGAGCGAGATCAACCGGACCATCCAGGTGCTGTGCCGCCGCTCCAAGAACAACCCGCTCTATGTCGGTGATCCCGGCGTCGGCAAGACGGCGATCGCCGAGGGCCTCGCCAAGCGCATCGTCGAGGGCGACGTTCCCGAAGTGCTGCACAATGCCACCATCTTCGCGCTCGACATGGGCACGCTGCTGGCCGGCACCCGTTATCGCGGCGATTTCGAGGAGCGGCTCAAGCAGGTCGTCAAGGAGCTCGAGGATTATCCCGGCGCCGTGCTGTTCATCGACGAAATCCACACCGTGATCGGGGCAGGGGCCACCTCCGGCGGCGCCATGGATGCATCGAATCTGTTGAAACCCGCACTGTCGTCAGGCGCCATCCGCTGCATCGGCTCTACCACCTACAAGGAGTTCCGCCAGTTCTTCGAGAAGGACCGCGCGCTGGTGCGGCGCTTCCAGAAGATCGACGTCAACGAGCCGACGGTCGAGGACGCCATCGAGATCATGAAGGGCCTAAAACCCTATTTCGAGGAGTTCCACAAGGTCCGCTACACGAGCGAGGCGATCAAGGCTTCGGTCGAGCTCTCGGCACGTTACATCAACGACCGCAAGCTGCCGGACAAGGCGATCGACGTGATCGACGAGACCGGCGCCTCGCAGATGCTGGTGCCGGAAGCCAAGCGCAAGAAGACCATCGGCATCAAGGAGATCGAAGCGACGATCGCCACCATGGCACGCATCCCCCCGAAGACGGTTTCCGCCGACGACGAGAAGGTGCTGCAAGGCCTCGACATCGAGTTGAAGCGCGTCGTTTACGGCCAGGACACCGCGATCACAGCGCTGACCTCGGCCATCAAGCTGGCGCGGGCCGGCCTGCGCGAACCGGAAAAGCCGATCGGCTCGTACCTGTTCTCGGGCCCGACCGGTGTCGGCAAGACGGAAGTGGCCAAGCAGCTCGCCGCCTCGCTCGGCGTGGAACTGATCCGCTTCGACATGTCGGAATATATGGAACGCCACACCGTTTCGCGGCTGATCGGCGCGCCTCCCGGCTATGTCGGCTTCGACCAGGGCGGGCTTCTGACCGACGGCGTCGACCAGCATCCGCATTGCGTGCTGTTGCTGGACGAAGTCGAGAAGGCGCATCCGGACCTGTTCAACATCCTGTTGCAGGTCATGGACCACGGCAAGCTGACCGACCATAACGGCAAGCAGATCGACTTCCGCAATGTCATCCTGATCATGACCACCAATGCGGGCGCATCCGATGCGCAGCGCGCAGCCATTGGGTTCGGTTCGACCAAGCGCGAAGGCGACGATGTCGAGGCGATCAACCGGCTGTTCACGCCGGAGTTCCGCAACCGTCTCGATGCGATTATTCCGTTCGGCTCGCTGCCGGTGCCGGTCATCCATCAGGTGGTGCAGAAGTTCGTCATGCAGCTGGAAGCGCAGCTTTCCGAGCGTGGCGTGACCTTCGACTTGTCGCAGGATGCAATCGCATGGCTGGCCGACAAAGGCTACGACGAGCGCATGGGCGCCAGGCCGCTTGGCCGTGTCATCCAGGAGCACATCAAGAAGCCGCTGGCCGACGAGGTCCTGTTCGGCAAGCTCAAGAAGGGCGGCACGGTGCGTGTCACCGTCGAGAAGAAGGAAACCGGCGAGACCGGCCTGAAGCTCGAATCGCTCGCCGACGAGGCGCCGGTGAAGCCGAAGAAGGAAGAGCCGGACGACGTGCCGAAGGCCAAGAAGGCCGTGGCGAAGAAGCCCGCCGCGAAAAAGGCGGTGGCGCAGAAGCCGGAGCCGAAAGGCAAGGATGGCGGCAAGCGCAGCCTTGTGCCGCAACTGCCGCGCAAGAACTGACGAACCAGCCAGTAAAAAAGCCCCGGAAACGGGGCTTTTTTTTATGACACCTTCCGGTTATGCACCCGGCGCCCGCCGGAGCGGTTTGCGCCGGTTCAGCTTGCCAGCGCCATCCGTATCTTGCCGGCGTTCTCGGCCAGGACTTCAGGCTTTTCCATCTGTCCGCTGTGCGGCTTCAAGGGAATGCCCTCGAAGCGCGGAATGACATGGACATGGAGGTGGAAAACGGTCTGCCCCGAGGCTGGTTCATTGAACTGCATAACCGTGACGCCATCGGCATCGAAGGCCTTCTTTACGGCCCGCGCAACTTTCTGGACGTGAGCGAAGAGCGGGCCAAGCACCGCCGGATCCGCGTCGAGCAGGTTGCGTGACGGGGCTTTCGGCACCACCAGCGTGTGACCCTGTCCTTGCGGCATCACATCCATGAAGACCATGACCGCGTCATCCTCGTAGACGCGGTGCGAAGGAATTTCTCCGCGCAGGATTTTTGCGAAGATGTTGCTGCTGTCGTAGGTTGCTTCGGCCATGGCGCGCTCCGGTTCTTGGCTCGCTGTCTCGTGTAGCGAAGCTGTTCCGGGCGGGCAAGACGATCGGTCGACATCGGCCGTGCCGGCCCGCTCGGCTGAGCGATTGGGGCTCGCTACTCTACTCCGCCATGTCCTTGCGGAACGGAGTGTGCTCTTCCAGATATTCGCTCATCCGCTCGACTTCGCGCCGCTCGCGCTGGAGGTAGTCGGCCACTGCATTGCGCAGACCTGGATGGGCGATGTAGTGCGCCGAATGCATTGTCACGGGCCGGTAGCCGCGCGCCAGCTTGTGCTCGCCCTGCGCACCGGCTTCAACCACCTTCAGCTTGCGCGAGATGGCGAAATCGATTGCCTGATGGTAGCAGACTTCGAAATGCAGGAATGGGTGGTCTTCGATGCAGCCCCAGTTGCGGCCGTAGAGCGCGTCTGAGCCGATGAAGTTGATGGCGCCGGCAATGTAGCGCCCGTTGCGTTTGGCCATGACCAGCAGGATGTCGTCGGCCATGCGCTCGCCGATCAGCGAGAAGAAAGCGCGGTTGAGGTAGGGCCGGCCCCATTTCCTGCTGCCGGTATCCATGTAGAACGCGAAAAAGTCGTCCCAGGCCTTTTCGGTCAGATCCTTGCCGGTCAGCCAGTCGATCGAGATGCCGTCGGCGAGCGCCTCGCGCCGCTCTTTCTTCATTGCCTTGCGCTTGCGCGAGGCTAACGTCGCGAGAAAATCGTCGTAGCTCGAAAAGCCTTCGTTGAAGAAGTGAAACTGCTGGTCGGTACGATGCAGGAAGCCGGACGCTGCCAATATCCGGACGTCGTCTTCCGGCGCGAAAGTAACATGCGCGGAAGACACGCCCAGCTTATCCGTCACCGCCTTCAGGCCGGCCGCAAGCCCGGCCTTGACGGTAGGGCTGTCCTCGCCCTTGCCGACGAGCAGGCGAGGGCCGGTGACGGGTGTGAACGGCACCGCGCATTGCAGCTTCGGGTAGTAGCGCCCGCCGGCGCGCTCGAATGCGTCCGACCAGCCATGGTCGAATACATATTCGCCCTGGCTGTGCGACTTCAGATAGCAGGGGACCGCCCCGAGCAGCTTGCCTCGGGCGGTTTCCAGCCTGAGGTGATGGCCTTGCCAGCCGGTGCGCCGAACAGCGCAGCCCGAATCTTCCAGCGCGCTCAAAAAAGCGAATGAAACAAGCGGATTGTAGCCGTTTTCTGCATCACCGCGTGTAGTGCCGCCGAGGCTGTCCCATTCAGCGCTGGTAAAGGCGCCGATACCCGCGGCGATGCGGATCGACAGTTCCGCATTCGCCGTTTGTCTTTCGCAGTCGTCCCCTTGATCCATGAGGCTTACTTAAGCTCGCTGCGGACCCATACAAGCCCGCTCAGGCAAGCCGTACCAGATCGGGCTCGAATCCTTCGAACGTCATCTGGTCGGCATATTTGAAGGTCAGATCGACGGCAGGCTGGTCGTGCACGGTCCAGGTGATCACCGGCATGCCGAGTCTTTCTCGCACGAAGGAGACGAACCGGTTCGGCAGGTCGCCGGCGGCGTAGGAGGTAAAGGCGATGTCATGCGCCAGCATGGCGAAATGCGCCTCGATCAGGTGGTTGTCGTTGCCGTAGGCGGTCAACCCGCCGGGTATGCCGGGTGCATGTTTCGCGAACTCGCGGATCAGCCAATGGTCGAACGACATGATCGCGGTCCTGCCCTTGTAATGTTTGAGCATCTTGCCGACGCTTTCGACCAGGCCTTCGTCGTGCCCGGCAGCGCCTTTCAGCTCGATAACCATCGGCACACGGCCGTCGACCAGATCAAGCGCCTGCTGTAGCGTCGGCAAATGGTCAGCGGTGCCGCCGACCGTCAGCGCCGTGATCTCGGCAGCGGTACGCTGCCAGACGAAGCCGTCCTTGCCGGTCAGCCGCCGCAGATCGCCATCGTGGATAATGACGGGGACGCCGTCGGATGACAGGTGCACGTCGCACTCGATCGCATAGCCGCGCTCGGCCGCCGCGGCGAAGGCGGAAAGCGTGTTCTCCCAGCGCGTCTTGTTCATGTCGTGGAGGCCGCGATGGGCGACGGGCCGGGCAGTCAGCCAGGAAAGATCGGTCATGGTCTCAGTCCCGGTCATTCGACTTCGAAGATCGCTTCGATTTCCACTGCGGCATTAAGCGGCAGGGAGGCGGTGCCGACGGCGGAGCGTGCGTGCTTGCCGCGATCGCCGAGCACGGCGGCGAGAAAATCCGAGGCGCCGTTGGCAACCAGATGCTGTTCGACAAAATCCGGTGCCGAGGCGACGAAGACGGTGATCTTCACCAAGCGACGGATTTTCTCGAGATCGCCAAGTGCCGCCTGGGCCTGCGCCAATATGTTGATCGCACAGTATTTTGCGGCTTCCTTGCCGGTCGCGGTGTCGACATCGCGGCCAAGCAGTCCGCTCGCCTGGAGCTTGCCCTCCTTGAGCGGCAACTGCCCGGCGGTGAACAGCAGATTGCCGGTCCGGCAATAGGGCACGTAATTGGCGGCGGGCGCGGCGGCGGCCGGCAGCGTCACGCCGAGATCGCTTAGCCGCTTTTCGATTGTTTCGCTCATGCTATTTCCCTATTGCTTGAAGGTGCCGCGCAGGCCGGGCCGAAATTGCTATTTTTGCCTCGCTTCCGCCACGACTTTTTTTAAGCTGGACCATCTTTCCATGCGGCCTGCCATTAGCCGCGATGATCGGAGCACCCCATGCGCGCAACGCGCCTCGCATTCAACGCCGTTCTCTTGACAGCGGCTTCCTGGGCGGCTCCCGCTTTTGCGGTGCCTGCGCTGCAGGCGCATCGTGCTGTTTACGACATTTCACTCGACAAGGCCTCAGACCGTTCCGGCATTACCGGCATCACCGGCCGGATGGTCTACGAGTTCAACGGCTCGCCTTGCGAGGGCTATACGGTAAAGTTCCGTTTGGTGACCCAGATCGTAACCAGCGACAACACCAGGCTGACCGACCAGCAGATGACCACCTTCGAGGATGCCGAGGGCAAGACCTTCTCCTTCGTGAACAAATCCTTTGTCGACCAGAACCTCGACAAGGAGGTCAAGGGTACCGCGACGAAGGAAGCCAACGGTCTCAAGGTCGATATCGACAAGCCCGAGAAGAGCAGCCTGGAACTTGCGCCGACCCAGTTCCCGACCCAGCAAATGGTCGAAATGATCGGCAAGGCGGAAAAGGGCGAGCGTTTCTACGAAACCAACCTGTTCGACGGCTCTGAGGATGCCAACAAGGTGGTAACCACCACCGTTGTCGTCGGCAAGCAAGCCGATGCCGACAACACCGATCCGGAAGCGCCGGCGCTGGCCAAGCTCGCCACCGACAAATACTGGCCGGTCGACATCGCCTACTTCGATGATGCCGACAAAGGCGGCGAGGAGGTGCCGGAATACCGGATCAGCTTCAAGCTGCACAAGAACGGCATCACGCGCGATCTCGTCATGGACTATGGCGAGTTCTCGATGACCGGCAAACTGGTCAATCTGTCACTATTCGATCAGCCAAAGACCTGCCCGTCGAAATAGGCTCGAACCACCGACAAGCCGCCGGCCGCTATCCGGGATAGTAGCGCTTGATCTTGTGGGGCATGTCGCATCGACTTGAGCATGCCGCAATTGCCAATCAACGTTTTACGACGGTAAGCGCCGCGGGGGAGCAGGTTGAGCAGGATCGACGTTTTTGTGGCGCCGCGGCCCAATGCGACGCTGATCAAGGCCATGACATTCGTCAACCGGATTGTCATGCTGCACGGCATTCCGGGGCTTCGCGACCTGTTGCCATTCAACCGCCTGGCCGGTTTGCGCGGCGTCGCCAATGTCCGTCACATCGATTTTCCGGAGGATGACCGGCAAAGGCTGAAGGCTTGTTGCGGTGCGGGCAAGGCGACGTTCATCACACCCAACCATCCCGAATTCTTTACCGACTGGATGATCGACAAGGAGGTCGTGTCGCGGGTAAGCCCACTGGCGGCATCCTGGGCCACGCACGGCGTCGTCAATGGGCTTGGCCGGCTGATGCAGAAATTCTGGTTGGCCAACAATCTGATCGCGCAAATCCCCGGCAACAGCGCGGCCGCCAAGGAACATTCGGTGGCCTGGGCGCTGAAAGGGCACGGCGTGCTGCTGCATCCCGAAGGCGGTGTCGGCTGGCATGCCAACATCATTGCCCCGCTGCTGCCAGGCGCGGTCGAGATGGGGTTCGAGGCGCTGAAGCGCGGCCGCCTGACGGATCCGGATTTCAAGGTTTGGATCGCGCCCGTGATCTGGAAGCTCGCTTTCACGGGGAATGTCGAGGCGGCGCTGGCAAAGGAATGTGCCTATGTCGAGCACAGCCTGAAGATCGAACGCCGTGCCGCCAATACGCTGCCGGAGCGCGTCCATCATATCTACGCGACGCTGCTATCGCGCGAAGAGGCTGCAAATGGCCTGCGATCAGATGAGCGGGCTTCGTATGACGCACGTCAGAAGGACCTGCTGACCGAACTAGGCCGTCGCCTTGCCGAACTTGTTTCGCTCGACGCCGGCACGCTCGACAATGCCGACCTTTTGCGCCGTTCGCGGCGCTGGCTGCGAGAAAACACAGACGGCACCGGACGGCAGAAGCAGGTCCGAATGCTGGCGGATACAATCCAGCGCCTGCAGCGTGTCGGGTCGTGGGCTTCAGCCAATCCGCGCATCACGCAGGAGGAGATCGCCGAACATTTGAAGCGAATCCGCAACGATTATTGCAAGGGTACGCTGCGCGATACGATCAACCGTTTCGTGCCGCAGCCGGCAGGCCCGCGCCGCGCTCATATCCGTGTACCGGAGCCGCTAGGCTTGCACGCCTATCAAGGCTCCGTCGAGGAGGCACTCGCCGAACTGCACGATCGGATGCAGGAGACCGTCACCAGGACGATGACGCAACTCGAGGCCGGCGGCGGGTTCATTTTCTATGCCAATCCCTTCTATCATCGTTAGCGGTGTGTTGGTCGGCGCAAGATGAAGGAGTGCGGCAAGCCTCATGGCGGTCTATGTCGATGCGGCGATCTGGAAATGGGTCGGCCACCGCTGGTGTCATCTGCTGGCAGACGACACCGACGAGCTGCATCGCTTTGCTGGGCAGCTCGGCATCAAGCGCTCGTCCTACCAAGGGCCGCCGAAGACATCGGCACCGCATTATGACATAACCGGGCTCGAGCGCGACCGCGCAGTGCGGTTAGGCGCCATCGAATGCAGCCGCGAGGAGATCGTCGCCGTTTTCCGGCGTGTGCGCGTGCCGAAGGCGAAGATGCGGCGATGACACCGGTGCGCTGATCGCCGCACGCTGAGCCGCAACACGCCACAACGCTTGCGTTTGTCGCGCTTCCCCTCTATATGCGCGCTCATTCCACACACGGACTTTGGTGTCTGCCCGGGAGAAATCCGGCTGAAACCTCCGGTGGCGTTCGAGGACAAAGTCCAAAAATGCCTGTGTCCGTGGAGGCTAACCGGAAAGGAAATAAGAATGGCTCTGCCTGATTTCAGCATGCGCCAGCTATTGGAAGCTGGCATTCACTTCGGCCACCAGACCCACCGCTGGAACCCGAAAATGGCGCCCTATATCTACGGCGCCCGCAACAACATCCACATCATCGACCTCTCGCAGACGGTGCCTTTGCTGCACCAGGCGCTGAAGCAGGTTTCCGACACTGTTGCCAAGGGCGGCCGCGTGCTGTTCGTCGGCACCAAGCGCCAGGCCTCCGACATCGTCGCCGATGCCGCGCAGCGCTCGGCCCAGTACTATGTCAACTCGCGCTGGCTCGGCGGTATGCTGACAAACTGGAAGACGATCTCGAATTCCATCCAGCGCCTGCGCAAGCTCGACGAAATGCTGGCCGGCGAGGCTCAGGGCCTGACCAAGAAGGAGCGCCTCAACCTCGACCGCGAGCGTGAGAAGCTCGACAAGGCGCTGGGCGGCATCAAGGATATGGGTTCGACGCCCGATTTGATGTTCGTGATCGACACCAACAAGGAAGCGATCGCGATTCTCGAGGCCAAGCGTCTCGGCATCCCGGTCGTTGCCATCATCGATTCCAACTGCGACCCGGACAAGATCGACTTCCCGATCCCCGGCAACGACGACGCGGCCCGCGCCATCCAGCTGTATTGCGATCTGATCGCGAAGGCAGCTATCGACGGCATCGCCCGTCAGCAGGGCGCGCTCGGTGTCGATATCGGCGCATCGGTCGAGGCTCCGGTCGAGCCGGCGCTCGATCAGACCCCGGCCGCCGAGAGCCCGGCAGCCCAGACGCCGGAAGCATAGTAGCGAAGGCCGGCTGCGGCCTTCATCTTTCCAATATGTTGGCGCGGTAAGCGCTACCGCACCAGGCGCATCATCGAAAATCGATGGTGCGTCGGTGCATTTAGACAAAGAGGCAACAATGAGCATTTCGGCTGCACAGGTCAAAGAACTCCGCGACTTGACCGGCGCGGGCATGATGGACTGCAAGGCGGCGTTGAACGAAACCAACGGCAACATGGAAGAAGCCATCGACTGGCTGCGCAAGAAGGGCATTTCCAAGGCCGACAAGAAGGCTGGCCGTACCGCTGCCGAAGGCCTGATCGGCGTCGATTCCGGCGTCCGCGAGGCAGCGATCGTCGAGGTCAATTCCGAGACGGACTTCGTTGCGCGCAATGCTGCGTTCCAGGAGATCGTCGCCAATGTCGCGAAGGTCGCGCTTGCCTATGGCGGCAAGACCGAGGCCGTTGCCGCCGCTCCCTATCCGGGCTCGGGCAAGTCGGTCGACGAGACCATCAAGGACGCTGTCGGCACCATCGGCGAGAATCTGGGCTTCCGCCGCTCGGCCAAGCTCACCGTCGAGCACGGCGCTGTCGCAACCTACGTTCACAATGCGGTCGCCGACGGCCTTGGCAAGCTCGGCGTGCTGGTGGCCATCGAGACGACAGGCAACGCGCATGCCGCCAACGCCTTCGCCCGTCAGGTTGCCATGCATGTCGCTGCCACCAATCCGATGGCCTTGACCACCGAACAGCTCGATCCGGCCGCGGTGGAACGCGAGAAGGCGATCTTCGCCGACCAGGCGCGCCAGTCCGGCAAGCCGGAAGCGATCATCGAGAAGATGGTCGAGGGCCGTTTGCGCAAGTTCTACGAAGAGGTCGTGCTGCTCAAGCAGGCTTTCGTGCTCAATCCCGACATTACCGTCGAGAAGGCGCTGAAGGATGCCGAAAGCGAGATCGGCGCGCCAGCCAAAATCGCTGCCTATCTGCGCTTCGCGCTCGGTGAGGGCATCGAGAAGGAAGAGACCGATTTCGCGGCGGAAGTCGCGGCAGCGGTCAAGAAGTAAACTATTCCTTTAAAAGGTTTTTTCGGCCGGGTGTCCGCGAGGATGCCCGGCCGATTTCTTGCGCGGTGTCGATAAAGGCGCGGAGTTTCGGGGCCATCGCGGCGCGGCGCGGGAAATAGAGGAACAGTCCCGGCTCCTCGATCGATGCCTCGCCAAGGACTTCGACCAGCCGGCCTGCCTCGATGTCGGGCTTGACAAGCGGCTCGAACAGATAGGCGAGGCCGATGCCGGCAAGCGCCATTTCCCTTGCCGACAGTGGATCGCTGACGACCACGCTGCCGCGTGTCTCGACGCTGATATCCTTGCCCTGATCGGACAGATCCCAGCGATAGAGCGCACGTGATCGCAACAGCCGATAGCCGATGCAGTTGCAGGTGGACAGATCCGCAATTGTTCGCGGCTTTCCGTGGCGGCCGACATAAGCCGGAGAGGCGACAATGGTCGTCCGGAACGGCTGAGTCAGCCGCACCGTCACCATATCCTCGGCGATCATCTCGCCCAGCCGGATGCCAGCGTCGAAACCCTCGCCGACGATATCGCTCAGACGTTCGTCGGTGACGATCTCCACCGTCACGTCAGGGTAACGTTCCGCCATCACCGTCAGGATGGGCGTCAGCGCCAGAGGCAGCGCCAAACGCGGCGCGTTGATCCTGAGCAGTCCGCTTGCCCGGCCTTTGACAGAGCGGATACGTTCGATCCGGTCGGCAATGTCCTCCAGTGCCGGCTCCGCCGCAGCGACAAGCGCGGTGCCAGCCTCGGTCAGCGAGACGCTGCGCGTGGTGCGGGCAAACAACGGCTGGCCGATCCGCTCCTCCACCAGCCGAACCGCATGGCTGACCGCTGACGGGCTCATGCCGAGCTCGGCGGCTGCCGGCGCGAAGCCGGCACGCCGCGCGACGGCAACGATTATAGGTAGGTGGCTAAGCAGATCGCGATCCATTCATGCATGATATCGCATAGTGCATGCGGATAATGCAATCTTATCGGTGGGGAAAGGAGGGCGCATCTTTGGCTGCATCACACGGCAATCGCCGAGCAGCCAAGGAGATGTCCAATGACCGACCCCGATTCCGAACGAACCCGTAATCTCGAGACCGTGCGTAAATTCTTTGATCTGATGCACCGCAAGGACATTGAGGCATGGGGCAACCTTTGGGCTGAAGACGGCCGAATCCTTATCTTCTACCCGCCGGCAGGATTTGGAAACAGCATCGATGGCAAGGCCGCGATCCTGGCGGCCTTCCGAGGCCTCTTCGGCAATTTCGAATCTTTCGATTCGCAGCTGACAGCCATCTATCCGGCAGTAGATTCGGACGCGATCGTCGTTGAGTACAAGAACCGCGCGGTGCTGATCGGCGGCACTGAATACACCAACAGCAATATCGCGATTTTCCGCTTCAAGAGCGGTCTGATCAGCGCCTACCACGATTATTTCGATCCGCGCCGGTTCCAGGTGGTGGTCGATGCGCTGGCCAAGGCCTGACTGCGTATCCCAGGCAAGACCTCAATCCCGCTTTTCAAACTTCAGGAGAAATCCATGACCATGTCCTACTACACGCTCGGCAACAGCGGGCTGCGTGTCACCCGCCTGGCGCTCGGCACCATGACGTTCGGCACGGAATGGGGCTGGGGCGCGGAGAAGGAAACCGCGCGCGCCTTGGTTGATGCCTATGTCGAAGCCGGTGGCAATTTCTTCGACACCGCCGATCTCTATACCGGTGGCACGGCCGAAACGTGGCTCGGCGAATTCATCGCCGAGCGTGGGCTGCGCGACAAGGCGGTGATCAGTACCAAATTCACCTACAACGCCGAACCGGGCAATCCGAACGCCGGCGGCAACGGCCGCAAGAACATCCTGCGAGCGGTAGACGGTTCGCTAAAGCGGCTCGGCACCGACTACATCGACCTCTACATCCTCCATACCTGGGACAGGCTGACACCACCGGAGGAGGTGATGCGGACGCTGGACGATCTGGTGCGCGCCGGAAAGATCCGGCATGTCGGTCTGTCCGACGTGCCGGCCTGGTACGCAAGCCGGGCGCAGGCGGTCGCCGAGCAGCGCGGCTATGAACCGGTTTCGGCGCTTCAGCTCGAATATTCGCTGGCCGAGCGCAACATCGAGCACGAGTTCGTGCCGTTCGGCACGCGCTATGGCGCCGGAATCATGGTCTGGAGTCCATTGGCCAGCGGCCTGCTCAGCGGAAAATACCGTTTCGATACAATCGTCAAGGATGGTGGCCGGCTGGAGACAATGCGTGGTTCGACCAATCCCGGTTTCCAGAAATTCACCGATCGCAACTGGCAAATCGTGGCCGAACTGGAGACGGTTGCCGGCCAGCTCGGCCGCAGCATGGCCCAGGTCGCCCTGAACTGGACGGCAAACAGGCCAGGCATTGCGTCCGTCATCGTCGGCGCCACCAGGCTTGACCAGCTCAAGGACAATCTCAGCGCGCTTGATTTCGACATTCCCGAAGATCTTCGGGCACGGCTCGATGAGGTGAGCCGGCCGGTCACGCCCTTTCCGTATTCGTTCTTCGGCCCTGAAACAAGGCGGCCTGACCGGTGGACAGGCGGTGGGCGGTAAGCCGGCAAGTTATCTGCCGGACCTGTTCATGCAAGGCACTTTTGCCGGCGTGAGCTGACGGCTATCCCGGTCGACGATCTCAACTTTCCGGCTCGGGGGGGGGGGGGGGGCGGGGGGGGCCGGGGGGGGGGGGGGGCGGGGGGGGGGGGGGGGGGGGGGGGGGGGGGGGGGGGGGGGGGGGGGGGG
>NZ_JAMYLN010000008.1:0-227714 GCF_040318035.1 Mesorhizobium sp. M1329 | reverse complement strand
CCCAACAGCCAGATCGACGATCTCCTGCCTTGGGTCTACATCAACAAGCTCGAGCTCAAGGCCGTGGCCTGAGAACACCGCTTACACGATACCGATCAGCTCTCTACACTCACGACAAGCGCATAGGCGAAGCTGATCTCAACGACCCACAATTAGGCGAAGCGGCCATCCAAGGTTCGGCCTACGGAAGTCGTCTTGGTAGCAGGGGCATGAACTCATGCCACGCGACAGTAGGCAACTATGCGAGCTCGTGGATCGTTACGCCCGGCACAACAGCCTTGGCGATCTCGCACAGGTGCTGGTGATGCGTGAGGTAGATCACCTGGCCAGCGCTTGCCATCTGACCAAACAATCGGAAAACCTCCTCGGACCGGAAATGGTCGAAGGTTTCCATGATGTCGTCGGCGATGAATGGCACGGAGGGTCGAAACTGGGCGAACTCGTAGTATCCGGCAAGCCGCAGCGCCAGGTAGAGCTGAAAACGCGCCCCCTTTGACAGCGCATCGGCGACCTTGGACTGCCCGTCGCGCTGCAATGCGATGAGGACTTCCCCGCCCTTCACAGGTTGGGTGGCAAGCCCCGAATACTGACCGCGCGTGATGAGTGCGAAAGCATCGGATGCCCGCTTCATCATCCCGGAGCGATGGCGCTCGCGGTACACGCGCAGAGCGTTCCCGGCGGCCATGACGCCCAGTTTCAGCTCGACGTAGCGGACGGCCTTTTCTTCGATTTCCAAAAGAACGGTGCGGCGCTCGGCATCTATCCGCGCAACCGCGCTGTCGCCGCCGATTGCGTCCAGCTTGTCGGCCGCCCGGGTCTGGCGAATAAGCTGCTGTTGTATCGCTTCATCGAGGTCCCGAAGCCGCTGCTCACTTTCAGCCTTCTCGACCAGGAGGTTATCGACCTCGACAGAATCCAGCATGGAGCGCGCCCGGTCGAACCCTTCCACCGCCAGCTCAACCGACGACTGCTCCTCAAGCTCGGCAACGGCAGCGCGCAGACGATCCCTTTCCCGTAGCAACTCGTCGCGCTCCACGACTTCCGACAAGGTGGTGACGCCGAAAGCGGCCAAGACCTCACTTTTGCGTCGCTCATGCGCCGCTATCTCGAGATTGAGACTGTCACGAGCGTCCTGCAGGCGCTGCAGGTCATTGATGAGGTTTGCCTTCCTCTCCCTCGCGCGATCGGCGCGTTCCAGACGCTCAGCTAGCCGAATGGCCAACTGCTCCGGTTCGTCGCCGTTCGCCGGCTCACCCGCTTCAGCCGCGGCAGCGGTGACCTCGACAATGAAATTGTCTCTGTCTGCCTCCATTTTCTCGATACGGAGCTGCATGGCATCCCGCTCCTGGATGCTTTTCGACAGCTCAGCCAATTGATCGAGCACGTTGCCGACGCCGGGCGCCGAAATGCCGCTTTCAAGCCAGGTGCCGGCAAGCGCTGCGGTAATGCCGGCCAACCATTCCTCCTCGCGCCTTTTCGCCACGTCCAAAGCCCGCCCTCTGGCGGCCAGGTCCTCCTCTTTCGCGCTCACGGTCTTAAGCGCCTCGGCACGTTCCGCATCGACCTTCAGCTGCCTGTCGAGGAACAGTTCTGCAACGGCCATGACCGTCTCCAGGCTCTCACCGGGTTCCGAGTCTAGGCCGACGCTCGCCAACGCCCGGATCAACTCCAACTGTACCTGCTCTCCCTCGTCGAGCGCGCGGCGGGCCTTCTTGCGTGCCAGCTCGATGTCCTCCCAGGCCGCGAGCGCATCACTGCGGGCAGAGGCGCGATCCTCGATCGTTTCGATCAGACGCTCGGGCGAAAATTCCAGGCACTCTGCCAGCAGCTCGCTGGCCACCGCGCGAAGTTCCGAGAGTGCAGCCTGATCGTCCAGGTCGATCTGTGCAAGCTGGTCGCGGATACGTGTGAGCGCGGCTGTTGTCTCGGTGAGGCTGCGGATTGTTGTGCGGATCTCGGCGAGCTCCCGCGCGTTGGCCAGCCGAACCGCTCCAACACTGTCGTCGCGCGCCAATAGGGTCTCGAATTCGTCCGCCGTTTCGCCGCTGAGCTCACCTCGATGCCTTGCCCACGCCTCGTCCCGGGCGCGGCGAATGGCGGAGGCCGCTTCATCGTCGGTTACATCGACCGAGGCACGAAGTGCATCCAGGCGCGCCGAGAGCAGATCGTGACTGTCTTGGTGTTCGACGAGACGTTCGCAAAGGACAGTCCTGCCCTTTCCCAGCTCGGCTGCCCGCACCTTCCATGCACCAACCTGCCTGACACTCGGGACGGGCAGCCTGGCCAGTGCCCGGGCATCTCCGGACCAGGGATGCAGGCGAGCGATTGCGGCCTCCCATCGAACCGTGCTCGCGTCCTCCGCCTCGCGCGCCATCTTGACGTCTTTCAGGTGCCCGCTGGCTCGCGCTTTCGACAAAGCCGAGGCCAGCCTTGCCCTGGCAGGTTCGGGTACAGCCCTCTCTTGCCCAACCCGCTCGCGTGCCGCCTGCAGTGCTTCGAGCGCCGCCGCGGCTTCGTTGCGGGCAACGCGCACGCTGGTGGCGATTCCCGATCGCTCCTCGAGCATGGCGCGGACAGCGCCGACGGTGGCAGCAGGCAAAAGCAGCGCAGTCGGATTTGCCTCGGACGACCTCCCAAGGGCGGCAAGGGAAGCCGCCACGGCTTTGTCGAGTATCTGCAGCTCGGTCCTGCGACTTGGCAGGTCCAGCCCTGCGGAGACATAGCGCACTTTGCGGTCCGCCAGCGCCCGAACCCGCTCGGAGATTGCCAGGATCGCCTCGTCCACATCGACTGAGGCGATTCTCATTGTCACGCGCTCGGCGTCGTCGATGTTCCCGGACAGCCGCGTTCTGAGGCTCGCGTCCTCATCGATCAGTTCGGCGACGCTGCCTGTCCAGGTCCGCAGTGGTGAGGCGGTGTCAGGCAACTCGGCAAGCTGGGCCACCTTGCGCCGGATGTCGGCGAGGATCGGGATCGCGCGAAGATAGCTGGTAATCGTGTCGAGCCGAGCCGACAACAACGACCGTTCGGCGATACTGCGGTCATACTTTTCCGCCGCGTCGAGACATTCGGCCTCAAGGCTCTCAAAAGTAGAGGCCAAGGTGTCGATCGCGTCCCTGCGTGACTTGAGTTCCGCAAGGCGTTTCTTGAGCAGCGCAAGTTCGGTTCCGTGCGCCTGCTTGCGATAGAGCCTGTCCGCTTCTGCCTCCAGTGCGCTTAATGTGTCGCTCGCATGCCCAAGACCGGCGCTGGCCGTGAACAGGAGCTTGCCCAGGTCGCCGCGCGACTCCAGGATCGATTTTCCGCCTGCCTCCAACGTTTCGTCGTCCAACGAGAACATGGTCTCGTATGCATCACGCGACAGACCTGCGAGATGCGCCGTTATCGCCACCTCGCTCACCGGTTGGTCGATTGCGTTCAGCAGCGAATTGGTGCGCTGTTTCGTGCGCGTGAATGTGTGCTCAGTGCCGGCGAGTTCGAGCACCCCGCCGATACGCATCGCGCTATATTCGTGCAGGAAATTATAGCGGCTGCGTTCCTCGATACCGAACAGCAGGTCCAGGTAACCGGAAAGCGCGGTTGACTTGCCGGCCTCGTTCAGCCCGAACACAATATGGAAGTCGGGGCCGGCCTGCGGCCTTGGGCCGAAGTCGATCGTTCCATCGGTGAACTTGCCATAGCGAATGAGATCAAGGCGCCGGAGCCTCATTGCGCCTCACCTGCCTTGAGGCGGGCCGTGACCAGGTCGGCACCGCTGGCAAGCACCCTGTCGAGGAACAGTTCCAGCCCGGCTTCGTCCCGTCCGGCGAAGTCGCGCCCGTCCGGCGGCAGATCGGCAATCATCTTCTGGACAAGCGCCCTCGCCTCGGCGCGGAACGCCTCTGACTTGGCGTCGGCACGCATGGACTCGGCGAGTTCGAAAATCGGATCAGCGATGCCGTCGGGTGTTTCCGCGCTCTGTGGAACGAGATCAAGCTCAAGCTTTTCCACCCATGTGTCGCCCGTCTGTTCCGCCGCCTGCTCGGCTTCGGCCAGCAGCAAGTCCCTATCGCGGATCAGCGCCCAGGACAAAGGCGTCGCCCCGGCCAGTCCGAGACGGACCACAGCATGGCGGGACCTGACGGAAGCCCGGATCTCTTCGAGCGCGGATCGGACACGGCCGACGACCTCGGACCATTCCACCGTCCCGGTCAGATCGACGCTCGCCCGCTCGAACTGCGCGACACTGGTCAGTCTTTCCTCTATTTCGACGGACCGGTCATCTCGTATTGTGACCAGAGTGACGGATTTCTCTCCTGCCTCGTTGATGTCCCTGCCCTGCGGGATACCCGGCATCACCACCGTGCTTGCTCCAGCATGGACTTGGCGGACGTGGATATGTCCGAGTGCCCAATAGTCAAAACCATGGCTGTGCAGGTCTGCGACGCTGCAAGGGGCATAGACGTCGTGACCGGGCGATCCAGCAAGGCTCGTATGCATGATGCCCACATTGACCGCCCCTTCCCGGGCGGCCGGATATTTGGGCAGCAGGCTTTCCGGCGCCTTGGGGTTCGCGAAGCTCAATCCGTGAAATAGGACGTCCAGCCCGCCGGCTGTTTGCAGCAGAGACTGGGGGCGGCCGCCGAAGATCGTCACAGTGTCGGGAAAGACGAGCTGTTTCGATATCCGCGACAAGGCGTCGTGATTGCCGCGAATCTTGAAAACCCTGATGCCGGCCTGGTGGAGGCGTGTCATTTGCGAGGCAAGGAACCGGGCGGTTTTCATCGAAGTCTGATCGCCGTCGTAAAGATCGCCGGCAATGAGGAGCGCATCGACACGCTCGGCAAGGCAGAGATCTACTATCGAGACAAACGCCTGGCGGCTGGCGTCCCCGACGAGTTCGGCAAGGTCAGGGTTTCGCAGCGCCAGCGAACGCAGCGGCGAGTCGAGGTGAATGTCGGCCGTGTGTACGAATCGAAATGCCATTCGGGTCTCCGGCCACTGAGCATAGAGGGGTTCGGCCGCGGCTCGATGCAAAAAGTACAGGATACGCGTTGTTGGTTGTCCAGAACGTGCGCGATCGCTTACGCTTCTTTTCGCCGCTATCTGCGTCGCGTCTATAAGTGCGGTCCACGCTCAGTCGTCGTCTGATCGTTTGTCCTCGGCGTTGGTCGGTTCTTTGGAGACAGCGCGCCGCAGGGTGTCGTTGATCCGATCCTGCCAGCCCGGTCCATCTTCCTGGAAGTGGTCCAGCACGGCCCTATCGATCCTGAGCGAAACAAGCTCTCTGATATTTGGAGCAGCCGCCGGTTCGCGAACCGGCGCCGCCGGCCTTTTGATCGGCTTGAAGGCGGCTTCGGCGGCTGCCATCGGATTTGGGGGTCGGCGTGGAGGATTTGCCATTTGATGGTCCTGACTGGTCATAATGCTTGTCGAGCGGGACTGTGCGAATGCACACCATAACTCATGTCGCCCGCAGGCCACCGAAAGATGGTGCAAAAAGAAAAGGCCGGACTGTTGAGCCCGGCCAGGTGTGAAGGCTTAAACCTCCAAAGGGGAACGCGACGGACGAATGGGAGGAGACATCCGACGCGATGTCCATGTGGGCCAACTTAGGCTATCTTTCAATGACATTGCTGTGGGCCACCTGTAGCCACTCCATCGAGCCAAGCATGCAACAAGCTCAAGGCGGTCGTCGGGCAATGCCGCGCGGCCAACCATCCTGCGGGAGGATAGGCAAGCCCGAAAAAGGCAGGGAACTTCCCGCCTTCTGTGCCAGACAATTTGGCTCACACGATCGTTTCTGAAGGTTTGCAGCAATCTGCCGCCCAGGTCTCCACATCACGCACACGCTTTCGCGCGCTCTTTTTACGCGGCGGCCAGTACATTCGTGACTTGCCGCCCTGTTGCAGCTTTCGCCACGGCGCGCGAGAGAAATCAACCTGCTTTGCGGAGATTGGCAGCAGAAGACTTGCCGGTACGTCGGTCCTGCTCGATGTCGTAGTTGATCTTTTGGCCCTCAACGAGGTTCGACAAGCCAGCGCGTTCGACGGCGGAGATGTGGACAAAAACGTCCTGACTGCCATCGTCGGGCTGGATAAATCCAAACCCTTTAGTGCTGTTGAACCACTTCACGGTCCCAGTTGCCATTTGCATATTCCTTGTAACTTCCCAGCGTGTTTGATCCGACGAAGAGGCCAGATCGGTTCGTATATAGACGCAGCAAAAGCGCGAGATCGCAAGGCCCGGGTGCATCGATCAGAATACCAACTTCTCTCCGATGGGCCCACGTCTCACAACGCGAATTTACAGGAATGTTCTCCTTGCCGGCGTGAACCCCCTCCAGCCATCCTGCATCAGCAGGGCGGAGTAGTGCGCCGTGCCCGCCCGTCCATAGCTGTCCTGGGTTTCTCTCGGCACGCTCATTTGCCCGGTACTCAACTACGGAGACGGGATGGTGGCAACAGCCATTGAATGGTTCGCGGCGAAACGTGGGGCCCGATGCCCATGAAGTGCGAGATAGCCGGCTGCGACTTGCTGGTGCTCAGCGCCGGCCCCGTCGCCGCCATGGCGACTACTAGTTTCCCCTGGCGGCCTTCGCCACTGGCGCGCTGATCAGCAGCGCCATCATCAACAACAACCAGAACCGTGTCCACCGAGGCGATTCCCATGTGGAGTGGTGCTACGACCGGTACCGGAGCTATCGCGCTTCGGACAACACGTTCCAGCCCACGTACGGCCCTCGTCAGCAGTGCAATTCGCCCCACTGATAAAGCATGAGCCGGTGACGTCTCAGCCAAAGCCTGCTACCGCAAGGTGGCAGGTTTTTCTGCACATTGCGTAGATCGAGCCATTCTGGCGGTGTGGTGGTGCAGGATTTCGGGCCCGACACGGCGCGGCGCGCAATGTACTTAAATGCCGGCCCTCTTCCAGCCGAATTATAAATCCATCACGGCGGAACAAGAACGGCGCACAATCGTTTTCTTCAAAAGCGATAGTTTTTCTTTATAGAGAACTTAAGATAAAGGGTGCCGTTATGAACAGCATTATTTGGATAGTCGGAGCCGTAGTTATCGTACTAGCGGCACTCAGCTTTTTTGGCTTGCGTTAAACCGCTCGCCTGACGGCAGGCACAAGAACACAAATCATCAAAAGGGCGGCAAGCGGCGAACATGGCCGGGAGCACTCATAGGAGGCGCATATGGATATCACGACAATTCTGGTCATTGTTCTTATTGTCATTCTGCTAGGCGGCGGCGGCTTCTATGGCCGTGGGCGCTGGTACTAAACCGCGAAGATCACTGTCGGGACCTCGGTCCGACACCCAGCTTAGTCAGCCCGCGTCCTCAGCCAGGGGCGCGGCTTCCTGGAACAATCTTGAGCCATTTGGTTTCGCGACGGGAATCCAGCCAACCCGGTCGCCCGCGAAGCATTCAAAAGCGAAGCCCATCACGGTAGTTCATAGTGAAGAATTATCTTATCGCTGCCGCCGCCGGTCTGTCCTGGTCGCCGGTATTGGTGCGGCCATCGCAGAGGACGTCATCGTGGTTGCTCCCGAACAGCAGACCGGCCTACGCGAATACGTGCACAAGCAGCATCTTCCGTCGGTCAGCCTGCTAGGCGTCGAACTCAATGTCGGTTCGGCTCTGCCCGACACCGTCGAACTGCATGCGATCGACGTGCCCAACGTGAGATACAAGTACCTCGCCGTCGCAGATCACTCGATTCTGGTTGATCCGGATACCCGCAGGATCGTGCAGGTGATCGATTGACCAGCCCTCGAATGGAACAAACGCCTTGCTGATGTGTTGATAGAGACATCGAACACCTTGAGTGTTTGGTCGCTAAAGAGCCCGCTTCCAAAGTCCCCCTCTGGAATGCGGGTTTTTTGCGCCTTCCACCCTACCCGGGCCGGTGTGCCTTTCCGAACTGGTGCCTTGGGAGGTTTTCCGGAAACCTTGGCCAAGGGGCTGAAGCGCTCCGATTGCGCCAGGGGCGGCCGGCCGCCCTTTGATGCGATGATGATGTTCACGGTCCTGGTTCTGCAGGCGCTCTACAGTCTCTCGGACGACCAGGCCGAGTTCCAGATCCATGACCGACTTTCCTTCATGCGCTGACGCCAGGGACATGCCGGATTTCGAGCATTGGGACGCCGAATTCCATCACCGAGTATTCGCGTGCTGCCGCAACGACTTCCTTAAAGAGATCCGCAACCGCATGCACGCCATTCGGAATCAATCGCCCTGGTTCGAAATGAAGAAGTGCTCGTTCTCGGAGGAACGCCGCCGGAGGTATTGCGACGAGCACCAGGCAATCCTGGATTGTCTGGTTCGCCGCGATCCGGAAGGTGCGAAAAATGCGATGCTGGCGCAGCTGAAAACCGTCGAACGAAATCTACTGGGGCGGTAAGCCGGCGCCTCGCCGCAGAGCTGCAGCAAGAGGCCGCTGAGCCCGCAGCGCGGACGGCTCGCGCTGTAGTAGGGCGGCTGGACGACCGCCCCCGCCCCTCGGGGCTAATGGCAGGCGAGAGCGGTGCCGATTGTAGGCCCCCTATCAGGCGACGGCGGCCAACTTCGCGTAATCCTGCGCCTAGTCCCACTACCGAAGCTGCTCCTTACCTTCCGATTTGCGACGCTACCGACATCATCGCCTCAGAGTTCGGGTGGGCGCCCAAGCCGCCATCGAAAACCTCGGAGAACGTCCAGCGAACGACGCCGTTGCGGTCGAGCAGGAACTGACCCATGAGCTGGCCCACGCCGGTCGCCATCATTTGCTGGTCCGCTTCAGCGATATCGTAATTGTCTTTTCTATTCAGATATTCGAGCGCGGCAAACGGATCCATCGGCTCAGGCATTTCGCCCGGCACGTTGAGCCGCATCGCCTTCACATCGCTCATTGAGACCTTGTGCGGCCATGCGCTCTCGCCCTCGGTGATCTGCATATTGGGGAGCCCAAAAGCGCGGTGTGAGGCCCGCTCAGGATCAGACGCCGCGAGCAGAGCCGGCATCGGATGATAACGGAGATAAAGGCGTGCCCGTTCGATGGGCGTGTTCACCACCGTCAGGGTTTCGATGCCCTTTGCGTTAAGGGCTGGTGTGAGCAGCGAAACCGTCGCGATATGACGCCTGCAAAAAGGACAATGGAGACCTCGATACAATCCGACCAGCACTGGCTTCTCGCCGCGGAAATCGTCGATAGCTATCTTGCCCTCGCGAGTAATCGCGTCGAGCACGAAATTGGGCGCCGTTTCGCCAAGTTGCAGCGGGCCTATGTCGAGACGTTCTGACATGCTGATCTCTCCTCGCGGGCCAATCGACAACAGATGTGCGGGCGGGTGGCTTGAGCCCATGTTGCGGCACATACGTCCTTGGGCATGCTCAAATGGCGGTCGGCCTAGGACGGCGTCGCCAGTCCATTCATAGCACGGAGGGCACCGCTTTTACACTAGATGGGGCCCCACGACGCTGCACCTTCTCGGGCAGACGATCCCACAGCCAACTGCTGGGCCTCGTCACTCCATAACTCGTTGCAAGTGCGCACCCGGCCGATACATTCTCACGGCCGCTCTCGCCCCAAAACGCAAATCGCTCCGAAAGGCAAAGTTCGACGACAACGATGACCTCATTGTCCGCATCGCGAATGGCAGCAAACGGTACTAGAGGGCCTGTCAGTTTTGCGCTCATCTCGGTTATTCCGCTGGCCCCTCTCATCCACCGGAAGCAGACATAGGGATGTCAACGCCACGGGCGAGATTGCGCCACAACCAATCGTTCACCGGTTTTGATGGCGGACATCTCCTGATGGTGAGCCGACTATTCTATCGCCCGAAGCCCGCATTTGTCGGCAGCCAGAGCGACAGTTCCGGGAACAGCCAGACCACGAACAGGCTGATGATCAGCAAGAACACGAAGGGTACGATGCCGCGGATGACGTCGGCCAGCGGCGCATTGCTGATGGCCTTGATGACGAACAGGTTCATGCCGACGGGCGGCGTGATCAGCGCCAGCTCCAGGTTGATCATCAGCATGACGCCCTACCAGATCGGATTGATGTCGAGCGCCTTCAGCAGGATGATCGGCGTGGTGATCAGGATGATGGCGATGGTCTCAAGGAACATGCCGAGGATGAAGATGGCGAACATGACGGCGAAGATGAAGCCCGCCTGCGACAGGCCCATGGCGGTAACGCTCTCCATGATCTCGGCCGGCAGCCGCACGATGGTGACAGCGTGACCGAAAAGGCCGGCGGCGATGATCATGAACAGCATGGCGCTTGTGCGCATGGTCTCCAGGGTGACGTCGACGAGGTCGCGAAAGCTCACATTGCGGTAGACGAAAAGCGCCACGGCAAGCGCGTAGGCGGCGCCGACGGCCGCTGCCTCGCAGGCGGTGAAGATGCCGAGATAGATGCCGGCGAGGATGATCGGCGGCATACCAAGGAGGCGGAACCGATCAAATCCGCCGAGAGAGAATTGCTTTGGAAAGCGGGTGTCGGAAAATTGTATGACACTGTCATGCCATCTGCTATAAGGGGAGGAAGGAAAGGCCAGACCATGAGAACCAGCAAACCCATCACCGTCACCCTCGGCAAGCAGCAGCAGAGCGTTGACGCGCGGTTGGCATCCGGCGCCTACGATTCCGCCAGCGAAGTCATGCGCGCCGCGTTGCGCGCCCTCGATCGCGAAGAGCAGGCCGTCAACGAGGTGCTACGTGCCCGCATCCGGGCGTCCATTGACGATCCCCGCCCCAGCCTTACGGCGGACGAGGCGGAAGCGGAAATGACCCGCTTCATGAAGAACGAAAGCAAAGCGCCGCGCAGTGCGGCGCGCTAACGTCACCTACCGGCCGCAGGCCATTGCCGACCTGCAGGGAATTTACCGTGTCATTGCCGAGGCCAGCCAGAGTGATGGTGTGGCGGCCGGGTTTGTGCAGCGGATCATGGCGCGGTGCCGCAAAATCGGTGACGCGCCGAACGGCGGCCGGCCCCGCGATGACCTGGAGCCGGGTTTACGCACCGTGCCGTTCGAACGCACGGCCATCATCGCTTACCGCGCGACCGACAACGTCGAGATCACCAACGTGTTTTACGGCGGCCGCGACTACGAGGCCCTGTACCATGCCGGCGAACCCGACTGACAGCGCGCCTGGTCAGATGCCGCCGGCTTTGGTGCATAGAATGGGGCTCAGAAATCGGGCAAGCGGATAGCCCCATGGGCTGGGTCAGAAATACGCCGCAGCAACCGCCATGGTTGCGGGGGTCGCGAAACTGCCTATTGTGGGACGATGCAAAAATCAGACGCAAAACTGTCGCTTTAATCCGAGACTTTTGCGAAAACCAGGCCGCCGGAATCGACGTTAAGCGGAAGCTCGTTTGCTCCGGGTCAATTCACCGCCATGACCCGATGCAGACCTTTGCGTCGATGACTCGGTCCGGCCGCACGGCAAACTCGAAGTGGCTATTCACAACCGCGCAAACAGTCTCCCTGACAGCGAGGCGCTGGCGGGACGTTTGGCGTAGTAAGTTTCGCGCTCGCTACCTACGCAAATTGGGCGTATCGTGGCATATCGTCGGTTGCTAATAAATGAGCCGGCGATTGAGAGCGCAAGACTCTCGCACCGGACTAGGCGCGCTAGGTTCCACAACTACTCGTCGCGCTCACCAGACCATCTGCCTCTGCCGAAACCTGTTTTGCTCGGTTCCGGCCAGTATTGCTTTTTGCCAATCGGAAGAGGAGCGTTCTGATGCAGATCATCCAAACCCGCCGCCGATTCTTGGCCGGCGCTGCAATGGTAGGCGCTGCCGGTATCGTCGGTCTTCCGCAGCCACTCCACGCGGAACCGCCGCTATGGCAGGAACAACGAAATGCCGTCGCCAAATCCTAAATGCTTTTTGCGGACGTTCGAGAACTGCCCTGCACGGCGAAAACGGCAGGTTGGCATAGGAACCCTGTCCGTGACCGCACCGCCCGTCTTGCGGCACTGCGCCGCGATAGCCTTCTACGAGGCGCGTTCGCGGTAGCGGGCTTCGATGGTTTCAGCCTGCCCTTGAGCCCGCTTCTGACATAGCCGGCAATGACTCTGCTCACGAATTCCCCAGGCAGGAGGGCCGGTGCCGGATCGGCATGAATGCCGAGCAAGCTTGCGATAGCCGGTTTGGCTCAAGAACGGCTTGTCCAGATCGACAGCGTGGGCGGCGAAGCCGGCCAGAACCCGACGCTGCTGCCGATGCCGAAGATCTCGTTCAGATCGATGCGCACGCGCCGCTCCTCGTGCTCGATGATGAATTCGCCGGTCTGTCCCTAGCGCGAGCAGGCCGGCAATCAGCCTCAGGCACCTTCGAAGCCTAAGCCGCCTGCCGGGCCTCGCTAAACCTGGCCGCGCCCCCGGAAAAGCGGGGGGGGGGGAAAATCCGGGTTTCCCCCCGGGGCGCCCCCGGCGCCGAACGCCCGCCCAAATCCCGCGCCCGCCGGTGTCGCCGGCGGCCGCGGCAAAATTTCTCGCATCGCTCATCGCTGGCGATCCTGCATCAGCACAAGCAGGCTCGGTCCCTGATAGCGCCGTGCGGCGCTTCGCTCCGCTTCCGGGCTGGTCCTGCTTCAGGTCAAAGAGCGGGCCGCTCGGGCTGGGCAGCCTTCCATGCGTCAAGCTGTTGTCGCCGCATATCGAGGATGACGCGCCAGCTATAGGTGCGTCCCCCGATGATGATGGTCTCGGGCCGCTTCATTCCGCGGCCTCCAGCAAACGGGCTTCTTCCTGCAAGCCGTGAAGAAAATCCGCGGCACGCTGCGCGTGGCTCGCTGCGGTGAAGATCGCCCGCTTGTCGTTCTTAAGCACCTTCAGCCATGAGCCAATATAGACGGCATGGTCGGGCCGCGTTTCGGGCGTCAGGTCGAGATCGGCGGACAGGAAGGCCGAAGCAAGTTCAGCAACGAGTTCTTCCATCGCGTAGCCTTCATCGCCCCAGCGCTTGCGGCCAAAATCCCGCTCCAGTCGCGAGGGGTGGCGCGTCCAGTGCGTGCACTCGTGCGCCAGCGTTGCGTAATAGCTTTCGGCATTGCGGAAGGTCTCGAACGGCGGCATCTGCACATGGTCGCTGCCCATGCTGTAATAGGCATGATTGCCGCCGTGGCGGATATCCGCGCGCAGCCCGGCGAAGAAAGTTTCTGCATGCTCGATGCGTGCTACCGCATCGAGGCGCTGTTCCGCCGGGGCATAGAATTGCGCCGGTAGGCCTTCGATCTGCTCGACATTAAAGACAGTGTAGCCCTTCATAAACGGGATATCCCGCTCCTGCTCCTCGCCGGTCGCTTCGTCCTTCTGTGTCCTCCAGATACGGTCGGCATAAACGACAAGATTGCCCTTCTCGCCCTTGCGGGCATGCGCGCCCATCTCCTGCGCTTGTTTGAAGGTCATCCAGATCGGCGCGGCAAAGCCCTGCGCCATGGCTGCCGACCACAGCATGATGACGTTGATACCCTGATAGGGCACGCCGTTATGGCGCAAGGGCCGCGAAATCCGCCCCGCGGCGTGCTCCGCGTTCCACGGCTTCAGCCACGGGCGCACGCCCTTCTCCAGCTCATCAATAATCGTCGCCGTAACTCTCTCATAAACGTCTGCTTTCATTGGTCTTTCCTCCTAGTTTGCGGTTGCGCAGCAGCTGCTGCTGCAACCGGACTAGGCCCCGCGCCAATGAGCGGGTGGAATGCGGTCAAGGCTGAAAATCAAAGGGTGGTGCGGCCCGCAGCGGAGTGAGCACGCGGCCTTTGATTTTCACGCGAATAGCGCCCCGGCCTTGACGGCAGGGGGCGGCAGCCCCGGATCAAAAGAGAAAAGGTTGCACGGGCCTGTGGCCCGTTCAGGTCACGGCCTGAAAGAGCGTGCTTGCGCGAGGGATTGAAGCCGGATGGCCGAAATCCCGGCGTAGCGTAGCGAAGCCCGGAGTTCGGTTTATGAGAACCCGGTCCTGCGTAGCTTCAGCGAAGCAGTACGCGCCCAGAATCCGGCGCCGTAATCGGGTTCGGTCGCTGTTCCGGTTTTTGCTGCGCCGCATGCGCCTTCCCTGAGGCCATGCGAGGTCACTGCGTACGGGAAAGCTGGCATTGGTGTAGCTGAGGAAGTGCGGCGCAATCGGTGGAAGTTTAAGATAACTGCCAAGGCCGGCGGGCGCCGGCGATGTCCATTGCGGTTCCTTCGCGGCTTAATCGAGATAGGCTGACCGCGATTTCGGCGACCAGAGTAGTGTGCGAGCCTACAACGTGAGGAACCAATCTGGGCCAACCCAGTTCCGAGCGGCACAGACTGCTTAGACAGGATGGGAATCACAATGAAACTCGAAGATGAAGTCCGACACAGCTCCGAAGATATCGACGACGCGGTGCTCGGCGATGTTGTCCTGGCCTTGCACCGGCGGGTGGAAGTCAACCACGGCTTCGACATCCCATACATTGCAGGCTACAGCAAAGACGGAGGCACGATCTACATCGACCGGCATCTGCCACGAACAATCCCTTGGAAAGGCCGTACGGTGCGGCTCGCACCATTTTTGCTGACGCATGAGGTCGTGGAAAAGGCCCTTCTGGACAAGCTTGGGCTTCATTACCTTCATGCGCATCAAATAGCAGTTCGCGCTGAACGCGATGCCGTCAAAGCCGCCGGCGTTTCGTGGAAAACATACCAATCGTTGATGAAACGGAACGAAAAACCAATTGATGAAGAGAAGCTTAGCAAGGTACCGGCAGACCTTGATGTGACGCCCTACCGAGAGCTTAAGGACTTCGCTACTCTGGAGCGCCTCATTAATGCTAATACGGCGGGTGAGTAACTTCCGGCACACTATGCGAGGTTCAGACGGATGCCCGCCTTCCTTTCGAGTAAGCGGTTATAAGATTCTGATGCTGAAAGGCTGTCTCCAGACGCTGCTTAGAGGTCGGTTTGAATCGCCCTGATCTGCCCCGGAACTGTCATCCAGCGTCGATCAGAGCCTCGGCAGTTTCTGTTACGCCGTGGGGCCGGGAAGCAACCGACGGAGGCGCGAAGCCTTCAATAGCCGAGCGGAGGCGTTGGAATGCGGTGCCGGTTACACGTCTTCTTCCCAAAGGGGATCTCGGCCGAGGCGTAGCCACCGCCGGCGGCCAACCGTTTCGGGATCGACGCCGAAGCGATCCTGGTGCGCTCGATCGTCGTGCCGGCCGCGCCTGCCTCCGCATGACGGATTGCGCGGCTTGGCAAAGCGCACATGATTTCGTCACGTGAGATGCCGATGTCGCCAAGAACGTCATCAGGTAAACGGCTCAACTGGTCCGTTGCCGACAAGAGAGCTTTTCGCTCGGCGCGGAGGCGTAACCACCTGCGAAATGGACCGATGGCGGCAGCATGAATTATAACCATGATCACATCGTCCCTTCATTGATCTGAATTGACCGGTACGGAACGGCGCGAACGGCACTCCGGCCGAGAGCGTCAGCCGTCCGCGAGGCGTAGTGGTCGATGGATCGGTTTTGCCGCGGCGTGCCCATACGGCGGGCGGTGGCTGGCCCCGGGCCACGCATGTAATAAAGCTCCGGGCGGTAGCGCGGCGCGACGAATTTGCGAAACCCCGCAGCAAGTTTTGTGACGGGAGCCAAGAATTTCATGACTGTTCCCTTTCCCTTCGCCGGCTTGCACACGAGCCGGCGGGCCTGACGTGCAACAAAGATATGACAGTCGAACCAGGCTCGGCTGTGGGAATTCCCACACCGGGGAAAACATTGGCGAAATCCGCTCCCAGTTTGCATCCCGGAAAGCGGGGCCTGCGGCCATCAAATTTCCTTGGATAGGGAGTAAGGTGAAGTTCACTTGATTGAACAAGGACCTTCACTTGATTGAACAAGGACCGTTGTGACAGGCTCTCTGGCCTTCATCTCAAGACTTTGCGATGCCGACCTCGCCGCGCTGACCAAACGGTGGCACGAGCGCAGCTATCGACACAACGAGCTAATCATTTCCCACGGCGACACTGGTCGCGATGTCTTCTTCCTGCTGGAAGGACGGGCTCGCGTGACACTGGTTTCAGCGGACGGCAGGGAGATAGCGTATCGCGATGTCGAACCAGGTGACATTTTCGGGGAGCTCGGAGGCATTGACGGGATTGCACGCTCTGCCAGCGTAGTCGCGCTGGAGGCAACCCGCGCTGCACGGCTGTCCGGCACAGCATTCCGGGATATCGTGATGACCCACCCGACTTTTGCCTGGATGCTGCTTGAGCATCTGTCTGCCCAGCTCCGGCGCATGACCGAGCGGGTATTCGAATACAGCACTCTGGTCGTGCGAAAACGGCTGATCGTCGAGCTCCTGCATCGGGCGGAGAAAGCCGCACTCGTGGACGGAGAGGTGTCCATAAGCCCGGCACCGACGCATTCCGAGCTGGCGGCAACGATGAGCACGCACAGGGAAGCGGTCTCGCGCGAAATGAGCGACCTCGCCAAGAGAGGCCTGATCGAAAAGCGCGGCAGCAGGTTATTGCTGCATGACGTCTCGGCACTACGGGCGCTGGTCGACAAGAAGGAATAGCGAAGGCTGTCGCTGCGGCGGGGGGCACCGCACGTTTCATACTCCTCGGCCGCAAGTTATTATTCCTTCCGGCAAACCGGGCAACCTAGCGTGCCAGCGCGCGGGTCGGCCTTTGATCGCTTCACCCCTTGCAAGAATCATGACTCGGCTTCTTGATGCGGGCCCGGAACGTTATCCCCAGCCTGCTTGCAGACTTACAAGGGCGGATCGAAGGGTGAAGCTGCATGGACGTTAAATACCAAATCTTCGTCAGCTCGACCTACGCCGATTTGGTGGACGAAAGACGGTCGGTCATCGAGGCCGTTCTTAACCTCGGGCATATTCCTGTGGGGAGGGAAGCACCAGCAGGGCGCGACGGCAAACAGGGGCGGTCGAGATCATTGTCTCGGCCGATCTCGAGGCGGGCTGACAACCAAAATCCATGCTCTTGTGGACGCCAAAGGCAGGGCCGATCAAGCTAACGCTCACGGGAGGCCAGAAGAGCGACATCGCCTCCGCAGCGGATCTGATCACATTTGCCGCCGGGTGCGATGCTGCTCGCCGACAAGGGCTATGACGCTAACGCCTTGCGCACTGCCATCACCGATCAGAACGCTTGGGCCAGTGGTTCACCCACGGCGTTCGCGCGAGCCGATATTTGCCAACGATCTGTGCGTGGAGCTGGAGCGCGGCGCCAGTATCGTGCCACGGCAGATAGGGGATATCGGGCCACCGCTCATCCAGGTCTCACTCCGTTCGCTTCGCCAACCACGAACGGATGACCTAACGTCATTTTGCGTCAAATTAACAGGTCCCGACCCAGTTGCATCGCTGGCATCAACCGCGGCGTGCGATCTTGCGCAGAGTGGGGCACCTGGATAGGCCCAAGCCTTGCGGTTGCTCCGTGTTCGGTCAACCCTTGAGTGTGTTTTGAAAAGCTTTGAAGGCACTCCCTGGCGGCTTGGCGGTCAGCTGCTCCTGGAACTTGGCGAACCTCCCAGTGCTCGGCGAGCTTTCCGTCGGCGATCCGGTAGAATTGAAAAGCAGCGCAATCGACGCGATTGCCGGTCGCCTTGATCTCACCGAAGTCATTCACCTGCCGCTGACGCGATTCATGACCGCCACCCGTTCGCCCTCACCGATGATCTGCTCGATGGTCCAAGTGAAATCGGGAAAGCTGGACTTCAGGCCCTCGAGATAGCCGCGGATGACGTCGATGCCGGAGGATTATCCATTCAGCTTGTCACCATAGTCCTGCGAAACAATGTCGGCGAGCTGGGTCAGATCACCGGAATTGAACATATCGAAATAGCGGCGGACGATGGCTTTATTGGCATCAGAATCGGACATGGCTGCTGTACCCGGTTCCATTCGCTGGCAGGCTGCATCGTCGGCAGTGACCGTGCTGAGCCGTCTGTGACTCGAAGAGTCGAGTAGATGAACGAGCGCTGGCCGTGCCGAGATGGCGGTCACTTGGAGTGCGGTAGGGTCTGGAAGGTTTGGCTTTTGTCTCGCTGGCCGAGAGGGACTTCATGCACGAGCGCAGCAACGGTTCAGGTGGAAAGCGTTTGGTCGTTGCCAAGACCATCGGCGACTTCTGAAATAGCGAGCGGGCGTGCTGGTCCGGTCAGGGGATAATTCCCCGAGGGCCCCGGCGTAGCTGAATCTGGCGGGTACCGCAGCATTTCTTGAACTTCATACCTGAACCGCAAGGACATTGATCATTGCCGCCGCGTTGCAGCCGGGCGACCAGGGGCAGCAGCGCTGCTGAAGGCAGGAGCGCTGCCGCGAGGGCAGCCAACTTGCCCGAGATTCCCGGTACGACGAGGCGACGACCGGATTTGAACCCTCGCCACGCCCGTTCGGCCACATACTCCGGATCCACCTTGGGCAAGATGTTGAAGAGCACCGTCTGATTGGCGCCTGATCTTGCGAGAAACTCCGTCGACACCGGGCCTGGTGCAACGCATGTGACCGTCACACCGGTTCGGCGCAATTCCTGGTGAAGCGCCTCTGAGAAGAAGCGCACGAAAGCTTTGCTAGCGAAGTACAGAGCCATATAAGGCCCGGGAACGAACCCGGCCACGGAACTGAGATTGAGCACCCCGCCCCGTCGGCGCGCCACCATTCCCGGCAGAAAATGGAGGGTCAGTTCTGTGAGGGAATGTATGTTGAGATCGATGATGCCCAGTTGACCATCCATAGGCAGCGCCGTCGCCGCGCCCCGCAGGCCATAGCCGGCGCTGTTGACCAGGACATCACAGACCAGGCCATGTGTGGACAGAAAGCCCTCCAGGCGCGTTGGCGCATCGCCTGCCACGAGATCCAACTCGAGCGTGAATGCCTCGCCGCCCGCCTCCCTAACCTCAGACGCCGCGGCGGCCAAACCCTCGGGCGAGCGGGCAACCAGCACAACCGCACCGCGCTCCCTTGCAGCGACGCACGCAATCGCCCGGCCAATTCCACCCGAGCCGCCAATCACGACGATAGCTGGCCGGAATTCACAGTGCGAAATCACGTCGCGTTCCTCTGTCTTGCAGGAGCGGAAACACCTTGACCGAGCAGCAAGACTTCATTGGCGACAGTGCCGTTCAGAATCTTTTCGAATCTCTCCAGTGCTCGTGCGACGTTCGCTCCATCCATAACCCGGTGATCGTAGTGGATGCGGACATTCACCGATCCGTCTTTGCCGATCGGACCGTAGTTCAGAAGCGTGGTCAGTGGTGTCAGCGGGTTGAGTGATTCCGCACCCAGACCAGAATAGACGGACAGTTGGAAGGTACCGAAGTAATTTGCCCTTTGCCGGGCGATGTTCAACCCTAGCCACATAAGCAGCCACCTGACTGGCGCGGGCGCACCTGCCACCCGCAAGGCACGCCGAAATTCCGGGACCTCCAGGATCGGCCGTGATCGAGCCGCATGGATGGATCCCTCAAGTTCCGTGATGGAGTAGCGCTCCGGGCACTTGATGCAGCTCAGCAGAACGGCCGGCTCGCCATCATATTCGCGCTCGTGGGCAATCGAGGCTACGCTTGCCGGATACTCGTAAAGCTGCGGCCAGGGCAACTTGACATAGGCGCGCCGCAGCTCCGGCATCTCTAGGGCAAGAAGCGCATATCCTTTCAGGAAGATCGCGGTCCAGGAGGGCCTGGTCTGCTGCGCCATTCTAGCCCTTACGAGTGGGCCGAGGTTCATCTGACGCTGCACCGCGACCCGTGGCACGCCGATCGAGAACCTCATCAGATCGCCAACAAGGCGCCGGGGCGCGGAAAGCTTGAGGGCTCGGCCTCGCATCAAACGTACCTCTAATAAAGATAAGGGACTATTCGCTTGGTCTTTTCCATATAGGCACGGTATTGCGGGCCGAAATTCTCCAGCATCATACGCTCTTCCTTATCCACTCTCAGCAGGAAAAGGACTGCGAACCCAATCAAACCCGATATGCCCGCAATCCAGTTCGCCAGCAGAAAGACCTGGCCGAGGCCCATGAGCAGGAACGAGGTATACATCGGGTGGCGGACCAAGGCGTATGGTCCGGCGCAGATGAGTTCATGCCGTTCGCGAATCTCCAGCGTAATCGACCAGTTCCGGCCAAGTTCCTTGTGGGATCTGCGAAAAACCCATAGCGCGGAGCAGAAGATGATTGTGCCGAGAGCCACGGCCCAAACGCTGGCCGGGTGGTCAGCCGCTGCGGGCATGCCGGTGACAACATAGAAGGCAGGCAGGATTGCGAGGCCAAACAGAGCAGATGCAAGCCCAACGATGTCGGAACGTGAGCGGTAGCCAGTTACAATTCGTACGCGCCTTGCCCGGCGCTCGAAGGGATACCGAATCACGTACCAAGCAACGATGCCGATCACCCAAATGACCTCGCCAAGTGAGGCTGCCGCAATGCTCACTTCAGGTCACCGGCGCCCTTTCTGCGATCGCGACTGTAGCCGCTGCCCCTGAGTATGGCCACTTCACCCATTGCCTCGATGTCGTCACCGGCCGACCTTCAGGCGCAGCGATCCTCTCCGAGTTAGTCCGCAGACGCGAAAGCCGGAGGGGCAGTACCGATCGCATTCGGTCCCATTCATCCCTCGAATCTTGGTTATGTATTCATCTCCCGAAGCTCGGTTATGAATTGTTGCGGCCGGAGCTGAATGGCGGGAGTCTTATATCCCATGGAATGAGCGATGTCCGCCACGAAGCCGTTGCAGTTCAAGACCGTCGCCTGCCAGACATGCGAGCTCGCCTGCAGCTTGCGGATGTAGGCAACGACTTTGTCGTATTCGGCCCGGGTCAATATGATTTGCCAGCTTGCGGATCTGTATGGTTCTTCCAGATCACCGTCGCTCCACCCGGTTTCGGCTGGCACCGGCACGATATGGCCCAGAACATAGGGAACCGCACTGTTCGAAGCCGGGTGAAGGCCCGCGACTTGGGGATCGATCATTCTCCCGGCCCGGTCCAGGCGCCCAAAAACTGCGTAGGTGTGGCCGTAGCTTAGGGCGTAGCGGGAGCGGAACTCGATGAAGTACCGCTCGTCCTTTTTTTGAGGCGCAGCTCCGCCATCGGCATAAGATACGAAATTCGGCTGGGGCGGCAGGTCTTTCGTCTGACATGCCGCTGCCGGGAGGGCCACCAACGCCACAAGCAAGAGACGGCTACTTAGAAGCGTCATCGCCGCGTCCATTCCCGAACTTCACAAAGCACAGACCTAATAACGGCCTATGCCCGCCAACCGCGCCGTACGCTATGAAGCCGGCCAAAGCCCCGGCTGCGTATGTATGGGGAAGGGCTTGGCACCCCTTCCCCATACAAGCCGGTCCTTACTTAATCACTGGTTGCTCTACCGGAGCGGGTGCCGGAGCCTTACCCTTTCCTTTGCCGATCCAGTCGTTCGCGCAGCCGCTCAGGCTGGCAACGGCGAGCACAGCAACCATTGCAATCAATATCCTGTTCATCAAGCAATCCTTTCCCCGGGGGCGGAATAGCCTATAGAATCGCCACAACTAAAACGATATGCAGCCCCACGAAGTTAGCTGCGATCTACACCAACGCCTAGTGCAGAAATGACACAGTTGGCACCCGGTTGCCGGCGACACCTTTGCGGTGACGTGCTGGCAGGGTTCACCATCCAACGGAGATCAGGCCTGCCCACCATCAAACGACCACCACAGTCGTGCCCAAAGGAGTACGGTCGTAGAGGTCAATGACGTCGTCATTTATCATACGGATGCACCCGTTCGATACCGCTGTGCCTATCGTCCATGGCTCGTTTGTACCATGTATCCGGAAGTGGGTGTCGCGCCCGTCTCGATAGAGATAAAGGGCACGCGCACCAAGCGGGTTGTTTGGTCCGCCAGGGACCCCCCCTGCATACTGCACCAGGCGCGGCTTGCGCTGCATCATGCTGGCGGTGGGTGTCCACGACGGCCAGTCCGCCTTGCGGCCGACGGTCGCTGTACCCTTGAACGAAAGTCCCTGCTCGCCGACGCCAACGCCGTAGCGCGTCGCCCACCCGTCAGACTCGACGGCATAGAGAAAACGGTGCGAAGTATCGACGACGATCGTTCCGGCCGGCTCGTTTCCGTCGTACCGCACATGCTGCCGTCGGTAACGAGGATTCAGGCCACGCCTTGGTCCGAACGCGGATGAAATCGACGTGCATCCGGAGATCATCAGAGCCAGACTACCCAGCACGAGCCCCCGGCGCGCAATGTGGTGTTCTTCCATTTGTACCTGCTAGGAAACTGGTCATCTACCGCCGCCCTCGTCTCTACCATTCCAAGGCCTGCGGGCCAAGTCTCGCTGTGTGGTGGCAAAAATGAATTCACAGGATTAAACAAGCGAATTGGAGCGAAACTTCTTGCGATGACCGTCTGCCTCTGTTCGGTTATGTCAGAAATGGCATAGGACAGAGCCGATGAAGCCTGACTTCCATGGTAAAGTCGCGATTGTGACCGGCGCAGGCTCCGGAATAGGTGCGGCTGTTTCACGGCAACTCGCGCAAGAAGGAGCCGAGATTGTTGTCGCCGACCTTGATGCCGAGGCCGCGCGCTGCACAGCCGCCGAAATAAGCTCGCAAGGAGGCAGGGCCTACGACTTTGCGGTAGATGTCACGGATGCGGCAGCAGTGGAAAAGCTGATCGAGTTTACTGTCCAGAAATGCGGCGGACTGGATATGGCGGTAAACAATGCAGGTATCGACGGCATTCGAAAAGCAACGGCAGACTATCCGCTCGACAACTGGCACAAACTGATAAACGTTAATCTCAATGGCGTTTTCTACAGCATGAAGTACGAAATCGCCGCGATGCTGGATCGAGGCGGAGGTGCCATCGTGAACATGTCCTCTGTTCTCGGTTCCGTCGGCTTGCCAACTGCGTCCGCTTACACGGCAGCGAAACACGGGGTCGTTGGATTAACCAAGGTTGCGGCGATTGAATATGCTAGGATGGGCATCCGGATCAATGTCGTCGGCCCCGGCTGGATCGAAACGCCTCTTTTAACGGAGCAAATGGAGGCATTAGCCAGCCGGCGCATGGCGGGTCTTCAGCCGATGGGCAGGCGCGGGAAACCGGAAGAGGTAGCGGCTCTTGTGTGCTTCCTGTTGTCCGACCAGGCCAGCTTTATCACTGGGAGCTACCATCTGGTCGACGGAGCTTACACCGCCCATTAGTGCAGCGGAGACCGGTAACTTCTCTGGGGTGAGCGCGGCCACGATTTGTTAGCGTCGACTGGGCCATCAGTGATGGGAATGGAGTGGACGATTTCGATCGAAGGGACGAACGAATTCGGCGACATCTGTCGCCGAGAGGTCCGGATCGACAAAAGCGATGAGCGTCTGCGTGAAGGAGACCTGGGCCTGTCGATCGACGACGGCAAGAAGATCATGGCCACCCTGCAAACAGCGGTTGTGACCCAGGGGGCGGAAGCCTACACCCTGTTTCGACGGGTCTGTCCGGATTGCCACAATTTTCGGCAACCGACAGCAAGTTCCACGTGCGGCTGTCGGCGGATGCGGCCGTCCCCGACACCGTGTCCTATCATCTCTCGTTCCGCGAGTTGACGCCACGAGGTCGAAACCCCGTGGCGTCGTTCTCTGTGGAACGAGCAACGGCACTCATCTTATGCACAGAGACTGAGTAACAAGTCAAGTAGCGGCTCACCGCTTGACTCAATAATCTGCCACTTAACAAAAATTTAAGCCAGTCTATACGTCAAACTGTTTGGTAATTATTGAATTTGCCCTATATCGCATTCTGCGAGTTCTTCCCACACCAAAAATCACACCCTGCATGGAACAAAGTTCCTGCGCGGCGCATTTCGTACGCCGGGGCCACAAAGCAGTAGACACTGAAAACGACCAGAACCGGCCGGAGCACAGCTTTGTCCGGATCCTGTATGCCCAAGGCCATGGCGCCCCGCAGGACTATGCCGAGGCGGCAAAGTGGTGTCGTCTGGCGGCCGAACAAGGCAATGCCAAGGCCCAATACTTGCTCGGTTATATGACCGCCAACGGCCAAGGCGTCCCGCAGGACCGTGCCGAGGCGGCAAAGTGGTATCGTCTGGCGGCCGAACAAGGCAATGCCGAGGCCCAATACTTCCTCGGTTACATGGTCGCCAACGGTCAAGCCGTCCCGCAGCCGAGGCGGCAAAGTTATATCGACTGGCGGCCGGACATGGCCATGTCTATGCTCAGTTCGAACTCGGATTTTTGTATGCTACCGGCCAAGGCGTCCCGCAGGACTACGTGCTTGCATACATGTGGTCCAATTTAGCGGCGGCGCAGGGGCACGAGGTTGCGGTTCTGAACAGGGATGGGGCCGCCAGAAAATGTCTCCCGACCAGATCGCCGAAGCACAGCGCCTGGCGCGACATTGGAAACCCACGAACTGACAAGGCCTCTCCCTTTCCACAAAGGCGTCGCATCGCAAGTCGATATGACAAGCTGGCAGAAAACACCCTCGTTGCCCTTAAACTCGTCTCCGTCCGTATCTGGTTACGCGGTAATGACTCTACCTCCCAGAATTCAGCGCCGCCTTTGGGAACAAAGCCCCGGTCAGAAACTTTGGGCTTGAAGGTGCTCAAATGGATGACGACGACACAGACCGACAAGTGCACGGCAGATCGGAATCTCGGAAACCGATGCACGGCAAAGCTTCCACGGATGCGAGGCGCTTCTGACTAGTGGATTGAATCCAACGTCTGGTGCCCTCGGCTTGCGGCTGCGATGATTTTGTCGGGGTCGGCTTTCCAGCGGAAGGGTTTGGGGTCGGTGTTGTGGTCGGCGAGGTATCGGTTGATGGCGGCCTGCAGATCGACGACGCCGACGAAGGCGCCGCGTCTGAGGCGTCGCTTGGTCAGCGCGGCGAAGAACCCCTCCACCGCGTTCAGCCATGAGGCGCTGGTCGGCGTGAAGTGGAAGGTGACGCGGGGATGACGGGAAGGCTTTCTTCGCCGGCACGGCTTTTTCGATGGCGTTGAGGAAGCGGATGAATTCCTGATGGCGATGGCGCTGCATGCACCGGCCGATCACCTTGCCCTCCAGCACGTCGAGAGCTGCAAAGAGGGTAGTGGTTCCGTGCCGCTTGTAATCGTGGGTCATGGTGCCGGCGCGGCCTTTCTTGATGGGCAATCCCGGCTGGGTGCGATCCAGCGCCTGGATTTGGCTCTTCTCGTCGATCGACAGGACCACGGCATGGGCCGGCGGGTCGACGTAGAGTCCAACGATGTCGCGCACCTTCGCCGCAAACTGCGGGTCGTTGGAGAGCTTGAAGGTTCGGATGCGGTGCGGCTGAAGCCCGTGCGAGCGCCAGACGCGCTGGACGTAGGAAAGGCTCACGCCTGCGGCCTTCGCCATCGCGCGGCCGGTCCAATGGGTCGTCTCGCCCGGCGGTTCGGCCAGCGTCAGGGCGACGATCCGTCCGGCCACTTCCGGCCCAAAGGGCTTGACGCGCGAGGGCCGGGTCTTGTCGCGCAGAAGGCCATCGACGCCTTCCTCGCAAAACCGCTCCTGCCAACGCCAGACCGCCGTCTTGCTCATCGCCGTGTTCTGCATGATCGCCATCGTGCCGAGCCCATCCGCTGTGGCCAGCACGATCCTGGCGCGCCAGACGTGCTTCTGAGGGCTGTTGCGGTCCGCAACAATGGCTTCCAGCCGGTCACGGTCCGCGGCGGTCACTGTGACAACGATCCCGGTGCGCATCCTCAAGACTCGCACGCAAAACCGCCGACGGGAATCCACATTCGGACTCGACCGTCACATTCATTCCACTAGGATGCTGCCCGATATGTGAACGGAACGCTTTCGGAGCGTTGGCTTTGGCTGTAGCCACCCGATACCATCGGTTCCCACGTGTTTCTTCCCGGTTTGTTCGCTGTGGGGAACGCTTGTAGCGGTCTAACGACTCGGCCCCCCACATTTGCAGCGGAATATTCTGTGGCATATCATTTGTCCGATTTACACGTCGGTGTTCGCTTTTGCCGAACGAACTACTTAGGCAGCTTCCGCACAAAACCACATCCTATTATGGCAGGACGATCTCGCCCTGTTGGGATGATATGGATATGCGGATCTGGTTGCACTCATGGCAACATGGCCCTGTTTCTTTGCCACGAAGCAGCCGAAGCAACTGCCTATTTTGGCTTCGCGCGGCTGCGGGTTTTGCGCGCCGATATCTCGGAGGCGGCGTCTATGAAGAGTGACGCGATCTCCTACCCGCCGAGAGGACTCTCTCGCGACGAAGCCGCACGCTACGTCGGTGTCGGATCGACGCTTTTCGAAGAGATGGTTGCTGACGGGCGCATGCCGAGACCTAAACACATCAACAGTCGGGCCGTCTGGGACCGTGTGGCGCTCGATATCGCGTTCACCTCGTTACCCGACAAAAACGACGGTCTGCGACAGCTTTTAGAGCGGAGCAAAAAGGAAGCTAGGAGATAAGATAGACACCTTGCGCATACGCTGCTGGCGTAGTAAAGTCGCAGGCTCGGACGGAACACGCGACGTGAACGATCGTGAAAAGCTTGCGCAAGAAGTGAAAACGTGGCGCGCCAAGGCAGGATTCACGGCCGAAGCCGCAGCCAAGGTGCTTGGAATACCCAAGCGCACATTTGAAGGCATTGAGCAAGGCAGGGGCTTCCCTTACCCGTTGCTCCTTCGGGTCGCTATGGAGCGCAAAACCCCTTCGCCTCCGGCGACGATCGAGGTGCCCCGGCGCTTGGAACAGCAGAAAGCTGGAAGGAGGGCTTAATGGGCCGGCCATTCAAGGATGACAAATATCCCGGAGTCTCGTCGCGCCTAAAAAGCGGTAAGCTCGTCTATCGTTACCGCGGCAAGGGAATGCCCGAAATTCGGCTTCCAGGCCGGCCAGGTGATCCAGAATTCGAGGCCGCCTATGAACGGGCAACTCAAGGCCAAGGTCAAAAGGGCGTCATCATCGACTTGCCTGGACGGGCGTTGCCGAAGACTTTCGGTCATGCTGCCCGCCGGCTTGAATCGACGATGGAATGGCTGGACTTCGACCAAGCCACCCAGCAGAAGAATGCTCGGCTTATTGAACGCTTCCTTGAGATGAAGGTCGATCCCGCCTATCCGCTCACCTGGCGCGACACGCCGGTCGAGCATCTCGATGCCGACCGTCTGCGAGCAATTATCGAGGGTGTCTTTGGCACCAGACGGACAGTCGCAAAGCATCTGCTGGTAGCGATCAAAAAGCTCCTTTGGGTGGCAATTGACGTTGAGAAGTGGATCAAGCCGCAGGACGATCCTTCGCTGTCAATTCGCGTTCGCATACCCAAATCGACGGCCAATCCCGGGTGGCCGATGGCCATTCGTGAAAAGTTCGAGTCGCGCCATGCGGTCGGCACGGCGGCGCGCACCTGCTACGCCCTCGGCTTCTGGCTCGGGAATAGACGCGGCGATATCGCCGCACTGGAATGGGACGATCTGGTCAGCGAGGAAATCGAACTGTTCGATGGCTCGCTGGTTTTGATCGAGGCCTTCGAGTTCCGGCAGAAAAAGAACCGAAACCGCCACGGCGGCAGGGAAGTGTTTATTCCCGTCGTGGACAAGCTGGCGCAGGCTCTGGAGCCGCTAGACCGTTCGAAAGGTGGACCGGTATTGAGGAATGCCTATGGGCGTCCGTTTGCGGAAAAAAGCCTCACCGGCATGATGGCACATTGGAACAAACAGGCCGGCATTCCGGAGGGCTACACCCTGCACGGGCTCCGGCGTACCTTCGGCACGTATCTCGCCGAATGCAACATCCAGGCACGGGCCATCATGGAAGCGATGGGACATTCCTCGATGACGGTGACGGACGCGTACGTACGGGAGGCCAACAAGAAGCGGATGGCCGTCGATATCGCCCGCGCGATCAACGCGCGGGAGGCGAAACGCGACGCCATAAAGCAGCGGACACCGCTACGCGTCATCAAATGAATGGTTTCAATCGGACCGGTGCAGGGGGGTTTATCGGCCGCCCTTTGTTGTTGGGCCCATAATGGCCCAAAACGTTTTGGGCCGAGGCCCTTTTTCCCAATAAAATCAAAAACTTTGGTGGGCCCGGAGGGTATTCAGAAAGCCATAAAAATCAATTGGTAAGAGATCAGTGGGACTTCAGAGCATTCAAATCTTTTCCAATGTTTTTCAATGTTGTTGTCCCACTCAGAAGTGCCTCAGTCCACCAAGCCGACGCACTGAACGCCTCACTCGGAAGGGAGGTTTGCGCAAGGCGAAAGGAAGATCGCGTCGGTGTGCAGCCTTCCTGAGAAGGGTCGCGGTAGCGCCAACTGCTGACGCTCAGCGCGAAGACATCAATGTCCTGTTATGGGGCCGTCAGAGGACCGGCCGCTTCTCGCGCCCAGAAAGCGATAGCAGACATGCAACTAGGTGGTACAAAGTCTCTAGCGTGACCCTTTCGAGACATTTGCGTGCGGCGTTTGCGTCTCGAAAGCGGTTCTTTAGTGCTACCAGCACCAACGACCGTCTGCGGTCGTTCAGAACACGGGTTACCGTCTCTAAACCGGATATTGGACCGGGCAGCCGCCGGAAATTGCGAATGGAGGTGATCGCCTGTCAGGAGGCGTTCAAAAACGACCTACGACCGCGATCTTCATCCGGCCGTTTTCATGGTGTCATTCCCGGCTATGCTGACAAGTTCTTTATGATCGGCAGCTTGCGGATCGTCTTGCCCGTCGCCGCCCGTAGCGCGTTGGCGACGGCCGGGCCGATCGGCGGCACACCCGGCTCGCCAACGCCCGTGGGCGGCTCGTCGGACGGCACAATGTGCACCTCGACGCGCGGCATCTGCTCGATCCTGAGCGGCATATAGGTGTCGTAGTTCTCTTGGTCTACGACACCGCCCGTCAGGGTCAGCTCCTCCTGGAGGATCGCGCCTAGCCCGAAGCCGATACCGCCCTCCATCTGAGCGCGGATCTGGTCAGGATTTATCGCGGTGCCGCAATCTACCGCGCAGACGACGCGGTCGACTTTGAAATCATTTCCATCGTTGAAGGTGATCTCGACCACCTCGGCGACATAAGTCGAGAGGCTTTCATGCAGGGCCACGCCGCGGAAACGGCCTTCCGGCAGAGGCTTGTCCCAGCCTGCCTTCTCAGCAGCCAATTTCAGCACGCCGGCATGCCGTGGATGGTGACCGAGCATCGACAAGCGGAAGTCGACCGGATCACGGTTCGCAGCGGCGGCGAGCTCATCGATCAGGGTTTCCATTGCGTAAGCGGTGTGGGTGGAGCCTACCGAACGCCACCACAGCACTGGGATGTTCACGTCCGTGGTGGTCAGCTCGACCTTCAGGTTCGGGATCGCATAGGGCAGGTTGGTGGCGCCCTCTACGGAGGTCGGATCGATGCCGTTCTCGATCATCGCCGCAAAGGGCGAACCGCCCGCGATCGATTGGCCCACGATGTGGTCATGGAGAGCGACGACATTGCCTTCCTTGTCGAGCCCCGCCTCGACTGCGTGCACATAGGCCGGCCGGTACCGCCCACCCCGCATGTCGTTCTCGCGGGTCCACTGCACCTTCACTGGCTTGCCGGGTCCCAGTGCACGCGCTGTGGAAACAGCTTCGATAATGAGATCTGCGTCCGAGACCGCTCGGCGGCCGAAGCTGCCGCCGGTCTTCATCACGTGCAGCCTCACCTTGTCCGGCGTGGTGCCGCCTACTTGAGCGGCAGCCGCCTGATAAAGGTCGGGCATCTGGTGTCCGCCCCAGACGTCGATGGTGCCGTCTTCGTTGATTCGGGCGGCCGCGTTGAGTGGCTCGATCGAAGCATGGACAAGATAGGGGAATTCGTAGTGCCCTTGGATGACTTTCTCAGCACTGGCCAACGCTGCGGGAGTGTTACCGTCGTCGCGCGCGGTGGCCGCGCCCGGATCGTCTGCTGCCTTAGTGTATTCGGCCATGATCTCGGCCGTGCCGCGCCTTTCGGCCTTCTCTTCGTTCCAGGTCACCTCCACGAGATCGCGGCCCTTGAGCGCCGTCCACATGTCCCTGCCGACCACGGCAATGCCGCGCGGCGTCTGGACGACATCGACAATGCCGTCGAGTGCCTTGGCCTTGGAGGCGTCGAAGCTCTCGATCTCAGCGCCGAACTTCGGCGGATGGATCATAACGGCCGTATTGAGTCCATCCATCTTGAGGTCGATCGTGTAGGTCTGCGCGCCATTGGTCTTGCCGGCGGAATCGTAGCGCTTGAGGCTGTCCGATCCGATCTGGGCCCACTTGTCGCGCGGCTTTAGCGGCACGTCGTCGGGAACCGGCATTCCCGCTGCGGCTTCAGCCAGGTCACCGAAGCGCGCCTGCATCCCTGAGGCGTGCGACACGACCCCGGAAGCCACTGTGATCTCGCCGGCTGGCACGTCCCACCGCTGCGCCGCGGCCGCCACCAGCATGGCCCGTGCGGCAGCACCCGCCTTGCGGTAGCGCTCCCACGACGAGCTCATCGACGTGGAGCCACCGGTTCCCTGCGCGGCCCCGCCCCAGGCGAGATTGCCGTAGAGCGCGGTATTGCCATATCCGCCGACCACGTGGACCTGCGCCCAGGCGCCGTCGAGCTCTTCCATAACCAGGGTGGCGATGCCGAAATAGGAGCCTTGTCCCATCTCGAACTGCGACGAGTGGATGACGATTCGGTTCTCCGGTGTGATCTCGACATAGGTTTGGAAGGGGTTCGCCTGGACCGCTGCAGGCGTCGTTTGTGCGTTGGCGGGCGCGGCCATCATTAGCCGGTAGCCCACGGCGAGGCCCGCGGTGGTGACGGCCGTGCCGAGGAGGAACTGGCGGCGCGTGGGCCCCACGGCATTATGCTTCGGGAGAAACTGCAACATGCCTCAAGTCTCCAGCCGGTTGGCGGTCTCGTGGATGGCCGCGCGGATGCGATGATAGGTGGCGCAGCGGCAGAGATTGCCGCTCATCGCCGAATCAATATCATCGTCCGTCGGCTTCGGCGTCTCTGTCAGGAGGGCCACGGCCGACATGATCTGGCCAGACTGGCAATAGCCGCATTGAGGTACGTCGAACTCGGCCCACACGGCCTGGACCGTTTCGCCGATCTTGCCCGACACGCCCTCAATGGTGGTGATCGAGGCTCCTTCGATGTCGCCGACTGCGGTCTGGCACGAGCGCGTCGGCATGCCGTTAACGTGAACCGTGCAAGCGCCGCACTGGGCAAGGCCGCAACCGAATTTCGTTCCTGTGAGTCCGATGCCGTCACGGATCGCCCAGAGCAGCGGCATCTCTGGATCGACGTCGAGTGTTCGCGCCTCGCCATTGAGGGTAAAAGCGACCATGGCTTGCTCTCCTTGTCCTGAGCTGGCTATCTCGTTGCGCCTCCGCCCGGCTAGGAACCGGACTCTTCTTGCTGAGGCATAGCGACCACAGACTAGGATCGCGCAGCTCGAGCAACAAGCCGCTAGCTGGCAATCGCGAGATCGTGAAGTGGCTCGTGTCGAAAGGCTGGAGGCAACTGAATGTCATTTTTGGGCCGACCGGCCGGTCAGTTTCCGGCTCGATGACCTGGTTGGCAGTCATTCCGCTTCTAAGCCTAAACCCCAGACATGAACTGTAGCAGCATCATAAAAGACGACATCAAGCGGCCGTTTTTCGTTGCGCTGCACCGCTAGCTCGTTCGCGTGGTTCATGATCCGCTGGTTATCCGCGGATGCTCGTTCACCATAGATGCCAGAAACTTGCCACGCGCTATGCGGTTAAGGATGTGGTCGTCATTCGTAGCGAGCGAATGGCCGAAAATGAAGAAGCAATGGCTGGCGGTCTTCACATTCGCGGTGAACTGCTTGAAGCCTTGGTACAGGTAGGCATTGTGACGGATCTTCGCCTTCTTCTGGGCGCTGGTGGGCTGATGAAGGGCGGCTTAGGGTCATGATTTCCCGCTGCAATGACCGATGAGTCACAGACGCTGCATTTCGCGCTAGACCGCAACTGCGGTATTCTCGATCATACGCTCAGCCATCCTATTCGCACCTCGTTGCCGCCGTTCGCCGCACCTATCGATCGGAGGCCTTCCAGCCTCGCGATAGCCGCGCTATGTGGCTGCACACAACCTGACGACGAACAGGAGCAAGATTGGACATAGAAGCCAGCACAAGATCGCCCTCCCCCGGTCCTTGCTCGTTTTCATGAGAAAACAATCGAACTGAGTGCTGCGGGGATAGCGAGGTCGATTTGGCCCACTTCAGAGCGAAGTCGGCCATAAGCCATTGATATAATTTTGGTGGGCCCTGAGGGTGCTTGGAAAGTCAGAAATATCAAAGGCTATTCGACAGTGGGACTGTGTTGCGTTACTATGCTCTCCGGTCTTTTCCGGTTGATTTGTCCCACCCTGATGCCGATTGCGGTCATTCGCCGCTGCCTTGGTCAATTCCCGATTCCACAAGCATCCGGTCCTGAGTGGGCAGACGGCCTTCCTAGTGGTAATTAGTCAGCGACACGTTGACCGTTCTCGTCATGCGGTGAAATCTACGTTCGACCATATACGTCGTCGAAGCGAACGATATCATCCTCGCCGAGATAATCGCCGCTCTGCACTTCAATGATCACCAGGTCAATTCTGCCTGGGTTCTCCAGCCGATGCTTATGGCCGCAGGGGATGTAGGCTGATTGGTTTGTCGCCAGGAACAACTCCTGCTCGCCATTGACGATTTTCGCGGAGCCGCTGACCACGACCCAGTGCTCCGAACGATGATAGTGCATCTGCAGGCTCAGCCGCCGACCGGGCTTCACCTCGATGCGTTTGATCTTGAAGCGCTCGCCTTCCTCAAGAACCGTGTAGGTACCCCACGGCCGGTGTACCGTGCTATGGACCAGGTGAGCTTCATGTCCTGAAGCCTTGAGGCCCTCGAACAGCTTCTTGACGTCCTGAACGCGGTCGCGGGATGCGACAAGCAAAGCGTCCGGGGAATCGACGATCACCAGATCGCTGACACCGACCGTGCCGATGACGCGCTTGTCGGAGCTCACATAGCTGCCGGTCGTGTCGACCATATGCACATCGCCGCGTATCCTGTTCCCGCTTTCGTCGGGGGCGATCAAATCGGCCATTGCGTTCCAGGATCCGATGTCGTTCCAATCCATGTCGCAGGCAACCACGGCAAGTTTGTTCGTCTTCTCCATGACAGCGTGGTCGAGCGAGATTCGCGGGGCGGAGCCGAAATGCTCAGGCGCGAGTTCGATTTTGGCAAAGCCTTCGCCTTGACTGAAGCGCCCGTTCTCGTAGCTGTCGGAGGCGGCCTGGATCACCGCGGGGCAATGCGATGCCATCTCGTCGAGCATGGTTTGTGCGCTAAAGCAGAAAATGCCGGCGTTCCAGAAGAAGCGCTTGGACGCGACATAGGCTTTGGCTGTGTCCAGATCCGGTTTTTCAACGAAACGGACGACTTTCTCACCATCCGCTTCGATATAGCCGAATGCCGTGTCCGGTCTGGTTGGGGTGATGCCCAATGTGGCGATCCGCCCGAGCTTCGCATGTTCGATGGCCCGGCACATGACGTCTAAAAATGCAGGCAGGTTGCCAACCATGTGATCGGCTGGGAAGACGCATAGAATCGCGTCAGGGCCTTGCGTTGCCTTGGCATGGATGGCGGCTGCCGCAACGGCTGCGGCCGTATCCCGGCCTTCAGGCTCGAGCAAAAAGGTGCGTGGCAGGACCACGGAATCTAGTTCGTCGAACTCGTCCTTGGTAAGGAAGAGGTGTTCCCCAGATGTCACGGCGACGAGTTCCACTACGCCCTTTATCGAACCGACGCGCAGCACAGTGTGCTGAATGAGAGAATGTCCATCTGCTACTTTAAGGAAAGGTTTGGGGTGCGATTGCCTCGAAGCGGGCCATAGCCGCGATCCGGCTCCACCGCTGATGATGACGGGAACCACTTTCATTAAACAACCTCGATTTCGTCTCTGGACGTCATTGCCCGCGCCCTTAGCGTCAGCGTCACGACCGCCGTCGCTCTAGGATGGTCTTGCGGCGCTCCGAGTAACAGCGAAGTTCTGGCGCGTTGCCGGACGGCCGCAGATGAATGATCTCGTCATTCTGTATTCGTGCCCTAAGGCCGTTGGTTTCATCGACGTCGGCAACAGTCCCGAATGGAGCCAAGAACTGCTGCAGTGTGTCCGGATCCTCAAGCCTGCGGATCAAGCTGAGCAGCTGCGGGACATTTAGCGTATGCCATGGCCCGCCTCTCGTGGATTGCGGTCGATGTCTCTATGCCTGTTCGTTCCATTTGCCGAATTGCCCAGGTAGCGGTCTTAATCAAGATGAGAGACTCTTTGGCTGCCTTCTATCAAAATCAAACGACTTGGGTCCTTCAGATCGAACTCAATTACCCGCGGTACGAAAAGGCGTGCATATCGTGTAAAGGCGCTCGTCGGAGGAAACCGAACTACAGTATCGCAGCGCCCGAGAAGATACATCTCAACGAGGGCGGAAATTGCGCCGTCCATCCCAAGTGCTGCAGTGTGTAAGGGGCCGTCTTGATCGGATCGGAAATGCTTGGGGACGGTGAGAAGATCGGGAAACTTGGCCGACAGATGATCAAGGATTTGCGCGCTGTCCGTGCACAAGAACAGCCGCACAGGCTTGGGGTGCGGCAACGCTTTAGCCTTATCAACCGCAGTGCACACTTGTCGAACGGCGAACTCCGGATCGGCCCAGTAGGGCGCATGGTCCATGATGTCTTCACCGTTACCATGTCGAACATGAACCCCGATGATGCTGTGCCCCTCAAAACATTCTTGGTAAATGGCATCTATGCGTGTTTGAATTTCAGACCGAGGCTTGACACTCTGGAAGACCTGCCGCTCGGCATCCTCATCGCAGCGCCACATCAAGCAAGCGTCACACACTACTGTGTTCGCTTCGACATCGTGTTCGGCCTGAAAGAGCTCGCCCAACTCGTCGCGCTCTTGGAAAATCTGCTCATCTGGGCGGTAAAGGCAGTCGATCGCTGGCCTATTCCACCACTCCGGGAAGAATGGACCCGGGAAGGAAAAGTCGTTGATCCGGTCGTCGCAAATAGCCGGTACGCCAGCGATGTCATTGATCGGTTGGAAGAACACCGGAAAGGCATTTGTGAAGGGTTGGTCGAGATAGCAGGACCCGCGCCAGTCGACGGCTAGCGTTCGTCCCGACCGCTGAGCGTAGCGCCAAGCGGCCGCCAGCGACCACAGACAATCACCGAACCCCGTACGCCTCTGAGAGACGACGAACCTGCGCTTTACCAATCCACTGACCTGCATTTTCGGAAATCTCGTTTCAGAGACGAGGTTGCATCTGACTTGGGATCTCTTAATCGATACTAGTCGACCGTTACGCCGGGCGATTTGGTAGAGGCTGCGCGTGGGGCAGAAGAGCTCCTCAGCACTGCCTATCCTTATCTCTGTGACGCTCGCAAATCTTGACGCCGGGTACACTCGCTTCCGGTTTAAATTCAGCGTTCTCTAATGCGCCCGGCGACATGTGTAAAATTGATTGCGTGAATGTGGCCCATCCATGTGATGGATACTAAGGCGTTCCTTGACCATGAGCCTCTGCTGACGTGGGGCCGCGCTTTGCTAAGCGAAACAGCCGGTCGAGGCAGTCCACAAAGTCCCTTTTTCAAGTCCAATTCTTAACTGCCTCAACGTAACATGTCATTTGCGGGCGTTTCCTGAAGGACGGATGTGCAGGACCCGCCAGCCGTCGAATGTCAGGCGCAGGCCATCCACGTCATTTATGGCCATCATGGCGTCCGGTCCCATCGAAAGATGCGACACAGCGCCCTCTGACGCTTTCAAGTGCGCCAACATGGCGCAACTCGTGTCGACCGGATAGCTTTCGATCCGGCCGGACTGAGCGACTGGCACGCGATGCTGTGCGACGACGGCCGAGAGAGGAATTTTGGCGTCTGCAGCCATGTGGAGGATCGTTCCGACGGTTCTGCGGGTTCTCGGTGTCGGAGCCGACACCTGTGCGAACCCGCTCTCGTCCGTTTTCGACAGGCCCTTGAGGTTCATGACCCTGTTGTTCGCCGAGATCACCCGCCAGTTCAGCGATCCAGGTGAAGATCGGCACGCCTGTCGATGCGGCGATCATCGCCTCGGCCAGCGAAGATGATGAAGAGGGCCATTGGGTCAAGTACAAGCGCCGACCAGCGTTTCATTGCTTCAAAGCCCATTTCGGTGCCTACGCCGATACGGCCCTTGTCGAGGAGATCGCCGTCACGGCGCCCACACCGAGGACGGCAACGCCGTTCCTGATGTTCTGCCCGACAATCCCGGCGAAGTGTTTGCCGACAGCGCCTACCGAGGCAATCATCTCGGCGACGCGGTGCGCGCCAAGGGTGGAAGGCCGCGCATCGTCGCAACCGCTGTGGGGGCGCGACGAGGCCGAAAGCTCGACGCCTGGAACCAACCGATCCACAGAATTTGTACTCGGATCGAGAAGATCTTCGGCACCTGTAGCCGGATGCGATGGCGAGGGCTGGCAAAGGCGGCCGTTCAAATTCGCCGCACTGCGATCGCCTACAGTATGAAACACAGTTTGATGGTCGCCTCGTCCCCCCCATCGTTGAAGCCCAGCTACCGTTTTCGGGCTAGCGCGCCCGAAATTCCTTGGAGGTCAATACGTAATGCCCTACCCGGCTTTTCGCCGCCGTCTCAAATGTGCGGTTCGCCCAAAGCCCCCGACTGCCACGAACTTTGTCTTCGCGCGGAGCGAAACCTCGCGCCCACGACTTTGTGCCGCCGATGTGCCGCGCTGCCCTGTCAAACAATCCATTTTATGGATGCACCTCATCCAAACAATCGATTTCACTGATCAAAACAATTTCCATTAGAAGACGCTGAAGCAGGCAATGATTAAGATTACTTGGTTAGCGCAAGAGAGCGGTAAGGTGGAGTTGTCGGCTTGGACCCACATGCCCGCCATTTTATCTGGGAATGGCTACGTGCCCTGTTGGCGCAGGGCAAGACGATTCTACTGGCCACCCACTTCGTGGAAGAAGCGGAGCGGCTATGCAACCGACCTGCGTGCTTGAGAACGGACGTGCGTCCTCACTCGCTGATTGATGAGCAAATCGGGTGCGACGTGATTGAAATCTATGTCGCTCACCCCGTGAGCTGAGTTCGGCACTCAGGCCGCATGTGCGACTTAGGCAGGTTAGCGGCGAGACTCTGTTTTGCTATGCCTCCAAGCAGGAGCAGGTGTGCTCGCTGGCTGACACTGTCAATGACGAGCTCCGCGCCGCATCTGTCGAAATCCTACCATAGGGTATGGGGCGGGCCGCAGTTTGCTGGCGGTGTGGCGAGCCGGAGTCGAAACTTCAACTATAATAGAGCAGGAAGAAAATGGGCGAGAACAGGAAAGTTGCTCTGGTTACGGGCATAACGGGACAGGATGGTGCCTATCTTACCCGTCTTCTGCTGGAAAAAGGCTACGTCGTTCATGGGATTAAGCGACGTTCCTCTTCCTTCAACACGGGTCGCATCGAAGACATCTACCAAGACCCGCACGATCCCGATCCGCGCCTAATTTTGCATTACGGTGACCTCACTGATGCGACTAATCTCATCCGAGTAGTTCAGGAATCCCAGCCAGACGAGATTTACAACTTGGCCGCTCAGAGCCATGTCCAGGTGTCGTTCGAAACGCCGGAATACACAGCAAACGCCGACGGTATCGGAACATTGCGACTTCTTGAGGCGATCCGCCTCCTCGGTCTGAAGGACAAGACCCGCTTCTATCAGGCCTCGACTTCAGAGCTCTACGGCCTCGTGCAATCCGTACCGCAGAACGAAACAACGCCCTTTTATCCGCGCAGCCCTTACGCCGCCGCCAAGCTCTACGCCTACTGGATCGTGGTCAACTATCGCGAGGCCTATGGTATCCATGCTTCCAACGGCATTCTCTTCAATCATGAAAGCCCACTGCGCGGCGAAACTTTTGTGACGCGCAAGATCACCCGCGCCGCCGCTGCTATCTGCCTCGGCAAGCAGGACAAGCTTTATCTCGGCAATCTGGATGCTCAACGCGATTGGGGCCATGCGCGTGAGTACGTGCGTGGTATGTGGATGATGATGCAGCAGGATCAACCGGATGATTACGTGCTGGCGACGGGCAAGACGACCCCTGTCCGCCAATTCGTCGAATGGGTTTTCGAAGATGTCGGCGTCGCGCTCGAATGGCGTGGTGAGGGAGTCGACGAAAAGGGCTATGATGTCGAGACCGGCAGATGCCTAGTCCAGGTAGACCCACGCTACTTCCGCCCCACGGAAGTCGATCTTCTCCTGGGCGATGCCACCAAGGCGAAGGAGAAGCTCGGCTGGGTGCATGAGACATCCGTGCGCGAGCTCGCCGCGGAAATGGTGCGGGAAGACCTCAAGGTCATGCAGACATCGGTAATCATGAAGGAAGCATAATGTACGATCTGAAGGGAAAAGCCGTGTGGGTCGCGGGCCACAAGCATGGTGGGCAGCGCTGTTGTAGGCCGCCTCGCGTCTGAAGACTGCAAAGTTATGGCCGCCCTGACGTTTCCCCCAATTCTATCCAGTCGTGAGTTCGTTTCCGGGGGTGGATTTGCCCTGATGGCCGGTGGACGCGACGGGTGCTGGCGCGGAGCGTTTCACGTTGCGCAGCGCGAGCGACCGTCGCGGGTTGAAGGTCGATGCACATTCGTTGGGTGTCTGCCATCCGATGTGCGAGTGCGGACGCGCGCCGTTGTAATCGGCGCGCCATACATTGAGCCTCGCGCGGGCCTGGGCCAGGGACGTGAACCGCGTCTCGTTGAGGAGTTCATCGCGAAGGGGGCCGTTGAAGCTCTCGCGTTAGGGTCCTAGCCAACCTCCGACTGTGAACTCGCGGAAGCGATTTACGGCAAGCGCACACAGCAGCTCGTCCACGGCGTTCGTACATGAAGTTTGGAAACTTATAATACTGGTACACACCTCCATGGGGGAACATTATCTCCAATATCTCAGCGATTACCGGATAGCTATCTGCCTTCACCTACCTCGGCCTAGTGCAGAATCTTGGCCGAATGAACTCGGCGCTCTTGCTGCACACCAATGGTCCGTCCCGCGCGAAGTGCGATCATACCGCCGCAGCTTACCTTCAATCCGGCACTGGCGAGGATCTAGATCCAAGCCGACGGCGCCGGGCATCAAATAAAAAGCCGCCGACCGAAGCCAGCGGGCTTGATTGGGATGGCCCGCGCGGACGGTCAAGGCTGCGCCGGCCGACCATGGCGGAGGGACCACCTCGGTCAACGGCACGGCCCGATGACGGCGTGCCGATGTACCACAACATACGGCGAGATAGAGCCTTCCGGCGTCGCGGAAAAAAAGCCCGCCGGTTTTGAGCCAGCGGGCAAGTTCTGGAGTGGCTGAGATCAACCCAGCATCAGTCAACGACCGGCGGAAGGGTTGGTTGCAGTGGATGCCAGCTAGCCGCAGCATGCTGTGAATCGTAGCAAAGTGAAAAACAAAACTCTGGACTTCTAGGTCGGACTCGCCCCAATATTTGTTTGGGGGATTCACATGAAAATTGGAGCACTCATCGCAAGTGCAGCCCTGTGCGTCAGCGGCTGCTCTACGACCGCTGTCGTGTCGGACAGCGATCTCACGGCAATGAATACCGTTGCGCTATGTCACGTTCTCGCCAGCAGCACGGACGAACAGTATCGTAGCAGGGTAGCGGCCCTTCTAGTGCGCAGGGGCGCAACAGCAGAGAGGTGCACCAGGCTTGTGCAAACCGACAATGCTGTCGCGACAGGCATAGCGATCGCGGCTGTCGGCGGCGCAGCTGTGGGTGTCGCTGCCAACAACGGCTATGGAGGCGGAACATATTACCGGCCACCGCCACCACAAACCTATGGCGTCGCGTGGGACCAATTCTATGGCCAGAACTACAGCGTTATCTGGCGCCGCGACCGGTCCACCGGGCGGTTCGTTGACGATTACTATTGCGCCGGCCTGCCCATGGTCGACAGCGCATGGCCGGGCTGGTCGGCGTAGCGGATGAGCAGGCCATACCGCAAATATCGATCCAATCGGTGGCAGAGACCCACCGGTGCCAAGCTGTGGCGGCGCCAACTTGCGAGCGTGCCGGCAATGCTCGGTCTTACGGCAGCGGCGGCGGTGGCCGCCTTCCTGGCGCCGTCGGGCGCGCAACGTAGCGACGATGCATCAAAGGCCAGCCCACAAAGGGCGGCGCCCGCCTCGCTTACCGGTGTCGCTTCCGTCATTGACGGCGATACGATCGAAATCCACGGCCAGCGCGTCCGCTTCAACGGCATCGACGCGCCAGAGGGCCGGCAGCTGTGCCGCGATGCGAATGGCGCCGAGTATCCTTGCGGCCGGCGATCGGCCGAAGCGCTGGACACTTTCCTGGCCGCGTCGAGGCCGCTCGAATGCACATTCGTGACGTGGGACCGCTACCACCGCTTTGTCGGCGATTGTCGGCGCGCCGACGGCGCGGGCGTGGCCGCCTGGATGGTCAAGCACGGCCAGGCGCTGGATTGGCCTCACTACAGCCAGGGCGCCTATGGGGGGCAGCAGGCGCAAGCCCAAGCCTCAAAGATCGGCCTGTGGGCCGGGACGTTTCAGGCACCCTGGGAATGGCGCGCTGCGCACGCCGACGGCGCGGCGCCGTCGAGTCGCCCGCTGGGCATCATCAGCCGTAAGCTGGTCGCGCAGAGCGGCTATTCTTGCGAGCCGCGGAGAACGTGCAAGCAGATCGGTTCCTGCGACGAAGCCAACTGGTACCTGCAAAACTGCTCATGGGGCGGAAAACTCGATCGCGACAAGGATGGGATCGCATGCGAAACACTCTGCTAGCTGAAATGTAACGGAGTAAGCGCGCTACGGCCTGTTCGGCTTTCCGCTTACACCGATCCAACGAAAACCATGCATGGGCGACGCGGTCTGCTAACCCCATTTTTTTGACGAGGTATTCTATATCTGAAGGGCAGAAAAAGTTATTGCGACAATAGAGAGAAGAGACGCCTTAACTAAGACTTTCAAAACCGTTAAATGTATGCTGGCAGGCGATCAAGGCGTGATGTTGCCCTGTCGGGGGGGCGAGTAAAATGCAGACTGTGATGAGTCAAAAGCTGGCAAGCTATGGCCAGTGGACCTACCGTGGTGCCTGGGCCCTAGAGATTGCGGCCGCAGCGATTGGTCTTACGACAGGTGTAGCATTAGGCGTACAAGCGTTTTCTGCAAGCGAGTCTGTCACTGCAATGGATTTGACGCTCGCCAGTGCACCCTTTCTCATGGTGGCAATCGCGGAGCTCACCAAGATACCGATAGCTACACTGCTTTTCAGCGCGTCTTGGCTCTGGAAGCCCATAATCTTGGTCTTCCTCCTGGTTCTTGCAGGCATCACTTTCGAAACTGTCTTTATGGGGATGGAGAGGGCAGGCGCATTGCGTCAGCTGCGTTATGAGGAGCTCGTAAACAAGATTGATGCCCTTGAGCAGGAAGCGACAAAGCTCGCCTCTGCTGACGAACTTGGTCGAAGAGCCGATCAGGTCGATCAAGCCCGTTCCGAAATTGAGCAGCTGACCTCTCTTGCAGAAAAATCGCGTGCGACCTCTCAGTCGCAAATTGCCGAGGCCAATGCGGAATTGGAGGGAACGACAGCCCTTACTCCAGAGGCCTCGCGTGTTCGCGATCAAGTGGATGAGAAAAATGCTGTTCGATCGGCGCTGATTCAACAGCGTGATCGCGAAGTTAAAGACGCTGTCGATCAGTTTGAGCGCCAACGCGACAGCTTTGTTGAACGTATCAAGATGGCGCGCGATTCAGGCGACAGCGACTCGGCACGCAGGCTAGAATCGGAAGTGGCTAAACTTGCCAACCCCCGCACGAAAATTATCACCAAGTTCGACACTCGGATTGAGCCGCTCGATCAAGAGATTGCTGCGCTGCGCGAAAATTTCGATCGTTTGCGGGCAAATAGCCCTCCTATGACTACTGACCAGAGGCAGAAGCTTGTCGATAGGCGTTCGTCTCTGGAGCAAACGCGCGATAGTGATGCCGCGGCTTGGCAGCGTCGATTGGATGAAGCGGGCAAACGGCTCGCAGATGCCCAGGCGGCAGAAGCCAACAAGGCAAACACCTCGGCGCAAAACCAGGTCAGACAGGACCAGATTGCCAAAGCCCTCAGCGCCTTGGCCAAGGAGCGGATCCCAATGGCGCGGACAGATCAGGTCCGCCGTATTGCCTCACGGTGGTACGGCAGCAAACCTGAACTGGTGACTGAGGCACAGGCCGGAATAATCTCTGTGATTTGGTTCGGCTCGCTCGCGCTCATCGCCGCGCTCGCGGGACCAATTACGGCAATGGTCGCTCTAGCGCTCCAGCGCATTGCCGCCCGAGAAGAGGACAATTCAGACAGCAAGACTTCCAGGCTGCTCCGCAGAATGCTTCTGAGTTGGCGGTGGCGCCGAATTCGAACGATTAAGGTACCAGTCGAAGTTATGGTCGAGAAAGAGGTTGAGAAGCGGGTTGAGGTGCCTGTGGAAAAGGTGGTCAAAGAGATCCTCTATGTTCCGCTCTTCACCGATGATCCCGAAGTCCTTCGCAAGGCCCTCGACCAGGATTTGCCGCCTGAGGTCTCAGACCTCGTGACGGTATCAATGAAGGGTCGCAAAAGTGCTCGTCCGGCATAATACCACCCTGCTTGAGCAAGCCGTCGATCTCGCCGTCAAAAGGTCAGCGATTCCAACCTTGCAGGCTCAAGCCGCGGCCCAAGAGAAGACAGCCCGAGCGACCGCCTTTCGCCGAATGGCGACTGGCGGAGCCATTGCAGTGGCGGCGGTCGGGATTGGGCTGGGCATCAATCTTGGTCTATGGGACAAAACCTTGCCGGAGCCGGCGGCTTTGCCGACCATAGAGCAGCCAAGCGATCTCACCTCCCCAAAAGATGAGCCGCCTATTCCTGTTCCAACTCCAAAGCCAACTCAGGAGCAGGCGCCCCAGGCTGACGTCCCTACCAAGCCTGACGTGGTGACCGTCGACTTCAACAAGTTCGCCACCAAGAACGTCGAGTTCCAAGGCACCACTTGGGAGTTAATCACAGGTCACCACTTCAAGGATGAGAACGACCAAACCTGGGACCGAGCGTGGTGTTACTCTCGGCGGAGTGTGAACGGCGTAGACGTAAATGTATCATTGGCAGCTCGTTCTGCACCGACAGCGCCACCAGCCGGGCCTGGCGCTGCTGCTCAGACGCTTCAGTTGGTCGGCCTTAATGATTCATCCGCCGTCGATCTTGCAACAAGATGCGCGTGGCTGGATGGTCGCACATTTGCGTCTTCAGACATCATTCCTGACTCGTCACGAGAGCAGGCCGCAACTGTCCCCGCAGAAACTCCTGCGACAGAGGTCGATCCAGATAGTGGATTTGTTGTCGTGTCCGGGTGGGACGCGATCGGAAACGACCTGCCGGATATGCCAATTAGGAACGTGAGTTCTGAGCAGTGTCAAACCGCCTGCGACACCGACTTCAGGTGTCTAGCGGTTACTTATAACACAAAATTTCGAGCTTGTTTCATGAAAGGGGACGCATCGCTACTGGTCAAAAGCGAAGAGTCGATCATGGCCGCAAAAAAAGTGGTCGAGAGCAATTTGCGCTACTCGAATTTGGTGTTCGCCACAAAAACGGAAATTTCTGGCAACGCCTATTGGACCTCTCCGCTCCGATATCCAGACTGCATACTGCAATGTGCAAACGACAAATCCTGCTTAGGGTTCAATTTCCGCAAAAAAGAAAGTGCGTGTGTCCTTTTCAACAGCATAACCCAATCCGCTGATAACGCAGCGGTCGCATCTGGCATCAAGAGCGTCGCCAACTAAAGTTGAAGCGAAGAACCTATCCTCAAGGAGCGATTGAAACCAAGCCGCTTGTCAAAGAAAGTGGCTAGCAAAATTCCACGATAACCTTTGGGTTAGCGGCAGGAATGTTCTTCGACGAAGCTCCAGCAGAATGCAAAGTGGAGCCAACTGAGGCATCTCAGAGAAAGAATTGTCGTCGGCGCATTGCGGGACCGTCTGACTGAATGTCAAAATGGGGCCGTGACCCGACGGACCGCTTTTTCTCTCGAAAGAAAGATATCGGCCGCTCGATTGGGAGCGCAAAAAGTCTGGGAATGATCCTGCCCGGACGCTGAAAAGGTCTGCATATTGGGCGATCGATCCGCTGGCCTAGCAAACTCAGGTCTCCACCTATCGCCGCTTCCTGCCGCCCGGCCAGGGCAGATTGCCGTCAAGCTCACGCAGGCCGTAGGTCTGTTCCTCCCATTGCTTGCGCTCGAGACGCGCGGGCGGGGCGTCGTCCTCTTCGTACCACAGCAGCGTCATGGTCTGATCCCATTGACCAACATGCAAGACGTCTTCGAATAGGCCGCCATCGCGGTCCCAGTCTTCGAACCACTCATCGGCCTCCGCTTCTTCAGGCCCTGATGGCTTCTCGCCCGCTCGTGCTCGTGCGCTGTAGGAACCCTCGGGCAGGAGCGCCCCGGGCCTGACCCAGCCCTTTGCCTGACGTAGACTTGCCGAGCGGGCGCTGTAGCGAACCTTGCCGCCTTCGGAGACGACGAACGCGCAGAGATTTTTCGAGAAGGTTGCGAAACGCGAGCCGGCGGCAAGAAGCGAGGCATCGAAATCATCGGCCAGCGTGCCGACGGCCGCCATGCCCATTTCCGACATGTCAACCTGCGGCTTGAAGAGCTTGTATGGTAGGAGTAGCTCGGCGGCGAAAATGTCGCAGAAAATCTCGCCTTGGGGCCGCTTGCTGAGACTCCAGCTTGGCTGGCTATGATCGGGGGCGATGTCTAAAACCGCGTGGGCAACCTCGTGGCAGACGGTAAACCTCTGACGCCTGTTGTTCTGATTGCAGTTCACGCAGATCTTGTATTTGCCCTTGGGCGTCTTGAACGACCAGCCATCTTCGCCGTCGTTCAAGGCTTCCTTTTTGATCGTGCCGTCGATTGCTGCCGCATAGATATCGACTGAGACCGGCTGCGCAAGCGGCCCGCATTTGCTGATAAACGCCCGTGCAGATGAAACGACTGACAACTCATCCATCATCGTCTTCCATCATCATGCGCCTGATGCGCGCGAGCGAGGTCGCGTAATCCGCGCGCGTGCCGCGATTCACAACGGTGGAAAGCATCTGCAGCTCCTCGGCGCTGATACTCTGATCCTGACGGACAAATTCCAAGATATTCGGATTAACGTTCTCCTGGCGCGCGAGGTGGCGCAGAACTTCGCGATCGCGCTTTGAGGCTGACAGCGCAGTCGCTAGCTTGTCCAAAACGTCTTCGGATGGGGCTTCCTTTACGCCCGTTTCAAGCCGGTGAATGTAGGCGTGATCGACCTCGCTGCGCTGGCCGAGATCCCTTAGGCTCAGCTTTCTTTCTTCCCTTAGGCCTTTCAACCACACACCCAGTGCTGTTTCCGGCATTCGCCCTCCTTGACAAATTTTTTTCAATCGCTATTTGTTGTCTGTGTGGACAACAGGCTCTGATCTGATGTGAATTAGACCAGGGCTTTTTTCGAACCCCTTCTGTTGTCTGGCCGGACACCAAAATGCCACCGGTCGGGGCGAAACGCAAGCGCCGCCAGAGGCGGGAAAGGATATAAGTCATGCTGGACATTGCTGCGTCGCACATCGTGCGCATCCACATCAATCGAGTGGCGATCAATTCGCCCAACCCAACGACCGGTGAAGCGCTCTATGCGCTGGCCGACATTAAGCAGCACGAGAGGCTCTACCGCGAGGTCGCGGGCGACGAGGAAGATGAGCGCATTCCGCGCGATGACACGCCGATCCATCTGACGCAGGATCAGCATTTCTACAGCCAGAAGGTCTTCGACATTCTGGTTAATGGCGATGACCACGAGATCGACACCAAACAGATCACTTACGCCCGCGTGGTCGATCTCTATCTCGGGCAGGGCGGAAAGCCCTCGAACGAATATCTCGTCAAATACTCCCACGGTCCGGTCGAGAACCCGAGCGGCACGCTCGCACCGGGTCAGAAGGTGAAGGTGAAGGATGGAATGCGCTTTCGAGTTGCCGGAACTGGTGAATCATAACCCCTTCCTTCGTGATCTGGACGAGACGGGATACCTGATCGACTTCGTGGGCGGTTATTTCGTTATATACGGTCTGCCCTACCTCGACAGCGAGGCCGGCTTGCAGCACGGCGATTGGGCCTGCCCACTTGGTCTGACCGGCCCGGTCATCGGCCCCCCCGCCGATCACCAAGCCTGGTGGCGCGGCAGCCGACCCCACGACCAGCAGGGACGCGAGCTCAGGCTTGGCGGCGGTCCCAATCCCGTTGAGGTGACGCCTGATCTCGTCATGAGCTGCTCCTTCTCTTACAAGTTGATGGATGAGCAGGGCGCGCTGCGCGCGTACCAGTCGTTCGAGGAAAAGGTACAGACATACATCGATACGATCACGACGCCGGCGGTCAATGCTTATCCTCAGGCTACACCCCTACGTGGGATCGCCGTCAAGGCGGCCGCGCAGGGTTCGCCGCTGCGCTTTCCCGACACCATGTCCGCGCGCTATCACCTCAATGATCTCTCAGCGCTCATGCGCGGCAAGAAGGTCGCCATCGTCGGCCTTGGCGGAACTGGCTCCTTCATTCTCGATTCAGTGGCTCGTACGCATCTTGAGCAGATTGCGCTGTTCGATGATGACAAGGTCCATCTCCACACGATCTTCAGATGGCCGGGCTTTATCCCCGGCGCCATCGGCAAGCTGAAAGTCGAGGCGCTTGCCATGCACTATGATCAATGGCATGCGGGCATTGTGCCGGTCGCCGAACGCATCACGGCCGACAATGTTATTCGCCTCCGCGAGTTCGATTTCGTCTTCGTCTCGGTTGATGAGGGGCCGGCGCGCCTGTTGATCGTGGACTGGCTGAGTGCGAACAACATTCCCTTTGTCGATTGCGGCATGGGCCTGAACCGCTCGGCCGTCGGGCTCAGCGGCTTCGTGCGCATTACGGGCACCGACCGTGCCGCCTTCGACAACAATCGGGGTACGGTGCGTCTGCCGGTCGAAAACGCGAAGGCTGACGAATATCGCAAGCAGGCGCAGATTCCCGAGCTCAATGCGCTGAATGCCAACATGGCCGTGATCCGGTTCAAGCAGCATTTCGGGTTGCTGGACCGGGAGAGTGATGCGACCTCGATAATCTTCGATACCGTAACCTTCGAAATGGACCGGGCGGGGGGAGTCTAGATGAGATTTCGCTATGAAGCGGTCGAGCGCATGCCCAAGCCTTTGGTGCCGGGCGTCGTCTATCACAGCGAGGAGTTCGAGATCGGGGCCCTGCTGTGCGCTTGCGGCTGTGGTCATCGTGTTTCGTTGCTGGTGCCCGACAGCCACCAGGTCACTGAACAAGGCGGTATGGCGACGGTGCGCCCTTCGATTGCCGTCTGCGATGCACCCTGCAATTCGCATTACTTCATTACGGTCGGCGAGGTTGAGTGGCTGCGCGCCTTCGATCCAGCCACGTCGCAAGCGGTGATGCGCAAGCAGATCGAACGCCACGCGCACGGCGACCCCGCGCGTCTGTCCTTCCTGAAGCGTGTGCTGTCTGCGCTGGGCCGTGTCTGGACCCGGTTCACTTCCTTTGGGCCGCCGCAGTAGCCCTCGTAACAGGCAGGCTGATCCCGGCCTGCCTGTTTTGTTGGTGTCAGTAGGCGACAGACAAAGCGAGCACGCCATGAGGCGCAAATGCCTCGATCTGTGGTTGATGAAGGCAAGCGCGACGGGCCGCAAGCGGCAGTTCTGGCCCTGCCAACCAATGCCCGCTTCCAACAAGAAGCCAACGTCGGGAAGTGGGCATGGTCGACTTCGAGGGCATCGCCAGCGATGTCTTCTGTGGATGGCTCCCGTATTGCAAGAGGTAATTCGTCGTTCTGGCGCATTGGTCGGGTGCAGTCTTCTGTCCGGCCTGTTCATGCAGCCGTTTGAAGCTGCTGGCCCTGATGGGGTCGGCGAACAAGGTCCCAATCTGCTTTGCAGGCTATGATGCCTCCGACATCGCATGGGTTATCCCTGTTCCCGGCCTGACCGGTCTCGCCATCACATCGCGTCGCTCTTACAACCTCATGGAGCCGATTGATCGGCTCGATCTGATTTCTGCTTCAATGTCTCGTCTTCTGCGCAACTTACGCTGCAAGGTTCGGAGCATGACGCGCTTGATAGGTTTCGCCGCGCGCCATGATAGCCCACACCACGCGGGCCATCTTGTTTGCCATCGCTACGCTCGCCACGCGCGCTGGCTTCCTGGCGAGCAACGCGAGGAGGCGCGGATCCGCAGCCTCGGGCTTATGCCTCGCCCGTCGGATCAGAGAGGTCGCGCCGATCACAAGGAGCTTTCTCAGGTACCGGTCGCCCATCTTGGTGATGTGCCCGAGACGGTCCTTTCCGCCGCTCGAGTTTTGCGAAGGTGTCAGCCCGAGCCAGGCGGCAAACTCTCGACCCGAGCGGAACTGACCCGGATCGGCAACCGAGGCCGCCAACGCTGTGGCACCGATCGGGCCAATGCCAGGTATGGTCGATAGACGCCGTGCCACTTCATTCGTTCTTTGTTGGGCAAGGATCGACCGGTCGATGGTCTGGAGCCGGGCATGGGTGTCGAGCACCTGGTCGCACAGGAGATCGAGAACCTGCGTTGCCATTGCCGGCACTTCCGGCTCCACTTCCTTCGCGGCGATCTGGCGCGCCAGCCTGAGCGCCCGCTCCAAACCTTGGGGAATGTCGATGCCGAACTCGGCCAACAGGCCGCGGATCATGTTCACCAGTTGCGTGCGCTGCTTGACCAGAAGATTGCGTGTGCGGTGAAGCGAAAGGGCCGCCTGTTGCTCGGCCGACTTCATCGCCACGAAGCGCATGGTCGGGCGTGTCACCGCTTCGCAGATCGCTTCCGCGTCCACCGCGTCATTCTTGCCGCGCTTCACATAAGGCTTCACGTAGCTCGGCGGCATCAAGCGGACCTCATGGCCGAGCTCCGTCAGTTCTCGAGCCCAGTGATGTGACGTCCCGCAGGCCTCGATTCCGATCAGGCAGCGCGGCAGCTTGGCGAAGAACGGCAGGACTTGCGACCGCCGCAGGGCCTTGCCCACGACAACGCCCCCAGACGCGTCGACGGCATGAACCTGAAAAATGCGCTTGGCCAGATCAAGGCCCACGGTAGTAATCTGCATGGCGGATGGCTCCTTTGCTCGGGTTGCCTGACAGCAAACCCACTGTGGCACTCAGATGCCTAGAGCGGGAGCCATCCACCTCATCTGCTTTTAAGAAGCTGTGAAGTGGACCTTTACGGCCGTCAAAGGCGCAGAGCCGGCATTGGTTCGGGGCAGATCAGCTCGTCTTTTGTGCCCTATGTTTCGGCTTGCCGCCGGCAAGTTGCTTGAATGCATTCGCCCGCCTAGAAAGGTGCCCCCTCGGACTCACTGGTCGCTGTGACTTATTCGGACCCTGAAATTGCCTTCCGCCGCGATTTCTCTGACTTGTCGACGACAGGGAGCCCTTCCTTTCTGGCCTTGGCAAACGCTCGATCGCTCTCCAGGAACTCCGCCAGCATGAACGGGATCAGTTCCGCTACCGATTCGGACTCGCCATAGGTCTGACGATAAAGCGCCGCATAGTCCTTCAGTGCTTGGTTCAGGTCTGCACTTACGCTTATGGTGATCTTCGAAGGTGTCCGATCCGGAAGTTTGCCGAGTTTCAGATTGGTCATGATGACTCCAGTCAATTCGGGTACGGCCGTAGCACAAGATCCTTGTGCACGATGACGCGCAGTGGCCAACCAGGGCGGACGGTGATCGTGGGCTGAATATTGAGGTTCTTCTCGGTGATGCGCTGGCCAGCTTGACTGACGTTCTGCTGAGCGGATTCGCGGATTGCTTTGACCAGGTCGCTTTCGTCTTCCCCGAGGCTCAGCTCGGTGCCGACCCCTAGCAACGTGGCCAGCGCAACGCCTTTCATCAGCTGCCAGGTGTGGAAATCCACCTTGTCCTCAAGCCCGGCATAGCCGGCGGTGTCCGTCGCCGGCAGATTGTCGATTTCGATCGAAGAGCCGTCGGGCAGCAGTATCCGTTGCCAGACCAGCAGCGCGCGCCTTTGTCCAAAGGCAACAACGCTGTCATAGGTGCCAATCAGGCGAGAGCCTTGCGGAATGAGCAAGGTGCTGCCGGTGACTGTGTCGTGCACATTCTCGGTGACCTGTGCGACGACGAGGCCGGGCAAGTCGGAATTGATGCCAGTGATCAGGCTCGCTGCGATGACGCTGCCGGCCATCAGCTGATACGGCGAAGCCGGCGTCTGCAGTGCATGCAGATTGTAGATTCCACTTGTGTTCCGCTGGCTGACAAAATCGAGCTTGCGCTGTTGATTGTTTTGGTCGCCCTCGGCCGGTGCAACGGAAGCTGAATCGCGTGCGGCATCGGATTGTGGAGCCGTTCCATCAAAGGGTGGACGCCCGCCCTGCCCGTTGCCGGCGGCATCCGCTTGCCGGGGTCGATTTTCGATCCGGAAGAAGACTTGCGATTCGCGCGCCTCGATCGCCTGCTGTGCAAGGCGCTGCTCCTCCGCCGAAACCTCCTGGCCCGGCGCGATGCCCAGCTGGCGTTGGTGCTCAAGGATGGGGCGGCCGAGGTCGCCGGGCAGCGGTGGTCCAAGCACCGGAGGCTTGGGCTTGATCCCGGAATAGTCCTTAGGCAGCCTTTCAATTGCCTCCGCGGTTGGCTTCCGCTCGGTGTTGTAAAGCTCTTCAGCCTGCTCTTTGATGCGCAGTGCCGGTCCTTGCAGCGCCATCATGGTGACGGCTAGAACGGTCCCGGAACCAACAGCAGCAATGGCGACAATAATGCCGCGCTTGAAGCGCACAGCGCGGCGAGGCGAGGCCCGCAGCTGCAGCTGTTCTGGATCGAGTTTCGGTGGAGCATCGGAGCGGGAAGTATCCGTCATGGGCCGTCCCTCACCTGCTGGAACGCGAAAAGAGCAATATCCGCCGCGGCGCTTGCCTGCCGTCGGTCCTCCTGATGCGCACCACCTGCTGCTGCTTGGCGCCGAGGCGCAGTTCGGCCGCGGCGAAGAGGCGATCGACGATGTAATAGTTGCCCCGTACGCGGTAGTTGACGAGCTGGTTGTCCCCGTCAGCACCGACGATGAAGAGCGGCGGGGCCTCGCCCTGATCGATGCGGCGCGGAAACTCGATGTAGACCTTGCTGCCATCATCGAACGCGCGCGTCGGCCTCCAGGGCGGCATGTCGCCGGTAATCGAATAGCGGAAGCGAATATTTTCGAGAGCCACATTCGACGCCACTGGCATAGCGGCGTCGGCCTGCGCATTGCGCCGGCGTAGCGCGATGATCTGGTCCTCGCTGTAAGTCCAGGAGATGGCCGCCATGGCGGTCTTATCCGTGCTTTGAAGCTGCAGGTGATAGCTTCGCCGGTCCGTGGTGATCACCAGATTGGTGGCAAGTCCTGGCGCGAAGGGCTTCACCAGCACATGGGTGCGCTGGTCATCGCCGGAGCCACTGACGGTGTCGCCAATTACCCAGCGCACTGTGTCGCCGGCCGACACGGATTGGAGTTTCTCGCCTGACTGCAGAGCGATATCGCTGACGCGCTCCGGTGCGGCATAGAGCTGGTAGAGCGCGCCTTCGGCAAAAGGGTAAACCTGCACCGCATTCACATAGCCATATTTGGTGGGTTGCTGCGTCGCCGCCTTGTTGGCATCGGCGACACGTTCTTCAGGCGAGCGCCTGTCTTCAGCAGCCTTGCCCGGCTCGGGCTGCAACTGGCCGGGCAGCGGCAGCGGTGTCGGCACTTCCACGACCTTGACGGGCTTCTCCGGCGCCTTCTCGATTGCCGCCGGTTGGAACTTGGCAGCATCATAGGAAATCTGAGGTGGCGGCACCGGCTTCGAGGCACAGGCGGAGATGACCGCAGCCGACGTCGACAGGACCAGCGCAGTGCGGAGCGACGAGAGTCTATTTATCATTGGCGGACTCCTTTGGGGGAACGGAAGTCTGCGCGGCACTGTCGAGCTCGCGCGACCAGTCGATGGCATTGATGAAGACGCCGAGCGGGTTTTTGCGCAGCTGATCGGTATTGTTCGGCGGCCGGATCACAATGGTGAGGATCCCGGTCCAACGCGTTGTGCTGGCGAGGCTGCCGCGCTCAAAGACCTGCTCGGTCCATTTGACTTGAAAGGAGCTCTCGGACGCTCGAACCACGCTCGTCACCTGCACCGAGACGCTGCGCGTGCCGATCTTGCCGAACGGATCATTGGCCTTAGCGTACTCGTTGAGAAAGAGGGCTGCACGGTCGGTGGCAAAGTCGTAGGCCGAGAGCCAATTCTGCCGCACCAACACCGCATCGGTGGAGACGGAGCGGACATTCTGGATGAAGCGGCCGAGATGCCAGGCAATCTGGGCATCGTCGGGCTCGTAGGTTTGGATTGCCGGCGCGACAGCCCGTGTCTCACCGAAGCGGTCGACCTCGACGACATAGGGCACGACGCGGCCCTGCATCGACTGCCACAAGAGTCCACCAGAGAGCCCGATGGCCAGAGCGAGGCAGCCAAAGGCGATCAGGCGCCAGTTCCTTGCCTGCACGCGCGCAGTGCCGATGCGCTCGTCCCAAAGTTGGGCGGCCTTCTGGTATGGTGTGACGGGGTGGGGCGTCTTCCCGTAACGCTGAACAGGTCGCTTGAAGAGCATCTAGTCTTCCTTATCGTTGAGAGAGGGGTTGGCGCCGCTTCCACCCCGATCGCCATCGCGGACGGCCTGCGTGGCGGCGTGGCGATGGGCGCGCGCGGTCTGTTCGGAACGCAAGCGCCTCGCCCACGCCGGCGCGGCATTGGCACCTGACGCGGCAGGGTTTCCGGTCATTGATGCGGTCGGCGTGCCGCCCGTCGCGGTCCAGGCGGCATCGCGGCCGGCATCGGCGCTGCGCCGGAATGGTTCTGTTGCAGATCGCATTCCCCGAATCGCGGCGCCGCCAGCTGCGCCGGCAACGCCCTGCAGTCCAGCAGCTACGCCGGAGAGGCCGGACTCGGGCGATGTTGCACGCCTCATCTGCCAAGCTGTGGAAGCAGCCGATCCCATGGCCGTGCCGGCTCGAACGGCGGCGAGACCGCCGCCGGTTGCCATGCGCGCGCCGGCAAGCGCCGCACCTCCGGCAACGAGCGTTGATCCGGCGGCCGCCGCGGTGGTTCCGAGTGCGGCTCCCGCGCCAAGCTGCGGCGCGCCGGAAACAAGACCCGAGGCAATTCCCGGTCCGAAAATGCCGAGCCCAAGCAGCGCCAACGCGCCCAGTACCTGTGACATGGCCGCGGCCAAGTCCGGCTCCTTGCCTTGCAGGGCGGAAGCGAACTCGCCGAAGAGCGTGGAGCCGATGCCGACGATGACGGCAAGCACCATCACCTTAATGCCCGACGAGATCACATTGCCGAGCACGCGCTCGGCCAGAAACGCCGAGCGGTTCCAGAGCGCGAAGGGCACCAGAACAAAGCCGGCCAATGTGGTGAGTTTGAACTCCAGGATGGTGATGAAAAGCTGGATGGAAAGGATGAAGAAGGCGATGAGGACCAGGAACCAGGCGAGAAGCAGCACGAAGATGGTCAGCGCGTTGCCAAAGATCTCGGGGAAGCCGACTAGCTGGCTCGCTTGATTGAGCAGCGGCCAGGCGCCCTCGAAGCCGGCCGCGGCAATGCGGCCTGGCCGCAGGAGACTGTCGGCGGACAAATTGCCGGACGAAGCGTTGATGCCGAGCCCGGCAAAGGAGCGGTAGATGATGTCGGCAAGGCTTCTGAAATTGTTCAGGATGAATGCGAAGGCGCCGACATAGAGCACCTTTCGGACGAGCCGACCGAGAATATTGGGTTCGCCGCCGAACGCCCAGACCAGGCCCGCCAGCGCGATGTCAATGCCGATCAGGATGGTAGTGAGAAAGGCGACGTCGCCCGAAAGCAGACCGAACCCGCTGTCGATATAGCGGATGAAGGTCTGCATAAAGCGATCGATGACGCCGAGGTCATTCATGTCGCCGTCTTCCTCGTTGTCTTGAAGACTGCTGATCAGTTGCCGGGATAGGCCGTACCGGTGCCCAGGAAACGCTTCGTCGTCTCGCGGGCGGCTTCCTCGGACTGCGCCTTGCGGGCAGCATCTTCGGCTTCAGCCCGGAACTGGGTCGCGAGCAGCGTCTGGATCTGCATCTGCTGCTTGGTCGAAAGCGCGATCAGCTGATTGGTGGCCTGGCTTGCCTCAAGGGCACCTGCCGCGCCCTGACTGCGGTTGACGAGATCGGTAAGCAGGTCGCCGTCGGCCCGCACGTTCTCCACGATCTGCGACTGCGCGCTCATGGTTTGGCGGAACGCCTGCATGGCGTTTTGCCAGCGCTCGCGCGCGGCGCTCGCCACATCGTTGACCTCGATTGTGGCGTCGTAGCTTTCCGGATATTGCACACGCCACTGGTTCTGAAGCTTGTCGAGATCGAAGCTCAGGCCGCTGGCCTGGGTCATCAGGCCGTCGATCCGTTGGAGCGAACCTGTGAGCTGGCCCACGGAAGAAAAATCCAGGCGCTGAAGGTGCCGCGCCATGTTCTGCAGCATCGTCGCCTGGTTCTGAAGCGACTGGATCTGGTTGTTTATCTGCTCCAGGGAACGTGCCGCTGTCAGCACGTTCTGCGCATAATTCGACGGATCGAACACGATCAGGGCGTGGGCCGGCTGGACGTAGTCGGCCATTGGTTTTGCGATCAGGGAAACGGTGATCAGGCTGGTGAGAAGGCGGCGCCGCATCATGACGATTGCTCCTTGTCTGGTTGAGGGAATTGCTGGAGAAGCTCGGCAGCCCAATCGAGGCCGCGCGCAATCAGAAACCGGGCGGCAAAGCCCTCCTGTCCGTGCTCTGACAGCACCTTGTCGATTAGGGTCTGCGTGGCCGGATCAGAGGCGCCGCAGAGCGCAAGAGCGATCGGGCCGAGCCCGAGCTCGAAGAGGCGGTTGCCGCGGCGCGACTGCAGATAATACTGGCGCTTCGGTGTGGCACGGGCGACCAATTCGATTTGCCGCTCGTTCAGGCCGAAGCACTCATAGGCTGCCCGCACCTGCGGTTCCACGGCACGGTCATTGGGAAGAAAAATGCGTTGTGGGCAGCTCTCGATGATTGCCGGCGCGATCGACGAGGCAGCGATGTCTGCAAGTGACTGCGTGGCGAAAATGACGGAGACGTTCTTCTTTCGCAGCACCTTCAGCCATTCGCGGATGCGGGCGGCAAAGAGAGGGTTGTCGAGATAGACCCACGCCTCGTCGAGCATCAGCAGCGTCGGCCGTCCGTCGAACCGCTCCTCGAGACGATGGAACAGATAGGTGAGCACCGGGAGCACAGCGCCTTGGCTGTGCATCAGCTCTTCGGTCTCGAAACACTGCACATCCGACAAAGCCAGCCGATCTTCATCGGCATCGAGCAGCCGGCCGAAGGGACCGTCGAGCGTGTAGGGCATCAACGCGGCCTTGAGCCCATTGGACTGAAGCAGAACCGACAGGCCCGTCAGCGTGCGTTCCTGCACCGGCGCAGTCGCAAGGCTGATGAGTGCCGACCAGATCGCCTCCTTTACCTCCGGCGTAACGCTGACATTCTCATGGGCAACGAGGCCGGCGATCCATTCCGCCGCCCAGCTGCGAGTAGTCTGGTCGCCGATATTGCTCAGTGGCTGGAAGGCAAGCGCACCATCCGCGCCCAGCGCGTGGTGTTCTCCGCCCATGGCCAGTGTTGCCGCACGAGCCGAATTGCCCTTGTCGAAGACATAGACCTGCGCCCCGGCATAGCGTCGAAACTGCAGAGCGACTAGCGCGAGCAGAACCGACTTGCCGGCACCGGTCGGCCCAACGACCAGCATGTGGCCGACATCGCCGACGTGGGTGGAAAGCCGAAACGGTGTCGACCCGTTGGTCTCTGCGAAGAGAAGCGGCGGGGATTCGGTCCCAGTCACGTTGGCGAGATGCTCGTTGTCCACCGGACCGGCCCACGCCGACGACAGCGGCATGACATGGGCAAGATTCAGCGTGTGAACGAGCGGCTGGCGAACGTTAGCGTAGACATGACCGGGCAACGAGCCGAGCCACGCCTCGACCGCGTTGATGCTTTCACGGATCGTGGTGAAGCCGAGCCCATTGACTATGCGCTCAACCGCTCGGAGCTCTTCCGCGGCGGCCTGCCGGTCCTGGTCCCATACCGTCACCGTTGTGGTGAGATAGCCGAAGCCGACGTGATCGCCGCCCAATGCCTGAAGGGCGGCATCCGCATCGAGCGCCTTGTTGTCGGCGTCACTATCGACGAGAGGGACGGGTTCGTTGGTCACGACCTCGCGCAGGATGGCTGCGACCGATTTGCGCTTGGCAAACCACTGACGGCGCAACCGGGTCAGTGTCTTTGTGGCTTCCGTCTTGTCGAGCGGGATGAAGCGCGTCATCCAGCGGTAGGCGAAATCCTGATGGTTGAGCGCGTCGAGGATCCCTGGCCGGGTGACGTTCGGGAAACCAAGAACGGTGAGGGTGCACAGATGCTGCTCACCCAGCATCGGCTCCAGGCCGCCGGTAAGCGGCGCGTCAACCAGAACACCGTCGAGATACATTGGCGTTTCCGGCATGGCGACCGGATGGCGGTAGGTCGAGATTGTGCCGTGCAGATAGGTTAGCGTCTCGGCATCATCGAGGGCGCGCACTTCCGGCATGAAGCCGGACAGCAAATCCAGGACGCGGTCGGTCTCGTCGCGAAACCACGCCAGCTCCTGGCGCCAGTCTCTAGCCCCTCCCGAGTGATGCGAGTCGACCAGTGCGCTTTCCGCCCGCGCCTGGCCATCTGGCGCCGGCATGAAGACCAAGGTCAGATGATAGCGACTCTCGAAGTGCGCGACCTTGCCCTCGAAGGCCGCGCGCCGTTCCTCATCGACCAGCCATGAGGCAGCATCGGGAAAAGCCGAGCTCGGATAGCCCAGCGCTTCAACGCGCTCGGCCTCGAAAAACAACCCCCATCCGGAGCCCAACCTTCGTAGCGCATTGTTGGCTCGTGCGCAGATGCCGACCAACTCGGCTTCGGTCGCGCTTTCAAGGTCGGGGCCACGGAACCGGAAGGTTCGCTGGAAGCTACCGTCTTTATTGAGCACGATGCCGGGCGCCACCAAAGCGGCCCAGGGCAGATGATCGGCCAGCCGATCGGCTTTGCCGCGATACTCCGAAAGGTTCAGCATGCAAGCCACCCTTTCAGGCGAAGATGACGGACAAGCACGCTGGCGAAGTCCGGATCGCGGCGAGCGGCAAAGACCGCGAGCGTGTGGCCGGCGATCCAGAGCGCCAGTCCGGCGATCCACTGCTGCAGGCCAAGTCCGATGGCGGCGGCCACCGTGCCGTTGAGGATCGCCACCGCTCGCGGCGCGCCGCCCAGCAGGATCGGCTCAGTCAATGCCCTGTGAACGGGGACTTCGAAACCCTCGATATGCTGCTCTCCGGTGGCCATCAGACGAGTGCCCCGCCGCCGAAGGAGAAGAAGGAGAGAAAGAAGCTCGATGCCGCGAAGGCGATCGACAGGCCGAAGACAATCTGGATCAGCCGGCGAAAACCGCCTGCCGTGTCGCCGAAAGCAAGGGTCAGGCCGGTGGTGATGATGATGATCACCGCGACGATCTTGGCGACCGGTCCCTGGACCGACTCAAGGATCTGCTGCAGCGGCTGTTCCCAAGGCATGCCGGAGCCCGCTGCGTGGGCCGGGACGGTGAGAAGAAACGCGAGCGCGGTGGACGAAAGGAAGCGAAGCTTCTTGAGCATGAGGTGACCTTTCAAAACTGCTGGAGTTGCGGAAGCGTGAGCGGGGTGAGGGCGTAATCACCGCTGCTGTCGAGACCGGTGACCTCAGCGATCGCGTCAATGCGGCGCGAGGATCCGCGCCCAGCGATGAAGACGATCAGATCTACCGCATCAGCGATGAGGCGGCGGGGAACGGTGACGACGGCTTCCTGGGCGAGCTGCTCGATACGGTAGAGAGCGGAGCGCGCCGAATTGGCGTGAACCGTCGCGATGCCGCCGGGATGCCCGGTGTTCCATGCCTTCAGCATGTCCAGGGCTTCCGCGCCCCTGACTTCGCCCACGATGATGCGGTCGGGTCTGAGCCGCAGGGTCGAGCGCACGAGATCGGCGAGCGTGACCGACCCCCGCCTCGTCCTCAAGGCAACGCAATCCTTCGCCGCGCATTGCAGTTCGCGCGTGTCCTCGATCAGGATCACCCGCTCGTCGCAATCGGCGGCTTGTGCCAGCAGCGCATTGGCAAGTGTTGTCTTGCCCGACGACGTGCCGCCGGCGACCAGGATGTTGCGCCGCTCGCGGACCGCCTTCTTCAGCGCATCGGCCTGCAGCGGCAGCATGACCCGGTCGGCGACATAGTCGGCCAACGTGTAGAGTTTCGCCGCAGCCTTTCGGATGGCGAAGCATGGCCCCAGCACGACAGGCGGCAGCAGACCCTCGAAGCGCTCGCCCGATGGCAATTCGGCGCTGACAATCGGATTGTCCGCATGCGCCTCGGCGCGCACGTGGGAGGCGACCAGGCGGATGATGCGTTCGGCCTCAGAAGGATGCATGTGCACGCCGGTGTCGACCCGGCCTTCACCCAACCGGTCGAGCCGCAGCGCACCGTCGGGATTGACCATCACCTCAATGACGGTCGGATCGGCAAGGGCTTCGGTGATCGCCGGACCCATGGCGGTGCGCAGCATGGCGCGGCGGCGATGGTCGGCTTCCGGATGAGAACTCATCCTTCCCCTCCCCTGCGATCGTCGGTGCCAAGTGACCGTTTCCCGGAAGCGATTTGGCGGCCGACCTGTTCGACGAATTTCTCGAAGCGCTCCTGGGCAATCGCTTGCGTGGCCTTGTCCGGCACCGGCGTGTGAGCATGAAGCGTGATCGAAAAGCGGATGAAGAGCGCCAGGCTCTCCAGGATCATCTCGACATCGCGCCTGACATGTCCGAGGTCACGGGAAAGACGGTCGAGCCTCTTGCCGTAGCGGTGGTCGAGTTCATTCTCCCCACGCCGCTCGATAAAGGCCTCGACCGCGTGCGCCACAATGGCCGATTTGGTGGTCGATGGATTGCGGCTGAGGTTCTCCAGCTTCTCGCTCAACTCGGGTCCAAGCAAAAACTGGTGACGAATGCGGTGGGGCTTCATGCTGCTTGTTCCCTCTGACCGGCGCTGATGCACCGGCGACGGGAACGAGCATCGTCGAGATCCTCGAAATCGCTTACGGCCGTTATCTACGCTGAGATGCGCCCGCGTATGGCGCGCCGTTCAGAAGCCGGGCACGATGTCCTTGTCGTCGCCCATTCCCTCATTGAGGCCGTACGCACGTGCTGCGGTGGAAATCCGATCCATGACGCGCTTGTCGGCGAGCGTCTCGCAGTCATCGTCTGCGGGCGTGAACAGATCGCCATGATCAGGCTCCTGGGCGACGAGGGTCCGTTCTTCGGGCAGGCCCGGATGGCGCTGCTGCTGGACACCTCCGTCTTCGATTGCCGCGCCGGCACTGTCGTCGTCGCCAGCAAGACGCCGATCCAGGCCGCGCACCTGTCCGCTCCAATCGTCCGGGCGCGACGTGGGCCGATCCGCGTAGGCACCGTCGCGCAGCACCGGCGAAGGCAGCACTCGCTCCGTGAAATTCGGATCCTGGTAATAACGCAACTTCTTGGCGCGAATCGGCGGCAATCCCGAAACCAGGATTAGTTCGTCAGCCTGCGGCAACTGCATCACCTCACCCGGCGTCAGCAGGGGGCGAGCGGTCTCTTGGCGGCTTACCATGACGTGGGACAACCAGGGCGCCAACCGATGGCCGGCATAGTTGCGCATCGATCTGAGTTCCGTCGCGGTACCGAGCGCGTCCGAGATGCGTTTGGCCGTGCGCTCGTCATTTGAGGAAAAGGCAATCCGCACATGGCAATTGTCGAGAATGGCGTTGTTCTCGCCATAGGCCTTGGAGATTTGGTTCAACGATTGCGCTATCAGATAAGCGCGGATGCCGTAGCCTGCCATGAAGGCGAGCGCAGTCTCGAAGAAGTCGAGCCGACCGAGCGCCGGAAATTCATCCAGCATCATCAGGAGCTGATGCTTGCGGCTCTTCTTTGGATCGCCCTCCAGGCGCTCGGTCAGCCGCCGGCCGATTTGATTGAGCACCAATCGCACCAGGGGCTTAGTGCGCGAGATATCCGACGGCGGCACGACAAGATACAGCGACATCGGTCGCTCGGCATCCACAAGGTCGGCAATGCGCCAGTCGCAGGCCGATGTTGCCGCGGCCACCGTTGGATCACGATAGAGCCCGAGAAACGACATGGCGGTCGAGAGAACGCCTGAGCGCTCGTTCTCTGACTTGTTCAGCACCTCACGAGCCGCCGAGGCCACGACCGGATGGACCTGGGGCTTGTCCACCGTGCCGAGGTGGTTTGTGGTCATCATCCGCTGCAGTGTCGCAGCGAATGAGCGTTGCGGGTCCGACAGGAAGGTGGCGACACGGGCCAGTGTCTTTTCCTCTTCGGCGTAGAGCACGTGCAAGATGGCGCCAACTAGGAGTGAATGACTGGTCTTCTCCCAATGGTTCCGCCGCTCCAGCGCGCCTTCCGGATCGACGAGAATGTCGGCGATATTCTGAACGTCGCGGACCTCATCTGGACCTTTGCGCACTTCCAGCAGCGGGTTGTACCGCGCCGATCTCGGATCGGTCGGATTGAACAAGAGACAGTGCGAGAACTTCGACCTCCAGCCAGAGGTCAGCTGCCAGTTCTCGCCTTTGATGTCGTGAATGACGGCCGAGCCGGTCCAGGAAAGAAGGGTTGGAACAACGAGTCCGACGCCCTTGCCCGAACGTGTCGGCGCAAAGGCCATGACGTGTTCTGGTCCGTCATGGCGCAGATAGCGATAATTCAGTCCGCCAAGGAAAACGCCGGCCGGCTGAAACAGCCCCGCCTTCTCGATTTCCAGCTTCATGGCCCATCGTGAGGACCCATAGGTGGTGACCAACCCCCGCTGCCGTGCGCGCCAGAGGGACCCAGCTATCGCGGCGGCACAGCCCAGGAACCCGCTGGCTCCGGCAAGTATGCCAGCCTTGTCGAAGACTTCAGGCGCATAGGCGTCAAATTGGAACCACCATTCGAACAGTTTCCACGGCTGGTAGATCGGCCAGCCGACTGTCACAAACCATGGCGCGCCCAGTGGCGGCTGATAGGAGAGCATGTGGGCGCACCATTGGGTTGCAGTCCACACGCCAAGAATGACAATTGCGAATACGACAGCGATCTGCCCAATCAGCAACTTCGTGGGTGTCAATGGCTTGCTCCGCTCTTCTGGCCAGACGGACCAAACATCGCGCCGAGCGATGAGAATTCGAACGGCCGCTACGTGCGACTAGGTGCGATGACAAGGTTGATAGGCATTGTTCAGCTGCGAACAGCGAAAATCCGCCGCAGCAACCGACCGGCGGTGCCAGGTACGCGGGTTGGTCGCAGAAGATGTTGGGGCTTCAGGCGCGGGCACATTGAAGATGTGCTGACAGACAAACCTTTGGAGCCGACACGTTTGTGCGAGTAGCGAGCTGAAGGGCTCGGCGAGAAGTCGTCGTTCTCAATCGGGCGACGGGGATACATCGGCGAAGACGGCATAAGGGAGGATGCGCCAGACCGAGCCGACGGCAAGGTCGTAGCCAAGGCCTTGGAGCGCATAGCGCCTGGCCGGGAGGCCGCCGCCAGTCAGGCTTACGCGGCGCGTCGTTGAGCGAGGTGAAGACCCGAACGGGCTCGACGAGGGTCCACGGCGGTCACAATGTTGTGGTGGTGATCGCAGTAGACGCGATCCGGCGAAGTTGGCCCAGCACAAAAACGATAACCGCCAGGTACAGAAGCGTCTTCGCTCACCGGGAAGCGGCACTGATAGAGGCCTAGCTGAATGAGGGGGACGTCTCTCGAAGTTGGTCTGATATTTTCAGGATTTTCAGGCATGATGGTTTCCTAGTTCGTAGCAATTACCAGCTGACGGCCGCAGTGCGACCCGTCGGGACGAGCTTCTCTCGTTTTGGAGGGCTATGGATCACCATATGGTGTTGGTAGCACCGTCAATGAAGCCCGACGCCCTGCTTCTGAAGCCAATAGTTTGCGACTTAAGGCCACACGCGCGAACGCATTGGCAATCTACCATCGTGTCCCCGAGGCACCCGGCCGCCGGGGTTTGTCGGCGGCGGGGTCGCACTGGCTTGTGGGCCCTAGGCCCACTCGCGGCGCTCGCACTCGATCTCGGTGCGGGTTTCCCGTGTCTCATCGCCCTGTCAGCGCCTTGCAAATGAGCGAAACCAAGCTGTCGCGCGCTCGCTCGTGGAGTGCGCCTTTCGGCCGCCATGCAAGGAAATCATCAACGCTCATCCAATCAGCCGGGTTTGTGTCGGCGTCTGGCTGGCTGAATTCCACATACAAATGCAGTTCGTCCGGCACGAAGACGACCCTCCATAATCCTTTGATGTCATTGGCAAGGTTGTAGGCGAGGACGGTCATGGCGGGGCACTCCTTTCGCCGTGGAGCGTGCCTATCTCACGGGAAAATTCCATCACCAGAAGTTAGTATTGACGCTCGCGCTTTCTCAGAAATCCAACGTCCGCATGATGCCGAAAGGTGCAGCCAGCTTTTTGTGTATCTCGATTCGGAACACGGGAGCGCCACGAAAGTTCGGTGCACGCAGCGAATCCTCCCCCTCCAGGTATTGCTGCAGATCGGTATCCCGATCGGCCCGCGCTCCCCGCAAGGCGCGGGCCTCGGGCTGTGGTGCTCATGCCGTCCACCTCGATACGCAAAACGGAATACGATCCTGACAGAAGAATCCTCTCTGTCTGGTTTGTGGCCAGCCGTAAACGGTACGAGTTTGAGGGGGTACCGCCGGAAACCTTTGCCGCGTTCCGGGCCGCGTTCGCCAAGGGCCGCTATTTCAACGACCACATCCGCAACAATTTCCGCTACCGTCTGGTTGCGAGCGATAGCGACCCGGGATGACCTGACCTGCCGGCGGGTCAGTCGTCCTATCGCTCCAACCGGCGGTTGGTGGACGCGTTGCCGCTGTGGCGCTTAGGGTTGGTTACGGTCCGCGCTCACCTGGCAAGCCCAACCCCCCGCATCCCCCCGCCTGGTGCAAAGCGTTTGATCGGTCCCGCCGTTCTGGCAGTGCGGCGGGACTTTTTTGCGGTCCAGGTGGAGCATCGGCGCGCCGGGAAGGCGCGGTGCACGCAGCACCTTTTCTCATCCAACGTCGCTGGCGCGCTGAAGGGTTTCAGGGTCGATCTGCCGCCGGAGCTCAACTGCTGGACTATTGCTCGACCGGAAGCGGCTCGTGCTGCGGCTCAGCGTGGTGGAAGACCTGTCCAAGATCGCGCGCGTCGAACGTTTGGCCGCAGACTGGGCAGCAGACAAAGTGCTTCGACTCGTCCTCGACTGGCCCGTCATGCGGCCTGCCCTCATAGCCTGTTGCGATGTTGTCTGTTCTAATCCGCGGCATCTGCAAGTGCCTTTCGTCGTTTTGGCGGCCGATACTTCTGCACCAAGACCGGACCTTCTCACGGTCGACCCTGACCAATGGCCCGAGGTCGATCGTCACAGTGTCCTGGTCGATCCGCGTGACCTCGCCTTTCAGGTCGATTTGCCGGCTTCGGTTCACCTTGGTGTGGTCGATGATGGATGTGGGAAGTCGTCACCTGGGATAGAGACGGCTTACGCAGTCCTCTGTTATCCGCCTTCGAACCGTGGCAGCAATCGCCACCTGGTCACCAATGCCCATTTCGCGAGCCTTGGATTGAGTCTGGAGCGGGCAGTGTCTTCTTCAAGAGGCCTCTAATATACGCCCGTCATCCTGAGGCTGACCTAGAACCAGAGTTACAAAAGTTGAACTTCATCGGGGAACACTGCTTCTGTCTGCCTGTTCGATTTGCCAGGCGCATCCCGCGCATTCAGACAGGAGAAAGAAGATGAAACGCATCCTTTTGGCTTCGGCCGTGCTGGCGGTGTCGGCCGGGCTTTCCGTTGCCCAGACGACCAGTGGAACTTCGAGCGGAACGTCGACGAGCGGAACCTCGATGACCGGCACCTCGACCACGACAACCATGCCCAGCACGACGGATCAGGGCACCGGCACGACGAGCAGCGGCACCAACATGTCCGGCGATCAAGGCACCGACACGACCACCACCAGCGGCACCACAAATTCGAACTCGGCCAGAGACTGCGCGCCCGGCCAGCAGACTGGCAGCGCTCAGCAAGCGGCGCCAGGTCAGCAGGACACCACAGCCAAGACCGCCGCGCCGGGCCAGGTGAAAAAGACCGACGAAGGTTGCTGATTGGCACATCGGCTCAGGTTGGAATCACCAGCGTGTGGCTGGCTGGTCTCCCCCGACCACCGGCTAAGATAAACTCGGCTGGCGAGCAAGTTGCCGCCAGCCGAGCATCAGTCCAGGAACGTTTGCGCTTGCTTGTGCTTTCAGTGGGGCACGCCTAGCTTCTGTTTGCTTTCGATCAGATAGCGTCGCTGGCGTCTTCGGACTACCGGTGAAGCAAGTCCGATGTGCGCCTATCGCGACCCCGCTTCACCTGCCGTCCAGCCGTTCGCGCATTCGCGATCGTCGCTCTCGGCAACAGGCGGCGCGCGCGGCCAGGACGTGTCGCATGTGCGCGCTGTCGAAGGAGGCGCCCAGCAACATTGCGCGTGAAGGCACGCGGGCATCCGATCGATCGTTAACCTTTCTCTGCAATGAGCGCCTTGTCGCCTCCGGCTCTTACGCATTATGGAGATCACATGTTGGTCCCGGCACCCGATGCCGGGAGCAGGTCTGCTTCGGAGTGTCGTGACAGAACTGGGCGACATGGTTGCGGTGGAGTAGGCGCCGTCGCCCTGGATGAACAACAACTGTCGCATGCGGTGCATACGTTGTCGAAGCTTTCGGTCGGCCGCGGCCGCATCGACGACGACCACAACGGCATCAAGTCGTTGCTGAAAGCCCGCAAGGTATCGTCAAGACATAGCGTGCCGGCGAAGATCCGCCCTCGCGACAGGGATTCGTCAGGCCGATCGGTCGGCAACGCGACCGGCCAGATGAGCGAGAGCTTACCCTCGGTGCTGGTCTCGACCCGGCTCGTATAGAGGCCTGAAGGGACATCTCCCAAACGATCATCGACGGTCGTCGATCACTGCCGACTACGAGTCGAGGTCGTATGGCTCGTGGCCTAGCTCGTTGTGATGAAGCGCCTCTGCCATACACCTGATGTCGAACGCTGGCCGCACGCCGGCCAGAGGACGAAATACTCCTCCTCCCGAAGTGGCGATGCATCGTGGTTTTGGGGGATGACGATGTCATTGTATTCGTCGGGCATTGGGTCCTCCGGCAACGCCGCCCGCCATGCTGGAACGCCTGCCGGCAGGATTTGTTTCAAAGTTACTGCGCTTAAGAAGAGGGCCGGAACGGGTGAAGCACAATGTCGGTAAGCGCAAGGCGACGGCGCCCGAAACTCATCACGTGAGCTGAACGACTGCTTTTGCCAACTCGATGCTCGAAACCTGCCGATCTGCTTAGGCCGGTTCCGGACATTCGTGACCGGCCTCATAAGTCATAAGAAGCGCCCACCACCTACGGGACTCAAGCCGACATTCCCCGAGCCTTTCGCCAGGCACGGACTCTTTGCCAACCGCACATTTGAAGCCTATGCTTCCCACATCGGCCGCCAGCGCGTCGGACGCAGCCGACAGTAAGAGGTACGTGCTCTTGCCCGCATGGGAGAGAGAGCCATGCCCCAATCCCTTCTTCGCAACCATGTATTGAAAACCCTCTCCTCGGAGGATTTCGCGCTTTTGAGGCCGTCACTGCATCACGTCGAACTCAACATCAAAGACCAGCTGGAAGTCTCTTATCAGCCGATCGAGCGTGTGTATTTTCCAGAGATGGGCATCGCGTCGGTGGTCGCTACGATGACCGGAGGGCGGCAAAGCGAGGTCGGCATCGTCGGCCACGACGGCATGACAGGAGTTGCCGTTATTCTCGGCCAGGATAAGTCGCCCAATGAAACCTATATCCAAGTCGCAGGTAATGGCTGGATCCTCCCGGTTGAAGCTCTTCGCTCTGCGATTGCGGAGAGCCAATCCCTTCGCGAGTCACTGCTTCGCTATGCCCACGCGTTCCTCATCCAGTCGTCCCGGACGGCACTGGTCAACGGCCACTCCAAAATCGAGGAGCGCTTGGCCCGCTGGTTGCTGATGGTCCAAGACCGCGTCGAAGGAAATAAGATCTACCTGACGCATGAATTCCTGGCGACAATGCTTGGTGCCCAGCGCCCCGGCGTTACCACGGCCCTCCAAATGCTTGAATATCGGGGGCTGGTTCACGCCAAGCGCGGCGAGATCACGATTATCGACCGCGTTGGAATGATACGACTCACGCATGGTGCTTACGGGGAGGAGGAGCAAAGTCACTTCGGCCTAGCCTCCGCCTAACTGTCCTAAATCAGACAAACCCTTGCAAGCTACCGAATTCGTGCCGTAAATCGTGTGGGTCAGGGTTCAGGGAGGAATTCTCGATGACCACCACTTTTGACACAGTCACGGTTGAAAGAGCCGCCGAAGCCTATGTTCTCTCCAGAGGCAAGGCCCACTTCCTTTCGATAGCACAGGCAATCCGCGCCATCCGAACACTCATGCCCGCATGCAGGGCCACCGACCGCGAGCTGGAGGAGCTCTTGGCGGCAGCATCCATTATTCACGGTGTGCCAGTCGCGTTCGACTTAAAAACAGCCGTGGCCGCAGAACCACGGCTCCATTCATAGGGCCGGTGATGCCTGCGCTCGCGCAGACGCCTACCTTATCGGACGTTCGCCAAGCGATTGTCCGCCACCTGATCGACAACATCGGCAGCCCGAGCATTTCGATATCCGAGGTTAGCCACACCGTGAGGAGAATGCTTCCCTTTTGCGAACTCACGGACTGGCAACTTGGCGATCTCATTGCGCGAAGCGCGATCGATGCGGGATTCGCGATTGAATCCGACGGGGTGGGTCCCGAAAACGCATGTCGAGGCTCAATAGCGGAACAGCCGCTTTAGCCATGTGGCTCCCAATCACGGACGGTCAGGTTGTGGCCCACGTACAGCCGCCAGGCGGCAACGCGCCTGATATCGCACTTCGAGATCAACTCGGCCGCTTCCTGTTAGCCGAACTTGCAAGCGGCCCCGCTAACAATCGTGGTTGCGCCTTTAGGGCATCGTGGTTCAGACCGCTGGCGGATTAGAACTCATGTTGGCTTTGCGATCGGCTCATCGCTGCCGACAATCGGTGACCTATATAAAGAGGCATGTCCAAGCTCCGAAAAATCAATACAACAGCGAAGCTGATTGGAGAGTGGCCTTTAACGCCGGCTGCAACGTTTGGATCGTCCGTCAGAGCGAGGGGTATTTTTCTCGAAATACGCGCCCGCCTTCCCACGGAGTTCAGGAAACTGCTCCATATCGAGTCCCGCGTGCTTACCCTGCGCCTGTCTGAGGGCGCCGAGAATGATGTGCAGGTGGTATTCGGGATCGTATCCAAAGCACTGCAGAATGTCGAAGACCTGCCCGTAATCCCCCGTGAAATCGAGGACATTCTGACGATCTCGACGGCCGAACGGCACCGCTGGTTGAAAGATGGTCGCTTGCAGAGCGCTGGGACGAAAACCGTGAAACTCCGCGGGCGGGCAAGGAACATCACCTTTCACGTGTTCGACCCGCAGCACGTGGAGGATGTGCTTGACCGCGACCTGGTTACGGTCTGGCGCGAACAGGACGCAGCGACAGCTGCAGAGAATAGGCGGCGAGCCGCGGGGAAGGCCGCTATGAAACGTGCTCAAAGAAGCGGTCGCGGAACTGCAGCTTCAGCTGGCTATGGCCCCGATGAGAACTCGCACTCCAGTTTGCGCGGCTGGGAAGATTTTGAGAATGACGGACTCCTGCGCTGATAGGCCGGGCGCACAAGCAGGTTAGGACGTTTGCCTGCGCCGTGCGAGATGCGCAAGGAGGGCCGTCAAACGCATAGCGTTCAGGACCCGCTTCGCAGGGACACCGCCCTTGCGCGCCATCTCGACACCCCAATGCATGTGATCGAGCTCGCGGATCGAATGAGCGTCCGGATTGATGCTGAATATGCAGCCCTGATCGAGTGCCTTTTGATGCCAGCGCCAGTCGAGGTCGAGTCGCCAAGGATGTGCGTTGATTTCGACAGCGACGCCGTGTTTCGCACACGCTTTGAGGACTTTGTCGACGTCGAGATCATAACCGGGCCGGCGCAACAGCTGGCGACCAGTCATGTGCCCGATGATTGTCGTCCGAGGATTTCCGATCGCCTCAATGATACGCTCCGTCTGTTCCTTCTTTGGCAACTTGAAGCGGCTGTGCACGCTCGCGACGACGAAATCGAACTGCTCCAAGATATGATTCGGGTAATCGAGCGAGCCATCCGTCAGGATGTCCGCCTCGATGCCCTTCAGTATGCGAAATTTTCCATTGTATGCCTTGTTCAGCCGGTCAGCTTCGCGGTGCTGTTCAGCAATCTCCTGCAACGAAAGGCCGCCTGCGTAGTGAGCGGACTGCGAATGATCGGCGACACCATAGTATTCGAAACCGCGCTTGCGCGTGGCTTCAGCCATTGCCTCGAGCGTTTCGGTGCCATCGGATGCGGTCGTGTGAGAATGCAGGATGCCATGCAGATTTTCATCCCGAACGAGGGCGGGTAGCTTCTGCTTTGCCGCTCGCTCAATCTCGTCCCTGCCTTCGCGCAATTCAGGCTCGATAAACTGCAAGTCTAGAGCTTGGTAGATTTCTTCTTCTGTCGCTGACGCGATCAGCTTTCTCCCGCGATGAAGCCCGTCGGCGTTTAGGGTGAATCCCTTGTCGGCCGCGAACCTCTTCAGTTGCTCGAGGTGGTCTGCCGAACCGGTTGCTTCGAGCAGGCTCGCGCCAAAGTGCTTCCTGTCCGTGACAACAAGCCTGAGAGTCGTATCCTCGATTCCAGTCGATTTTCTGGCCTGCGCTACCAGGGCGAAGTCGGAAACGAGCTCGCAACCGCGTCGGAAGTCACCTGCAATTTCCACGCGCGAAAATTCTGGATGCTGTTGCTTTACCGATATGACCGCATGGTGGAGAAGAGCGGCGGCCTTGTGCAGGTGAAGTTGCGTTTCGCCGCTTCGCACGATGGCCAGGTTCTGCAGCAGCTTTGTCTGAAGCGCGGCGCCGAGGCCTTTGACTGGGCGGATGCGGTCTTCTCTTGCAGCGGCCTCGAGCTCCGCCAGCGAGTTCACGCCGAGCGCCTGATGAAGCTTCAGTATCTTATCGGGACGAAGCCCGGGTATGGCAAACAGCTCCAACACGCCCGCTGGGACATCCTCGCGCAGCTTCTCGAGGCTTGGGTGCGTGCCGGTTTGGTAAAGCTTGGTCACGATATCTGCGATCGCGTCACCGATCCCCGGGATCTTGGTGAGGGCGCCGGCGGCGATGATCCGATCAAGCGGCTGCGACAGCGCCGTCAGACTGTCTGCCGCGCGCAAGTATGCCTTTATGCGATAGGGATTGTCGCCGCGCATGGACGCCCGTTGCGCGTATTCCCTCAAAAGACTGGCGACGGTCCTCGGATCGCTTTTTGCCATAGCTTCAGCCCAACGAGGCCGATCTCCGCAGGTTCCAATCAGGCAAGACCATGAGCGCCGCGTTGTCCTTTAAATCCCGGCTTTACTGCCTCTTCCCGCGTCGGACGCTACAGATTGGGCAAGGATTGGTCAGCGCGACCCCGCCCCAGCGACTCAAGGATAGCGCGGAACTGAAAGGCAGCGGCCTAAGGCGGTGTTGATAATAGACACCTAGAAGCTTATGCCGCATCCAATTTAGCTAGTTATTATTGGGGGGAGTAATGTCCCCTCCTCTTTTGCAGCAGCCAGGAACGCCTTGCGAGCCTCCTCAGGTTCCATCTCGTCGAAAATCACGGCCATGCAAACACGCACCGCGAGGTCCCACCAAGCGCCACGCTTGGTCCCACTTCATCAGCTCCTCGCCGGCTGTCTCGGCGTTGTTGACATTGTGGATGATCCCGGGACGCTCGGTCTTGACCGGGACCGGAGGGTTGAACCAGTGGAGAGCCATACGTCACTCTTTGTCGGCCCGATCAAGTTTCTCCAGCAAATACCTTTGCTCAGCCGGGAGCTTCCGTTCTACAGGCAGATTTAGCAGCTTGCGACGGTAATTGCGGATTACCTCTGACTATTGAAAATGACGCAGGACTGCGCGCTTCCGTTGCGATGCCACAGTGACTGAAGTTGGCTGACAGCTACTCCTGGGCGTCGAAAGCCACGCAGAGGCCCATGGCAGTTGCTGCCTCGATGATTGCCTCGGTTAGTTCTTCGTCGGAGGCCACCAAATAAGGCGCAGCCTCCCGCGCTTCGCGTAGTGCCGCTTTGATCGAGACCGTATCGCGACGGTCCGCCCTGTTGAGGAGTACAGTAATTGCTTGCTCTAGAAGCGGACCGACCCTTTGCGCGACGCTCATCCAGCCCTCCCCAGGGACACGCCGAAGGGGAATCTACTCACTTCCTGACGGACATCAACGCCATGTACGAATCGTACAAATTGGCACGGTGCTAGGCCGCGACAGTCAGGAATCTTTGTAGAATTTCTGTGGTGGGAATCGGACACCAGCTCGCGAAGACCCTCATGCTCCTCCTCGATCCTATTGACGCGCCTCGAGCCGCCTTTCTCCCACAATCCCAGGTCGGTCTGTCCTGACGTACACCGCAGGCGAGAACCAATGGGTTGCCATGAGGCTATTCGCGAAGATCGAACCCGACGAACAGGCCAAAGGCTGGGGCAACATCGACAATAAACTCCACCAGCTCGCAGTCAGTTTCCGCCAGGTGTGGCCCGTCTCGGCGCACCGCTGCGATAGTCTCTTTGACGGAGATGATTTGGCCGCGACGGGCTTGTAGGATCAGCTCGTGAACAAGGTGTTTGGCAGTCACTTTGTCGGGTCGGCAGTTCGTCCAAACGTTCATACAAGGCCTCCCACCTCAGCGAGAACCCACGCGGAACATTCATGATCCTCTGTCGGGTAAAATCAAGAAGAAATGTTTGGCGGAATTTCTGAGCGGGAACCAGAGAAACAAGTACGGAGCGAGCCTCTGTACTCTTCCGCTTTGGCGCTCAGCCAGCCGGCTAGGGACCTTCTTCCGTCGGCCCCTGTTTGGCCCCATCAATAGCCGCAAGTAATGACTGTAGGGTTGGCGGCAGTTCTGGTTCGATCTCCAGATTTAAGAACGTTTGTACGTGATGACGATAGCCTTCGGAACGGATCAGTTTCCGAAACGCTTCGGAGACAGACTGATGGTCTGCTTTGTTGCTCGTTGTCATGTTCGGGAAGTCCGTCCCAATCAGCCGCAACTCGCTCGCGACGAATGGGTTCCATCAGGAGGTCGGAATATTTGGTAGAAATTTTTGAGCGGGAGATCGGATAACTGGCTCGCGCGAAGACCCCCCGTGCCCCCTTCGTTTGCCGCAGCATTAATCCTCGCTCTTTGAACTGAAATTCGTGTCTATCTAGCGTCGGCGTTGCACATCGTGAACGTTGAATGCTTCTGTCCAATGTTCGCTCACGCTGTGATGCCAACGGGTAGGCTCTTGCGGCAGGGTGCCGCAAGGCGAATGAAACGCCGGCCCAGTTCAACCCGCGCGACGTCCCTCAAAGCTGGGGGGATCGATCTTCATCAAGCGGTCTGCGGCCTCCACCGCAGTTCGTATCCTGCTGCACAGCGCGAGATTTTCGGCCAGCATTTCTTCAGTGCGTTGAAGCGCGAACCTCGGTCCGGTGGATGCGTTGCCTGGCGTTGGCAACTTCCGATGTCAGAACGTCGGCCACCATCCCGTGGCCATGGGGTTCCAGAGTGTCCATCGGCTTCTAATACATGGGGGGCGATATCGTTCCGTGATGTCGGGCGAAACGGCGGGCCGCAGAAAAGCGCGATGGGCCGAATGACCAATGCGCGCCCTGTCAAAACAGCGCCGGCAACAGGCGAACGGCTTCGGCCGCTCTACATCCCACGGGCAGAGGCGATCACGGTCCAGAGGGCCATTGATCTGTTCAGGTACGACTACAACCTAAGCGAAGACACACTCAGGCGGCTGGTGATCAAGCACCGTCTTCACAACCAGACAATGCCCGGTGCTCCGTGGAGAATAAACGCTCCCGGTTTGGCTATGGCGCTCGCCGGCGATGATGATGCGCTTGCGCGGTTGAGGCGGGACGATCGCGAGCATCCGGACGTAACTCGGTATTTCAAGCGGCTCGGCATCCCGCGACCCTGACCTGTTATCAAAAGTTATGGTCGCGGCGACTGTCTAGAGTAGACATTAAGTAGATGTCGCGGCCCGACAGGGCTCCACACAAGAGCGAACCGTTGCTGCCTTGCGCATCGCCCTCTAGGCCGCCGGCGTCGAGTTCATCCCGGAGAACGGCAGCCGCGCCGGCGTGAGGCTCCGCAAACCTTAGGCCGTAGACTCGTTACTGCGCAGCCACACACCTGCTTTTCGCCATCGGACGAAGCGGTTGCAACAGGTGGTGCGCGGGCCATAGCGCTGAGGCAGGTCGCGCCATGGAGCACCGGAGCGCAGCACCCAGAAGATGCCGTTCAGCACGCGCCGATCATCAACACGTGGCACACCTCTTGGCTTGTTGGGTAGACGCTCTATTCCATTGCTGACCATTGTCCAAAAGCGCTGTTAACCAAATTTTCTCACCCGCCAATGCTTATTCGCGCGACTGAAGGGGTGAGGTGATCGATGTGTGATTCAAACATAAGCGCGTTTCCGCTGCATCGGCGGCGGAAGTTGGTCGAAGGGATCGCCCGGGTCCTGGAATCCAAGAACGGGGAGGACGCGAACGCCTTCTGGCGCAACACCGCCAAGGCAATTCTCGTTCAACTGTCCGAATCAGGAATTGCACCCGGGGTCGCCGAACAGGAAGTTGGAACGCTTCTTCATGCTGTCTTGGGCGATATCGCCACCCGCAGTGCTGCGAAACTTGCACAATAGCATCGGCTCACGATGAAGGATTGCCGCATAGAGACGCCCCGGGGCTCCACAAGCGTAGCACCACTGCATCCGTCAAACGCAGGTTTCTCACTGCGGATGAAAAGATAGCCGCGTTCGTCGAAATCATGCGCGCGAATGTGCTCTCGGGCGAGATACGGTTCCGCCTCGCCTGTCCGGCGGTCATCGACCAAATCGAGGTAGGCGATGCGGAAACCCGCATTCATGGAAGGCCGACGGACCTTTTCCACGAGCTGAACCCGCAAAACCAATGAGCCACCGTTGAGTTCCACACTGCAAATTATGCGACTTTTTCATTTCAGCACAAATAGTGAACCGTGATGTCGCGCGATAGGGGCCACGGCAATAGAATAAATTGACGAGCATTGCTGCTATAAGCTTGAGGACAATATAGTTTATTGGGGGGAATCATGCTCAGGGCTTGCATCAATCGCGTGCAACACGCCGTCGGACACGGCGGATTTCATACAGGCCACATTCAGGTCTTCGAGCCCCTGGCGACCGGCACAGTGTCCGTCGGCTACACGGAGATCGAGAGCTCGCGCTACGTTTATGATTGCGGGTCCGAGCAAAGCAAGGCGTTCAAAAGCGCATTGAACGCGCACCGACTGAGTTGCGGCGGACGCACAGACATTTTGTTCGTGTCCCATCTCCATTCGGATCACATCAACGGCATCGAACGCTTGCAGGCCATGGCACCAGCAGAGACAGTGGTCGTACCGTATCTCGATGCCATCGAGCGATTGATCTTTATTCTGGCCGACACGGAGTCCGGCGCCCTTTCAACCTCGGCACGCGAATATTTCGCCAATCCAGCGAGGTGGTGGCTGAACCGCGGTGCGAGATATCTCATCTTTCTCGAGGCGGATGACGGTGATGCTCCACGGCCGGGCGGACCGATGGAGCCAGATAGTCCAATCGATGACGACGAGCGCGACGATCGGCGAGAGCCGGCGACATGGCCGGAAAAGAAAAATCCTGGTGCCCGGCTTGCCCATCACCTCCGCAAGCCAAGAGCAACGGTGCCGGAGGGTTTGACACCTGCGGACGAAGCGAAGCGAGATGCGGTCGAGGGCGCCATTCTTGCGGGAGCGGGCTCTTTGATGCGGCTCGAATGGCGCTATCACGAACATGCGGGTTGGCAGGTGGGCGACTGGATCCTGCTTCCTTATGTGCATCCTGTCGACAAGGCCGTTCGCTCCCGGTTCCAGCGCGCGGTCATAAAGGCCCTCAGGATCAGGGGCCGCAATGAGGGAAAACTCGCTGCGAAGCTAATCGAATTTCTTGGCTCCCGCGAGAAGACCAAGGTGCTACTTGATCTCTACAGTGAGCACTTCGGACACGGTCACAACGCCTTATCGATGTCGCTCTATTCGGGACCATATTGCCGAAGCATAGGAATAGTCGATGATGAAAATCGGTGGCATCAATACGGATGGCGCTACGAGGACTTTCCCCATCACTACGTCGGTTTCGCTGAACCAGTGGGCTGGCTCGGAACAGGGGATTCAGCGCTGAAGCAAAAGCTGCGACGCGATCCCTGGCTGAATTTCTATCAGCCCTACTCCCCCAATCTCGGCGTATTGACGCTGCCACACCACGGCTCCGCCCATAATTTTCATGACGAAATCCTGGCATTTGAAGGCCTGAGGATTGCTCTGGCCACCACGATCGAGCGCCGGGAACGGGTCGCGGGGATGCGCGACACCCTGGCTGCCGTGGAAGCCCGAGGGATTCACGGCCATGTCGTCGACGACCGACGCACCAGCACGTACCAATTCTGGTGCGGCCGCATCATGGGGAGATGAGGTTGGAAATTCTGGTCGCTGGATAGTCACGAAGTCCGTGCTGATTGTCCGCTTCTACGAAGCGGACAACGAACTGATATCGGTCGTGCGAGCATCCGCCGCACTAACGCGACTGGACGTCTGCACAAACGAGAGGCCCGCTCGATGCTGCGGCGGATCAAGTTCGAGCCTATTGGCTTTCATCCTGTGGTGTATACATGGCCAAAACGAACTTTGATCCTCAGTCTGAGTGGAGATATTTAAGCAGGAGCCTTAGGAATTCCATGCAATCGTTTGGGGACCGCGAAGCCAAACGCACAGCGGGCACCAACTTAGCATGGTTCGAAACATGGGCGCCGAGATGGGTGAACAGGCCAAACGTAGAGATATCTCGTAACAGTAATGATTGCATTTATACTATTCCGTGAGAGGAACCGCATTTTGATCATTGCCGATATCGACCTCGACATATTCCTCTCTGAAGTTTCTTCCTTCGATCACCGACCTCGGGCGCCATCCTCTGTCCACCCTTGGAGCGAAGCCCAGGTCAGGCATTTCCTTGAAGAGCAGTGCCAACTGTCGCGTGATCGCACTTCCAAGCGTCCGAAGGGATATTTCATTGTCCATCATGATGAAGCGTTCCCCATATTCGAAGCACTATCGCGCAACGGCGCGACGCCGCTGACCGTAGCACATATCGACGCCCATTCCGACTTTGGAACGGGGTTCGGCGACCAGTCATGGATTGACATCGGCCAGCGGGTACTCGGTTTCGATCCTGAACGCCGCGTTAAAGCTATTCCACGAAGCGGACCAGAGCGCATCTCTCCCGCGAACTACCTGTCGTTTGCACTCGCTTGTCGCTGGATCGCGTCGCTCACCTATGTGCACCATGCACAGAGTGGCCATGATCTGATGCCCTTTTTTTTTCGGAGTTTTGATACCGAATGCGAGATGGTGGAGTTGCGACACATCCCGCATGGCCTCTTCGATGCCGTGACCGCAGGCTCAAAGGACAAGCTTATTGCGCTACCGCATGTGCTTGAGCCACCGATCCTCTTTCGCAAAGTCGCGGTGGAAGACTATCGCGCCCTAGCCCCATTCGATTACGTCATACTATGCCAGTCTCCTGGCTACACCCCGACCGAGGCGGATGCTCTAATCCCGATCTTTGAAGAGTACGTCGACTTCGAAGTCAGATTCCATGAGACAATCGGGAAACAGACCTAAAGTGCGGGGAGAGCACAAGGAAATGACAACGTGACACTCGACGGGTTTTTAGGCCTTATTGCCCTCTTCATCGCCTTCTACGCGATCGTATCACCGGTTACACGTCTGCGTGTGCAGTTACATCTTGCGATACAGATGCCGTTGGCATTTCTATCGGTCACGCTTGTTCTCTACTTCGAATTCTTCTCTCTGTTGGGGCAGCCTTGCTGGCCAGCCAGCAAACAGCTCTGCTATTGGCTCACCTTCCCGGCCGACAACAGCTTTACCCCTCAGCAAGCAGCCTTCCTCGTCGTGTTCGCCTGGATGAGCTTGGCTCTGACGCTCAACCATCTCTTAAAGTCAGGACCTCGCGCATTGCCGACCATCGGCAAGATCGTTCAGACGCTATTATATGACCATCGGTTTGCCGAGTTGCTCGACTTTATCCGACCCCATCTGAGATTGATTGATGAAACGGCGCGACGGCAACGCCTGCTTCAGAAAGTCCACGATTGGCTGGCAAATGCGGACCGGTTCCGTCGTCAAAAATACCCGGCGATCGGACCAGTGGAAGAGGAAGTAGCGGCAGAGGCGAAATCTACCTTTGCGACCCGTGGCTACGAGGCGTTTCGGCGAAACATACGTTGGTTCGCGGTCTTTATTCCTGCCCAACGAAAGGTACAGGCAGGCGCGGAAAACATCGCTCGTATGCTGCTGCGGTCCGAGGAGTTCCGACGCTTCGTCGTAACGATGAGACCGGACATGGCAGCTGATCTGATGGCGATCAACCTACATCTCCGCTACGACTTTGCCGACAAAGTCTTTCGGGATCTGATCGCCGATAGTGGAAGCAGGCTCTATCAAGAAATCGAGCAGAACCAGAATCTCGCGGGAGATGGGGGCTATGTCATCCCCGAGCAGAACAAGCTGCTGCATTTTCTTTTTGACGATGCCAATGTCGCTCGCAGGCTCGGAGCCTGGAAACCGGTTGGCGACTACGTGATCAACAGCATTCGCGCCGGCGCTAAGAACGGCTACACTGAGTACCTCAACGACCGCTCGGACAATTTCGACGAGGAACGGTGGCGCGACAGTACTTTCGTCGGCATTCGCTATTTCGACATCATGGTTCATGCCGCCATGCGACAGGGCGTACCTGACCATATGTGGCTCTTCTATCTTCCGCTTTTCGTGAAGGAACTCGAAGAAGTTTACGATTCGTCCGGTCCGGAAATCGACACCACGGCCGAATTTCCGACTCGCAATGCCCGGCTGATCTATGAAGCCTTCCATGCCATGGGCAACTGGGTGCGGGCCATAGAATATCTGGACGCGGCATCGCCGCATGCGGCGATCGCCCCAATGGGAGAATTCTCGTCTTGTGCCATTCCAGTTGATGCAGGCGTCGTTCTGGGCAACGCCATGGTGACAGTGGTCCTGTCTCCTCGGATCGGCGACACATTCGCTGCCTACATACACGACTGTGTCCTGCACCATATCTCTGCACTTTCGCGGGATGGGCTAGAAGGACGCATGCGTGCCATTCTTATTCGAACGGTCGTGGCTGGCGGCAATCGAGGTCCAGACGCCAGATATGGCGAAAAGCTCAAAACCTTTCTGGCCATGACGGATCATGTCCTTCGCGGACAAATGCGGGATTATGTAGAGGCCGTCACGACCACATTTCCTGATCCAAGAACATCGGATTAGTTGTTTGGTCTTCACAGTCGGACGCTGGAGCCGCAAAAATGGTGACTCTTTCAAACTATGTTTTTCACAAGCGCCTTCCCACCCCAGTCGCCGCCGGTTTAGGGCCAATGGCGCTAGCGGCCCGCCATGGCGCGGACAATGATGCTGCATCGCAGCATACGAGGGCTTCACCCAACATCGAATGGCCCGTTCAGGATAGGAGATCGATATGATCCGCCTTCGGACGTTCCAGCTCCTGAATTTCAGACACTGTCAAGTGAGCGTCTCTTAGTATCCTCATCTCCTGAGCCGTGAATTCGCCAGCACGATAAGGATCGTATCCGGCCAAAAGTCGCGAACGAATAATCGCATTCTGCGCGATGGTCAAAGCGGGGAAGCGACGCACACCAACTCCAATGAGCTGGCCATTTCGGGTGGCTGAGTAGACTTCTCCGGTCTCGATCCATGTAATTGCGATATCCGGGATAAACGGGATATTTCTTTCGTCGCCTATTGATGGGGTTATGCATCTATAGTCCTTTCCATTACTCAGTACGCTGTGTAGAACAAAATTCAGACCTTGAACCCACCATCCCGTGACGGACTTAGCCTGCCGCGTTGGATCGTTCTTCTCGAACCAACGGGCATTGGCGTGGCATTCGTTCGATGGCATGCGCATATATTGTAACTCTTGATCAGAAAGGCGTTCGACGTGACGGAACTCTCGATCGAGCAATTCTGCAACCACGGCAGCTTCCCAGGGCGTTGGTGGAAAAGACCATTCATTAACTTGCGCCAACAAGTGCCCCCTAATCTCTTCTCGCCTTCTTCTAGCCTCGCCCATCTTGAGTCTCCAAAAAATGATACGAATCAATCTACCAGGTATCTCACCGTTCCAGTTGGCTGTGAGCAACCCTTGACACCCCTTCATGCGTTAGGCCGCGCTGACATCGAAATGGGCTTTGAACTCGGAGAAGCTTAAATGAGGAGGCAAACGGAACGTATATTCACCCATGAGGCGATGAATCGGCCGTTGTTCGAAGAACCAGGTGACCACATCCATCGCGAAGATCCATTCTCCGGTCCCCAAGGATTCATGGTGGGGGATGAGTTCATCCCGACCCGCTTTGAGATGGCGCAACAGTACTTTGACGCCGCACACATGCTTTTGGAAACGATAAAGCGTGGCGATTGGGAGGACTACAAACTGGTCAATCCGGCCCTTTACCTCTATCGCCATTCACTCGAATTGTTGGTGAAGGACATCACACGATCGTCGCGTAGGACGCACGATCTCTCGGAACTCGCCGGCGAACTTGAGGCAACGGTCATTGCCTCGTCTGGATTTTCGGCTCCGACTTGGATCATCAAGCGGCTTAAAGAGATTGCAGCAATAGACCCCACTTCCACTGCGTTTCGCTATGGGGAAAAATTTGACGTTGCCTCGAAGCAGGCGCTGCCGCCGGTACCTGAAGCTGTGTACGTAAGTGTCCCCCACCTTCAGCGTGCAATGCTCACGCTCAACTCGGCACTCCGAGGCGGTATTGCAGAAATCGCGAATGAGCACCCGGTATATTATTTCGACGGTGACGAATAATCGGGATTCGTCACCGAAGTGGTTTTAGCGTGTCCTCGATCGCCCTTATAGCGGCGATGATGTCCTCGAATGAAGGGAGCGAGCCGAAGATCATTCCGCCCATACTGTCGTAGTCTCGCTTGAGCGCGTCCATCATTCCGGCTGCGGGCGTCAGTGAGAAGTCCCCTGCTACCGCTGCGTCGAGATCGAGATCGGGTCGATTGAAAAACATGCGGGCGTGACGTGCGCAATCTAGACCCAACGCTCGATTCGCTAGCGCATCCTGCCCAATTTGAGCTGCGAGCAAGCGGTAAACGTCGTAGTAGTGACGCGTCACGCGTTGACCTTCTTGACGGACAATTCCTCTGCGGTCAAACCACCGGCGCAAACCATGTAGAATGATTATCTTGTCCCAAAAAGTGCGGCCGGCGGCAACTGTGGTTACATTCGAGACTACGAAATTCGTGTCGTCCAGTTCGGCGGCGACATAAGGGATGACGCTTGCGGACGCATTTGGGTCTAGAGCGGATTTGGCGCCAGATTCGATGCGAACTGCCGGTCGTATATACTCATCGGCTGTTACCGTGGCGCTTGGATACCAGAGCAGAAGGGTTTGGCCATCCGGATCATCCCTATCAGACACAACTCCCAGTCCGCTGTCCGAAACGTTAGCAGCACCCAATGTGCGCTTGAAAATTTCCGCGAGGTCACGGGCGAACGATCCGTTGATATACTCACTGCAGCTGTCGCGGATCGCGTTGAGTTGACGGGTTCGAACCTTGCGACCCATGGCTTCGAGCTCCTCGACGGAAGCCGCCTCCCCCAGATCGTCGCGAAACACCGTAATGTCGATGTCTTCCGAAAAGCGTTCGATGAGGCCATGCGCCTTCGACAAGGAAGTGCCGCCTTTGAATAGCAGACGTGGTTGACGGCCGGCAATTCGTTGAACAGAGCGTCGAGTACCCAGCAGACCCAGAAATCCTTCTCGACATTTCGTTCACTTGTACCCAGGCGTCGTCCGGTTTCCGCGAACAATCCGCGGCGATCCTCAATTGGGGCCGCTAATACACGTGCGAATGCGGGGTTCATCATGAGGTCTTCGTCGAAGCTCTGTAAGCGCCAAGCTGACCCCATCTGGCGCGGCTTGAGGTGATGAGCGAGACATACTGACACTGAAGCAAGGAGCCGAGGAGCTTGCAGTGTCAATTTCTATGTCGGCGCCTATGCCTGATGATAGAAGTTTCCATGTTCTTGAAGCGGTTGCCAACCGACTGGAAGCAAGCCCGCAGCGTCCGCGGCGGCGCTGGTCGGCGGAAGCGAAGTCGCGGCTGATCGAGGCGACACTGAAGCCGGGCGCGAATGTATCGGCCATTGCCAGACAAGCGGGGATGGCGCCGGCCCAGCTGTTCGGCTGGCGGAGCCAGGCGATCAAGAGCGGTGCGGTCACGCCACACAGGGATGCGGAGCGGCTCGGCTTTGTCGAGGTCACGCCGACAGCGTCTGCGTCGGTGGAGATCGAGCTGGGTGGCGTGGTCATTCGCGCCGGTGCCGATATCAATGAGGAGCAGCTGGTGCGGATTATCCGGGCGGTTCGCCAGGCATGATCCCGGCTGGCGTGAAGGTGTTGCTCGCCAGTCATCCCGTCGATTTTAGAAAAGGTCCCGACGGCCTTTTGGCACTGGTGCGCGATGCCGGCTCGGATCCATTCAACGGCGCACTTTATGTATTCCGCGCCAAAAGAGCGGACAGGATCAAGATCGTCTGGTGGGACGGCAGCGGCGTGTGTCTTTATGCCAAGCGGCTGGATGAGGCGAAGTTCTGCTGGCCGCGGATCGGCCACCACCGGGTCCAGCTCAATCATGCTCAGCTCATGGCTCTGGTTGACGGAATGGACTGGAAACGGGTTCGAACGGAGACCGTCAGGCGGCCGCAATCGGTTGGGTAAAACCCTGCGGCATGATGAATCAGGGAGCTGAAAACGCGGGAAAATTGCCGCGAATATGCTCTGATTTTGGCCATGTCGGCACCCGATCTCGCGCTCCCGGACGACGTTGACGCGCTCAAGGCGATGGTTGTTGCCATGGCCGAAAAAGCCGCCGGTCTGGAAGAGCGTAATGCCGATCTCGAAGCCCACAATACGCATCTCGAGTTGGTCAATCAAGAGCGCCGAGGAGCGGATCGCACGACTGACGGCGGTGGTGAAGATGCTGGAGCGGGCGCGCTTCGGCAGCCGCTCCGAAAGGTTGCGGGCCGGTGCGCTGAGCGAGGAGCAGTATGCGCTGGTCTTCGACGAGATCGAAACCGGCGTGGCGGCCATCCAAGCGCAGATGGAGTCTGCGGGCGGCTCGAAAGCGAAGCGCGCTCCGCGTCCTCGCAAAGGCTTTGCGGCCCATCTCGAACGGGTCGAGGTGGTCATCGAGCCCGAAACGCCTGCTGGCTGCGAAGCGCTGGAAAAGATCCTGATCGGCGAGGACGTCTCCGAACGGCTCGATGTCACCCCGGCGAAGTTCCGGGTGATCGTTACGCGTCGCCCCAAATATGCCTACAAGGGTTGGGACGGCGTCATCCAGGCAGCCGCGCCCGCCCGCATCATCGAAAGCGGCATTCCGACCGAAGCGCTGCTGGCGCAGATCGCGGTGTCGAAATACGCCGATGGCCTGCCGCTCTACCGCCAGGAAACGATTTATGCCCGCGATCAGGTCGAGATCGACCGGTCACAGATGGCGCAGTGGATGGGCAAGCTCGGCTTCGAGCTCGAGCCGCTCGCCGATTACGCACTGGCTCGCATCAAGCAGGGGGAGCGGGTCTTCGCCGATGAGACCACGCTGCCAACGCTGGCGCCGGGATCTGGCAAGGCCAAGACGGCCTACCTCTGGACCTATGTCCGCGATGATCGGCCCTTTGGCGGCAGTGGACCGCCCATTGTTGTCTATCGCTTCGAGGACAGCCGCGCCGGCGAATGTGTCGCCCGTCATCTGGACGGCTATCGCGGCATCCTGCAAGTCGACGGATACGCCGCCTATAACCGGCTGGCCCGATCCGATCGGGGCAATGACGGCGTGATGCTGGCGGCGTGCTGGTCGCACGTGCGGCGCAAGTTCTACGAACTGCATGCCGCAGGCTCCTCCGTTATCGCCTCGCAGACGGTGGCGCAGATGGCCCCGCTGTGGGCCGCCGAGGAGGCCGTACGCGGCCAGGACCCGGCAGTACGGATAACTGCGCGTCAGGAGAAATCCGCCGCCGTCGTTGCCGCTCTCTTTGCGCTGTGGGAAAAGGAGCTGCCGAAGCTGTCGGGAAAATCGAAGCCCGCCGAGGCGATCCGCTATGCGCTCGGCCGGCGTGCCGCGCTGGAGCGCTTCCTCACCGACGGCCGCATCGAAATCGACTCCAACACCGTCGAGCGCGCCATCAGGCCACAGACAATTACCCGAAAGAACAGCCTCTTCGCTGGCAGCGACGGCGGCGGACGGACATGGGCCACCATCGCCACGCTGCTGACCACGGCCAAGATGAACCAGGTCGATCCGCACGCCTGGCTCACCCAGACCCTCGAGCGCATCGCCAATGGCTGGCCAAACAGCGCTATCGAGGCGCTCATGCCTTGGAACTACCATCGCTGAACGGCATCAGCTACCCGCTTACGAAGCTCTGTTGTTCGGTTTTCTCCGGGTCTCTGGCAAATTATCGGACCCTGCGGTCTTTTCGATCGACCGCAAGCTTTCGCGCTTAACGCGAGGAGACTTGGACGAAACCGTGTGTCTCATCGCCCTTCCAAGAGGCAGTTCAGGAGATGGATCGGCATCCTGCAACACCTCCCGGAGATAAGATTGCATCCATATTGGCAAGGTCGGTAGGCCGTCGCGGAGATCGTCGCGGACCGCTTGTCCTCTTGCCGGATCACTGAGCAAATTCCGAAGCCGTGCCGTGCTGTCCGCTTCATTCCCGGACGTTATAACGTCTTGAAGCCAGTATAAGGCTTGGACCACCCGCATCGCAGGTCGTCCGGCCCAGAAAAGCCGACTTGGCGCAGCCTGCCTAAACTTGATAGTTTGGTTGCCCAGTTTTATTGGACGCAAACGCGCATCACTGTGTACAACTACTTGTGAGGGAACGGCGGTTGTGAGACCTAGATCATTCGCCGCAGTGACACCATCGACGACAAGGCGGGCCTGATCGCGTCGACTTACAGCGTCAATTACGGCGCGTGTCTCCGGGGCGCTCGAACGACCAGTCAGGCTATTTTTGCGCGGCATGTGGTACAAGCCCCGATCAAGACGCTGCAGCTCTTGGGTTTTCACGAGGCGTTGGAGTGCCTTGTCTATGGCAGCGCGAGGTCCAATGTCGAGAAAGTCCACGGGTGTCCAGACAGCACTTGGAGCCGCTGCAATGCGGTCGAGAATCTGTGGCTTGAGATCGAGCGAAGGGCCGCGCATGACTCACCTCTTTGTCCGAAAAATGCGGTATTTTTCGGACAAAGGCAACTCCGGGCTTTACGTTGTCCGAAAAATGCGGTAAGTTTCGGACAAAGATGTACCCGGGAGGCCGAACGTGATCCGCTCCATTCATCCCTTCCCGGCACGCATGGCACCGGAACTAGCTCTCGAAAAACTAAACGAGCTATCCTCCGCAGGCCTAGTGCTCGACCCGATGGCAGGTTCCGGAACCGTTCTTCGTCAGGCGACCGATCTCGGTCATCAGGCGATTGGCTTCGATATGGATCCTCTCGCAGTTCTCATGACCCGCGTGTTGACGGCCGCAGTCAACGATGCGTTGGTCCTCGATCTCGTTGAGCGCGTAAACAAACGAATCGATGCGATGTCTGTTGAAGAAGCCATCCTACCATGGATGGACAATGATCCCGAGACAGCGGTGTTTGCCGACTTCTGGTTCGCTGATCCGCAGAAACCCGAGTTGCGCCGAATCGCTTGTGCCTTGGATCAGCTTAGCGGGGAACTCTCCAGCCCGGATGAACACTTGGCGATCGACCTGTTGAAGATCGCGCTCAGCCGCCTCATCATCACTAAGGACAAAGGAGCTTCGCTGGCCCGCGACGTCTCGCACAGTCGACCGCACAAGGTCGCGGACGCCAACGACTTCGAGGTCAGACCAATGTTCGATCGCTCAATTAATGCTGTAAGGAAGCGCCTGAGCGAAGCCCCACCTGCCGGCGGCGCCGCCATTACGCTCGGCGATGCGAGAACCCTGACGTCCGTCGCGGACGCCAGCGTCGACGTGGTTCTGACGTCGCCACCCTATCTCAATGCTATTGACTACATGCGCGGACATCGTCTGTCTCTTATCTGGCTTGGCCATCGTCTTAGAGACCTTCGTGCGATCCGCTCCAACAGCATTGGTGCCGAGCGGGCGCCCGATAAGGTTGATGAGGCCATCGAGCTAGCAACGATACAAGCTGCCATGGGCGAGATCGATCAGCTTCCCACGAAATTCGCGTCGATGATCGCCCGCTATGTCCAGGACATCCGTCTTATGGTCAGCGAAATCGCGCGCGTGCTAAAGACTGGAGCACGCGCGACATTCGTCGTAGGCAATTCCTGTCTGCGCGACGTGTTCATCAGGAATTCTGAAGCGGTCGCTGCCGCTGCCCGCCTCGCTGGGCTGACATTGGTTAGCGAAACCGAGCGGCCTTTACCATTGCGCAGCCGCTATCTGCCAATGACGAGCGAGCCGCTCGGCAAGCGAATGCGCACCGAGACGATCCTCACATTCGCTCGCACCTGACGTCATGCGAGATTCTGGATGAACTGCAAGCTACCCTTGTACTTGTAGAACAGCTTTGCTCGTCCGTTCGCATTGTAGAAAATCTTCACATGATGGACGGCTGTTGGAAATTTCTTGGGCTCAAGCTGACTTTTGCCCATGAATCCCTTGTCGCGTGAGATCGCTGCCTGATTGGCGGTACTGCCGTAATTAGCGATCGTCGAGGCTGCGTGAATGGCTAGCGTGCCGCCCCCTCCGGCCATCACTGCCTTGATGTAGTCGATCAGAAATTGCGGCAGCGCGTCGTTGCCGAGTTTGGCGCGAAGCGCATCTAGCGTGACGATGCTCGATGGATCACCAAGCACGATCTGATCGAGTTCTACCGTGTAATCGAACATGCCGAACGACATCTCGCCCTTGTCGAGCGCGACGGTTGCCTTATCAATGCTGGGGTCCGACGCCACAGACACGCGACTATCTCCAATCCAGACTGGCGACCCCAGCTCGCTCCGAACTGTCGCGAGCGCCAGCCGATGAAACACGAAGCAACGATGCCAATCGGCATAGAGTTGGGTTGGGATTGTCAGTTCGAAATGTTCAAGATATGCGCCGCGCGCGCCGAACATGCGTGCCCGCTGGATGTAAGTATCCTGCTGCAACTTGTGCTGCACGTTACGCGTGAAAAACATCGACAGAAGGTTTGGGAAGGTGACGCCGCGCGAAACAATATTCCCGCCGATGATAATGGTGAACGGAGAGGAGGGCTCGGTGGCACTATCCCCTGCTGCTATTCGGTCTCGTTCGCTGTTCAGCACCACGAGGCTCGTGCGCGAAGCGTTTTCTACGACATAGCTGGTGAGTTCATCGGGATCAGCCGCTGGATATAGCTGCTGCGCCGTCGCATAGACGCTGGTGACAAGCCTATCGAAGTCCGTGCTGTCGGCCTCCGTCAATGCATGCACGGCCTCTTCGATCGTGATGCGGTCGGCCTCATGGTCGAGCTTCTTGCCGCTCGTGTGCACGAGCATAGTGTAGTTTTTCTCTTCGTCGTTCACAACCTTATTGAGGTAGGCGACCGTAACAAGAAATCGAACGAGCGCGTCCCGCGCTTCCTGCGGATTGCCGCCCTGCTGAAGATAGGTCAGGCGATAAGACACTTTCTTGTCGAGGGGAAAGAACACGTCCTGGCCCGTATATTTGGCGTGTGGTGGGAAACTCACCCACTTTTCAGTGTCGTTCTTAAAGGTGTTATTGAGGTCGAGCCGGGCGGGTGTCGCGGTAACGCCAATATAGAAGCCATCGCTGCCAATCAACTGCCCGACGAGGTCGTTAATGGTCGTCTTCGTACCCTTGTTAACCTTAGAGTTTGGCGTGGCATAATCCGCTTCGTCATCGATCACGGCGATCTTTCCTATGCCCTTGAGTCGATCGATTAGCTTCTCGAGATCTCGCGCGTTCTTTTTGCAGAAAACAACCAACTCGGCGGGCTTTTGGCCGTTCGACGTCTGAAGCGACTCGGAGGAGTTGCGAGGACCTGGCGCTAGGCCGGATGTCTTGAAGCGACGCAAATTCTGCGTGAGCAAATCGACACTGTCATTCATGAGATGAACGATGACCTTGTGCCCCTGATCGAGGAGCTTCGCCGTCAGACAGATCATCATCTCGGTCTTGCCGCTCTGAGGCTCACCATAGATCACGAGCGCCGATGTGCTGGCCTTTGCAAGGTTGGAGACCGCGCCGTTGACCGCCACCTCGATGCTCGTCGTAGGAATGTCGGCTGTCTGCAATCGCTTTAGTTGTTTGGCATACCGATCGTTGAGTTTTGCTTTTGCCTTGAATTTCGCAAGATCGAGTACGTTTGTCACTGAAAATCACCCTTCAATTTGTCGGCCGAACCTGTAGATAGAATAGATAATTAATTTTACTAATTCTTCTGGCAATTCTTCAGGTCAGAAAAATTCGCATCCAGCTTTTACAGCAGGCAAGACTCCTTTCCCGTCCGGTGTATCCTAACGCCAACTTATAGTGCACGCGAATCGAGACCAGTCTGACAGCTCAAACATCTGTCAGCTTTCCAGTCTCAACTTCGCGGTCGAGGGATGGATCTGTGTCATGATCGGGCGACGCATGTGCGCAAGGCTAACAACGGCCTGCCCCGGCTGCAGCGACGCCAGCGAGCGCCACATGCTCTGATCAATGGCGGGAATAGTCCGCCGTAACCTGCCGACGACGCTTTCGTCCTGAATCTTGTGCAGGATCCAGTTGTTGATCAAGGCCAACACCTCATCGGGCAGATTCTGCGGCAGCTGCGTGACGAAGGTCAAGCCCAGCCAACGCTTACGCCCGCGCTTAGCAATGCGGGCAACCTGCTCATACAACGTCGGCATCTGTCGGATTCGCGCCGTCGACAGAAATTCGTGTGCCTCCTCGATAATTAGATTAACTGGCGTCGGCGTCTGCCCCTTGACGCTTGCCAACTCGTACGCACGCTCCTGCTCGGTCTGCAGCTGCCGCAAAACCTGCGCGATTGCCAAGTTTCGCAGCACCGGGCTGTCGAGATCTGAAAGGTCGATGATGTTGACCCGACCTGGTTTGAGCATCGCCGGGACATCTAGGTGGGCGGCATCGGCACGATCGAAGATTTTCAACCGGTGCATGCGCCAGAGGAGCCCGGAAACCTTCATCCAGCTCGACGGGACTTTCTCGAGTTCAGTCTGATCAATGATTTCTTTGAGCTTGGCCTGCGCGTCCGACCGTTTGCGCATCAGGTCGCTGGCCCAAAATGTGACTTCACCTTTCTTGAGGTGCGCGATGCATGCAGAAACGACGTCGATTAGCAGCGCCAGGGTCAGGTGTGGATAGCCTGACTCCATTTCATCCCAATCTAGGGCCTGGCGTTCTGACTCGACGTCCTTCTTGACCGGAAAAATGTTGATGTCGCCCAGCAGGCGTCGACCGATATCATAGGCGGCGAGGAAACGACCTTGTTGTGCATCGTTCATCCCGAGTATTTCTATCGCGGTCCATGGTGATAGCACGCTGAATTCGAGCGTGAACTCGGTATGTGACGGGTGGTCAGGATTGCTGGGCTCACGGCCGACGAGCGTCAGAACATGTGTGTTGGGTACGCCCTTAACGGGGAGACCCTGCGCCTTGGCAAGCGCCAGCATATCGGCATCCGCGGTCACCTCGTGCATGGTGGTGTACTCGCCTTCGGTATCGAGCAGAATGACCGCAGCCCCCTCTGCCGCGATGCCGGCGGCGTAGTTGGTGATCGTAGTAGATTTGCCGCCGCCCGTTGTGCCCAGAACCCCCGTATGCCGATAGAGTACAGACTTCTTGTGAACCGGCACCGGTACGTCGACTGTTTCGTGGCCCATTACGCGGCCGATGGCAAAATCGCCCTCCAAGCCCAGAATCGAAGACATCTCTGCATCATCAACCAGGAAGACGGGCGAATTCGGAATCGGTCGCCGATTGGCAGGCCCGATGCGACCCCCTCTTTCCTCGCCGAGCAGCTGAAGCTGAAGACGGCCGTGGTGCCCGGGCATGCCGATTGCGCCATTGACCGCCGAGATCACCATGGCGGTCGAATCAGCGCTAATACCATCCGGATCATAGAATGGTCCGGCCGACACAGTTCCGACATAGCGGCGACCGTCGGGATGGCTTTCGATGCGAAGAAGCGCCTGCGACGTTACGTTCCGAATTTTGTCCGGCGGCATCACAACCGTCACCGATCCATCGGACGAGCCGGAGGTGTCGTACAGGGTTCGCCCGAAAGATCCATCGTAAACAGCCGGCAGCTTCTTCTGACCGCCGGCCTTTTCTGACGTCTCGATCAAATTCTTCACGGCCGCGCGGCTCGTTGACCCGCGGTCAGTCACCTCCGATGCATCGCTGGCCGTTTCGTCCTCTCGGTTCGCTTTGGGCATTTCACTCTCCTGAATGGGCGAGGCGCTTCACGCGCCATATTGGGTCATGACCGCCGCTGCCGGCTTGAAGATCGCGTCTGATGGAAACATCTCGCGGCAGATACCGCCGGCGAGATCGAGCAGCATCGGGTAGCCTCGCGCTTCAACAAGCACGGCATCCGCCATCGCGACGATAGCGGCTTCGCTGGCATGTGCGGTATGTGCATAGAACACTTGACTTGACGAGTGTGGCGAGACGCGAAAGACGCCGGCGACGAGCTTCCCACTGGCGTCCGCCTGAAAGCCCTCAAGCATCCGCAGCGCTTTCTGGAATCGGCCCGTTCCATAGTGACCTTGAGTGATGACGCCGTGCATGTAGGAGTTCAGATCGTCGACGATCGCATACTCAAGGGGGAGTAACGCATCGCCGATGGTCCGCAGCAGGCGGTCGTTCGATCCGCGCGGAACATAGACGAAGCGCTGGTGGTCGAGCAGCAACTCACGAAAAAGCGGAACGGACAACTCGATCAGTTCGGGCATCCCAGCCCCCGTGAGCAATTCCTTCGGCAGGGGATGGCCATGGCCCATCCGCCATGGCGCTTCTGCCTTGCGCGCCATGACCGCCAACTCGGCATTGGCCATCAATCCGCGTCGCAGCATGTCCGATAGGCCCGCTTCCTCGGCGTCCTCGGCTGCTTTGCGTTGGGCAAGCAAGGCGAGCGTTCGATCAAGCGCAGTGCGTCCTGAGACCTTGACGTCCTTCTGAAACACTCGGTGGCCCCAGGTCCCATGGTCGCCCAGATAGGTCGCAAGTGCTATGGCCGTCTGAAAGATCGTCATCGGAAGCGTCTGATGAACGACCGACGCCCCATCAACGGCTTGGACATGCCCGCTGAATAGCAAGTGCTGCTGAACTGTCCGCAACTCGCCAAGTTCGACTTCGTGAACTCCGGCATCACGGGGAGCACCTTCGCGGCGGGCGATCAAAGGGAAGGCTTGCTCGCGAATGTCGCGGCGGGTTTCCATTTCCCGGACTTGCGCCGCAATAATCTCCCTCTGCAGACGATCAAACTGCTCCGCCATCCGGTGGGCGGGGTCCCAGTTGTCGATGTCGAGCGTGTCCTCAATACGCTCGCCGGTAGCGTCCTCGTAGCTCCGCCCAGCTGCCGATCCCGCTGCGCGTGGCGCCGATTTAGCTTCATCTTGGTCGACAGCAGAATTAGCCATGCGCCGTTCCTTTTATCCTACATATGCCGTTCGCGCTCTATTTCGGACGCCGCCTTGCGAAGTTGTTCCACTAAGGAGGGGCGATTGCGGCCTGCGGCGTTCACAATGCGCGGCGCGTGACGATCGGCGTCGCCTGGTGACAGTCCAAAAGTTTCTATCAAGCAAGCGGTGGCCGCTGCCCGATCGATGCGCCCACTTCGACCAAGCGTGCGGGCAATGACAATGCCTATAGGGGCGAGGGCGAGGAAGGCAGCCTCGTCGGCTTCATATTCCATGACTTCCGCGGCGGCTGTCAGTGGGACACCGTCGTCCCGCTCCATCACGTCCGCGAACGCGCCGAGCGGGCATCCGGACAAAATGCCCGCAAGTCGTTCCGGTGCCGTTGGCGCTCGAAGGCCATCGAGTACGTCGATGATCGCTGGGCCAAGGCGAGCGATCGCGAGTTCGCGCCGTGTTAAATAATGACCTGCAAAATGGGCCAGTTCATGCGCGAGAGCGAACCGCACGAGCGCTGCATCATCTTCGTCGAGAAAAATCATACCGAAGCCTCGGTGGGCAACCAAGCAGCCTCGCAGGCGTCGTTTCCGTAGGGAAGCGGTTGCGCGACCGGTCGCGACAGACAGCGTCTGTGCGACGTCCGCGGTGGTAAGGCCAGCGCGGACAATGATCGACACAGGCAAGGTCAGCGGTGCGCTTTCGGCGAGATCACGCGGAAAGCCGGAGCCTATTTTTTCGGCTCCGGCGGTAATTCGCGCTGCAACTGCGGCGGCGTCAAACGCCATTAATCGGCATCCTGTTTTCCCTCGTCCATGTCGAGTGCGGCCATCAGCATTTCGCCGTCGCCATTGGCATTCGCAAAGGCCTTCGCGCTTTCAGCGAAACGTAGCATATTGACGAGTGCCAGTGGATTCACGCCCAACGAGGTGGCCAACTCCATTGCCGCCCGGGGTATTGCAGCGCCTTCCGGCCGCGGTGTTACCGCGAGCCGCCACAGCTGGTTCTCATCACAACGCAGCTCGACGGCGGCCGAGCGCCCTGGATTTGCACGTTCCCAAATCGCCAGAGCACTACCGACGAAATCGGATCGATCACGCGCCGCCTGGGCCATCGCGCGCCCCAGACGTTCGGTCTCTGCTGAATTTCGGTCCATTGTAATCTCCGTATTGTTCATGCCTTCGTCCCCTCCCCAAAGCGGCGAGCTCTGCCGCGGATACGCTCCAACCGTCTTCCCGCTTCCTCCAGCCCAGATTCGTCGGCGGCCAAGCCGAGAGCTTGAGCGACTACGGGCACCGAACTCGCTCCCACCTTTATGAGGTTGACGATTACTGCGTCGCCAGGATCCTTCACCAATTGGTCGCCAAATCGCTCCCAGTCGATCTGCCGGATCATTGAATCCTCGTCGTCGACTGCCGCTAACGGATCATCAGAAGAATTTTCGATCGCCGAATACGTACCCTCATGTTTTGTGCGGCGAGCCTGCGAGCGCCGAAGGGTCATAGCCTTGCCTTTGGCGATAGCGGCGAGGTACGTTGTCAGCTCAGCGAGCTGAGGATTGTAATTCTTCGGGGCAGCCAGATATTTGAACAAGGCGTCGAAGCAGGCCTCTTCGACATCCTGGTGGTCATGGAGACCAGCTATGTCGCGCTTGACGATGGCGACCAGCGACGCAATGACCAACTCAACGATCTTCGAGGCGGCACGCGTATCACCCGCCAAAAGCTGACCGTGTAGCGTCAGCAGTTCTTTCTGTTTCGACATTCTAGTCCTCTCACCGTCCGGTCGACGTCACCGGCTGATTCGGTGCCGATCTTGTTCGACGTCATATATCTGCCGCTCAACGGCAAATCTGGACGCGCGAAAGAGGAATTTTTGGCCGTTACAGATTATGTACGAAAGTCAGCTCAAGAACCGCTAGATTGGAAGGGCGCGCGTGAACGATTCCGCGGCACCGCGAAAGCTGCTGGATTCAGGGCAAGTGACGGCCATTTTCGCCCTAGAGCGGAAGCGCTCGAATTGATCACGACCCAGCAATTGCCAACCAAAATCGTCATCCGTGATGTCACGAAAGACAAAGCCGAGTACCTTTTCGTCTTGATCAGCCCACCATGAAAGCTCCTCTGCCATAACCCGAGCCAAGGACCTGCGCATGCCAAGGACGTGGAGATCGAAGCGCGTCCGCGAGATGCGCTTGCTGAGAAGATGGTCTCCTCGCGCTGTGCTCTTTTGCGTTTCGCCGCACCCATTTTATCCGACTCGAAACGGCGTCTTCGACATGAGGCGAATGGCGGTTGCGATGGCAAAATGTGCATCCTGGGCAAGAACATCTTCGGCGAGCTCTCCGCCGGTGACGGAACGCCTCACCAAATTGTCCGGGTCGTTTATGTTCCGGAAATGAGAGAGCGGGTTGCGGAGGTCCGCCAATCGTTTGAGATCAGTGACCTCTCCCGAAGAGAGAAAGCCGTTGGCTGAGCATCGCCTAAGGGTGTCATGAAAGCCCACCTTCGGCGGAAGGTCTTCTCCTGCCACATGCAGAAACCCGGCCAGAGTATTTTCCGCAAGCGATTGGCAAAGTAAAATGGTCGCGGCGAAGTTGCCGTGGACGAATGACGACCGTGCCTCAGTCAACGCCGTATGGGCTACAGTTCCTCCAAAGAGAAGCGTTCCGCCACTCCCCAACGAGCGTCCGTGATCGATTAAATAGTGATACCGGCCGAGTCGGCCTGCTAGGTCATCGTGCAGGTCGGCCAGTAGTAGTTGGAGAAGTGCGACATCCGACGGAGTTGAAAAGAGATCATCCCTGTGATCGTTTGGATCGATTTCGTTCATGTTCCGCTCGTGGGAACCGTGGAGACCGCACACGACCCGTGATGAAGCAATTTTTTCGCAGAAATCTGCATCCCGCCGATCGCTTCAAAATGGTGCCGGTCAAGTCTTTCCAATGCCATCGTTTGTGTCAGAACCATAGCCTGTTTCTGACAGCTTCAACAAAGGTGGATTTTAGTCGTGGTGGTTGAATTTGTGCGAGACATCCCCCTGCCCGTCATCTCGCGCAGCCCAAGCTCGTCAACGAGATCGAGCGTCTCCTGTTTTTTCACTTTCAACCTGTCCTGGATCAGGCCGGATCAAACGAGGGCCGGCTGATTTCGATCCATGTCCGAAATATGCCTACAAATTTCGGACAACAACGCGGCGCCGGTGGCACTATCTCGCGTTTATAGCTGATCGACTTTATTGATCAGGTGCGAGCACTGGTAAGGCGCTGCACTACTCCTGGCGTCAACGCAGAGCTATTCGTCCGCCTCTCCTTCGATGCCCTCTTGAAGACCGGCAAAGTCCGGCATGATGTCACCAGCCAGCAACTTCGCCTTCGACAGCAGGCCGGCGTCCTCGAGCGCCTCGATAGCCGGCAGGTCGCGTAGCGTGTCGAGTCCGAACTCCAGCAGGAATTCTTTGGCCGTCACGTAAGTGTAGGGCGCGCCGGGCGTCGGGCTGCGCGGACCCGACGAGATCAGGCCGGCGCCGCGCAGGTGGCCGATCAGGTCGCGGGAAACCTCTTTGCCAAAAAACGACGACAGTTCTCCGCGCGTGATCGGCTGGAAGTAGGCTATGCACATCAGCACCAACACGTCCGACTGCGTCAGGTCTGCGACACGCCCGTTCCCGCCGGCGGCCGTGCCAAATGCACTGCGGATGGCGTCTGCATAGGCAGGCCGGGTCAGGTGCTTCCAGCCACCGGCGACGGCCACGAGGTCATAGGGCCGACCGCGCAGCTCCTCGCGGATGTCGTCGATAAGCAGATCTATGCTACAGTTTTTGCCGACGACGCGGGCGAGCGTCTCGCGGCCGACCGGTTCGCTGGCCGCGAAGATCGTTGCTTCGACGCGATGCATCCATTCTCGCCAGCGCGCCTCCGGCGGCAGGTGATCCAGCTCCCGGTCAAACGGCTGGTCAGCCGATCGACGGTTATCTGACGGGCTCCCCCCTCGCCTGCCCACTGCCTCCACCATAGTCGTCACAACCCGTAAATACGGAACGTTGGTCGGCCGGACATCTCGCGGACGGCGCCGAACTCGACCAGCCGGTCGAACAGGCGGCGCAGACCGCGGTCGCTCATGCCTGCGATCTTTTCGGATGCCACGATCGCATCGTCGGACAGGAGCTTGCCGACAACAGCGTCCGCTGCTTTGGCTCTAAGCTTCGGCGTGACGGCAAGCAGCCGGTCCGCGCGGCGCCCGAGTTCGGCGTCAAGATCAATTGCGCGCAACGCAGCGCGTGCCCGCGGCAAGCAGGCCTTTCGCACGCTCGGGATCTGTCTCAATGCCTGTCGCGACAGAGCTGGCTGCCGATCGACGCGGGCGGGCGCTTGTGCCCAAGGCCGCATCGGCGCCCAGCAGCGGCACCGCATGCGCCCAACCCAGCCGTTGCGCCAGCAGGGCATCGGCGAGCCAGGCTCCGAGGACGCGGCCGAAGCCGTGTCGTTCGGCGGCCCTGAAGGCACCGTTCAGGATCCCGACCACATCGGTGCCGTCGCCGAGTTGCCGTAGCGCGGTCGACAGATCGCTAACGGCCTCGTCGTCACGGGCGTGACCGAGATCTTCCAGCACCGCAGCGAGGTTTTTCGCCGTCAGCAATTCCTCAGCCGGCCGGGCCGCCAGCCGACGCCAGGCGAGGAGCAAAAGACCGGCGGGCCCGACATTGTCGCCCGGCCGCGTGAGCAGCACGGCATCGCGCAGCGAGCTCTCATCCTCGACGCGGCCGGCCTGCTTCGCAGTTGCCGCAGCCGCCGAAAGCGCCAGCCTCTGCCGCCAGGCGCCGGCCCATCGCTCCTGCCGGCGGACCACCGCATCGAGCGCGCCGATGGTGGCGCCGGCGGCGAGCGCGACGTCCTCAACGCCTTTTCCCGCAAGGCTTTGCGCACCGGGAACCGCCCGACGTAGCCAAGCCGGCACCGTTGCCATCGGCGCGATCGAAGGGGCACCAACAAGCACTGGCGCGGATCGGCCATGGCCCTTTGTTCCGAAGGGTAATAGGGCAAGGCAAAAGAGTCGGCGCCGATCGGCTTAAGGACCAGGAAGTTGCGCGGCTGGTGAAGCGCACGGCGCTCGCAGCCGGCGTGCGTGGCGATCTGTCGGAGGGCGAACGCGGTCAAAAGTTTGCTGGCCATTCGCTGCGCGCCGGCCTCGCGTCCTCGGCCGAGGTCGACGAGCGCTATGTCCAAAAGCAGCTCGGTCACGCCTCGGCCGAGATGACGCGAAAGTATCAGCGCCGGCGCGATCGTTTCCGCGTCAATCTCACCAAGGCGTCCGGGCTCTGAAAAGCCTCCTCCCTGCCCCGTTTTGTCCGCTGGGATGAGGCGGTCAGATCTCAGGCGATAACATACCTCATCGAGCACAGCGAGCGCTGTATCCAGACTATCGGCGGCCGACGCTTCGTAGTCAGGCATGATCATCAACTGCGTTATGGCACGGCCCACAACAGGGCATCGCGATAAAAGTACGCCAAACAACGCTAAGGGAGAACAAACGGTGATCTGATTTCGTTCAACGCTCGTTTTCGAGAGCCGTTCTGGGTCGTTCGCAATCAACTGTGTAGGCCAGCGGAGCGAACAAGGAGCGCCAGATCCGGACAGGGCTGAGTGGGGTGTTTTTCCGGAAGGTGGGGCCATGCCCTAAGGGACACGAGATGTAGTGGACTCGTCGATCCGCGCGGTTTCGATTCGCGCACCCCGGGCACAACGCTGGGATAAGTCCCATCAGATGCTCTCCGGTGGCCGTCATCTGTTTAGCTGACATTGGGCCGAGGGCTTCCAGCACGAGCCACATGGCGGGGGTATCGGCCGTGACCATGGTGCGCCGCCCCTGCCGTCAATGCCAGCCGCCGTCACCGAGTCGCGAAGATGAAATTCAAGGTGACAAACTGGCCGGAATACGAGGCGGGCCTTCGGCGGCGCGGCAGTCTGACGCTGTGGTTGACAGAAGAAGCCTTGGCCAGGTGGCATGCGCCGCGAAGAACGACCCGCGGCGGCCAGCCCCGCTATTCCGATCTCGCCATCGAGGCGGTCGTGACACTGGGATGCGTCTTCGGGCTTCGTCTGCGCCAGAGCGAGGGATTGGCGACCTCGCTGCTCGATCTGATGGGGCTTGATCTACCGGTTCCCGATCACACGACGCTAAGCCGCCGGCCGCAGATATGGGAACCATCGGCCAAGCGGCAGCGGCATCCCGAGGACGGTCCGCTGCATGTGCTGATCGATAGCACCGGATTTGAAAGTCTACGGCGCCGGCCAATGGCTGGAAGACAAGCACGGTGCCAGATCACGCCGGACCTGGCGCAAGCTGCATTTGGTTCTCAATGCTGACAGCGGCGAGATCATCGCCCATTGTCTGACCGACCAGGACGGCGACGATCCCTCGCAGGTGAAGCCGCTGCTCGACCGGATCGACGCAGAGAGCGACCAATTCACGGCCGACGGAGCATATGATGGCGGTCCCACCTACTGCGCGGTGCTGCAACACAGCGTCACCGCAAGGATAGTCATCCCGCCACGTTCAACGGCCGTGGAGAGTGATGACACCGGACCACCCGGTCAAAGGGACGGTCACATCACGGCGATCGCCAATGATGGAAGGCTGAATTGGCAGGCGTCCACCGGCTATGGCAAGCGCGCCCTGATCGAGACCGCCGTCGGGCGCTACAAGGGGCTGATCGGACGTCGCCTGCGAGCCCGCTCCTTTTCGGCTCAGCAGACCGAGGTCGCCATCGGCTGCGCCGTTCTCAACCGCATGACGGCGTGCGCACGCCCGGAGTCCGTTCGCTGCCCGGCAAGGCCGACATAGCAGGCGGCATCAAAGAGCTGATTGTGCCTAATGCCACATTTGTCCACCAACGCCTTGTGGCGCGGGCAGCCGCAGGCACAGGCTACGCGGAAAATGAAAAGCGGGGCCAACCCATTCGCTTGCACACAGCCTGCGTTTTGCCAGCTCCTCAACCGCAACGTGCTGTCAATCTTCGTCTTGCCATGTCTTGAACGCCGAACTGTTCACGCCATTGGCGCCGCTTTGTCATCCCGTGCCCCGAAATGAGGCCGTCGTTCGAACGATATGCGCAGTTGCTTATCCGCCAGAAACCGGCGAGCCAGATCGGTGTCGCGCTTACCCACGCGTGACACCCAGTCCGAAAACAGGCGAACCGCGCGCCGGTTCATATGCCGCGAAGGACAGACCAGCCAGTATCCCGGAAACTCGATGACCTCGAACTCTATCGAGACCGGAACCAGAGAACCCGACACCAGGTCCTCGAATGCGATGGATGTGCTTTCCAGGACCACACCTGCACCGTCCTTCGCCAGTTGAACCGACATTGACGAACGGTCGAAACGATAGGGATACGTCATGCGGGCGCCCTGGATACCGTTGCACGGCAGCCAATAATCCCACCGGAAATAGGCCTTCACACTGTCGATCAACCGCGCATGGCGAAGCTGCTCGCGCGGATCCGGTGAGATCGCGCGCAGTTCGGCAAGATAGGAAGGCGAGCACATCGGCAGGATCAGATCGTTGACGACGCAATCCGAATAAAGGCCGGCCCAGCCGCCGTCGCCATAACGAAGATCGAGATCGATGACCTCCGTTTCGAAATCCGAGAAATTGGGCGTGGCGTCGACGCGCAAATTCCAGCTCGGATAGCCCTTGCTGAACTCGGCCAACCGCGGCGCCAGCCATTTCTCGCCGAAGGAAGGACTGACGCGCAGGCTAAGCTGGAAGCTTTCGCGCTGCCGCACAATGGCATTACGCACCTCGCGTATGGATTCGAAAGCCTGGGTCGTGGTCTGGAAGAGCCGCTCACCGTCGATCGTGAGCGAGAGATGGCGCTTTTCGCGCTGAAAAAGCCGCACCCCGAGTTGGTGTTCGAGCAGCCGCAGCTGCTGGCTAACCGCCGAAGGTGTCACCTGCAATTCCTGAGCGGCCTTTGCCACGCCGCCGAGCCGCGCGACTGCCTCGAAATGCGTCATCGAATTGAACTTGATGTCTGACCTCGTCCTCGTCAGTTAAGCTCAGCTACACAGAATGTTAAGAAACGAAAATTGAGCCGAATGTCAATCGGTCGCACAGTGGTCCCGGAAGGAGATACAGGATGGAGCCGAGTTCAACCCAAAGCTTGGGTAGCGCCGGCAACGTGCCGGGAGTTGGACAGGTATTGACCAGGAAGCCCCTGATCGAAGCTGCGAATATCGAGAAGAGTTATGACGCAACCCGTGTCCTGCGGGGTGTGAGTTTTCAGGTCCGGGCCGACGAAATCCACGCGCTCCTGGGCGGCAACGGCGCCGGCAAAAGCACTCTCATCCGCATCGTCACAGGGCTGACCTCACGCGAAGCCGGCGAGATTGGCTTCGCCTCGTCGAAGGCCGACCACAACAGCCCGATCATGGCGGTGGTGCATCAGGAGCTGGCGCTGTTGCCCGAGCTGTCCGGTCGCGGAAAACATCGGCATTGTGCATGCGAGGTCGGGCTGGTCGCAGATCAGCCGTCGCCGCACGCGCGAAACTGCGCTCGGAGCGCTCCAGCTGATCGACCCAGCGATCGGCGAAGCGATCGTCGATAATGCCGGCACGCAAATTGTCCCTCCACGAAGGCCAGATCGTCCAGATCGCTCGTGCCCTTTCCACCGGAGCCGAAGTGCTGCTTCTCGATCCCGGCGATCCGGTTGGGGAAACGCGCTGGCTGCAGGAGATCGCCAACAAGCGAGGCTTTCCGCATGGCATCGTCGGCTATGCCGACCTGTCCCAACCCGACGTCGGCGACCTCCTCGACCGCCACATGGAATATCCGAACTTCCGCGGCATGCGGCAGCCGATGAATTATCATCCCGACCCCGCCAAGACCTATCTGGCGCGGCCGGAGGTCAGTCGTACGCCCGAATGGCGGCGCGGCTTCCGGGAGCTGGCGAAGCGCGGGCTGAGCTTCGACCCGCAGCTCTACTATCCGCAGATGAGCGAGTTCCTCGAACTGGCGCGCGACTTTCCCGACGTGCAGATCATTCTCAATCACACCGGCATGCAGGTCGACGGCGCCGAGCATTTTGGCGCCTGGAAAAAAGGCATGCACCAGTTAGCGCAAGCGCCGAACGTCGCCTGGATCTCGGGCCTCGGCATGGGCGACTGGACTTGGACCACGTTCTCGATCCGTCCTTATGTCGAGGAGGCGATCGCAGTCTTCGGCGTCGGCCGCTCGATGTTCGCGACGAACTTCCCCGTCGACAAGCTGTTCTCGAGCTTCGACGCCATTTTGAACGCCTTCAAGGAAATTACGATCGCCCACCCGCACGAGGAGCGGCTCGCGCTGTTCCATGACAACGCCGCCCGGTTCTACCGACTTTAGATCGCCGGCAAACAGAAATAGCAGGAGAGTTCGACTTGTTGCTGAAGGGCAAGGCCGTGGTGATTTCGGGGGCCGCGGGCCCCCGGGGAATTGGCCGCTCCACGGCAGCGCTGATGGTACAGCACGGGGCTCGCGTTGCAATACTCGACCTCGATGACGGGCAAGCGCGTGACGCCGCTGCGTCGCTTGGACCCGACCATATCGGCCTTGCGTGCAACGTCGCGGACCTCGACGCCTGCAAGAGGGCGGCGGCGCAAGTGACAGAAACCTTGGGCAGGATCGATGTGCTCTGCAACAATGCGGGCGTCACGCAGCCCGCAAAGACACTGGATATCGGCCCGGCTGACTGGGACCGCATGCTCGATGTCAACCTACGCGGCGTGCTCTATCTCAGCCAGGCATTCATCCCGAACATGCGCGAAAATGGCGGCGGCTCGATCATCTGCATGTCGTCGGTTTCGGCCCAGCGCGGCGGCGGCATCTTCGGTGGCCCGCACTATTCGGCTGCCAAGGCGGGTGTTCTGGGGCTTGCCAAGGCCATGGCGCGCGAATTCGGGCCCGACCGCATCCGCGTCAACTGCGTCACACCGGGCCTGATCCAGACCGACATCACTGGGGGCAAACTGACCGACGCCATGCGCGCCGACATCATCAAGGGAATCCCGCTCAGCCGGCTGGGCGACGCACGCGACGTCGCCGGCGCCTATCTCTTTCTGGCGTCCGATCTGGCCAGCTACATCACCGGCGCCGTGATCGACGTCAACGGTGGGATGCTGATCCATGGCTGAGAGGACACCGGATCTTGAGATGCCTCGCGCTGGCAGCAATGTCAGCCTGGCCGAACGAGCCTATCGTATCCGCCGACATGCCGTCCGGATGGGTCAAGTCCAGGGCCAAGGTTACGTCGGACAGGCACTGGGTATCGCCGACGTGCTTGCCGTCGCCTATTTCCATGCGCTTCACTACCGGCCGGACGACACGCTGTGGGAGGGACGCGACCGCTTCCTGCTGTCGATCGGACACTACGCCATCGCGCTCTACGCGGCGCTGATCGAAGCGGGCGTGCTACCGGAGGAAGAGCTCGAGACCTATGGCAGCGACGATAGCCGCATGCCGATGTCCGGCATGGCGGCATACACGCCCGGCATGGAGATCACCGGCGGCTCGCTCGGTCACGGCCTTGGCATCGCTGTCGGTATGTGCATGGGGCTGAGGCGCAAGCAGAGCGACAGTTTCGTCTATAACCTCCTGTCCGACGGCGAACTCGGCGAGGGTTCGACCTGGGAAGCGGCGATGTCGGCGGCCCACCACAAGCTCGACAATCTCATTGCCATCGTCGACTTCAACAACCAGCAGGCCGACGGTCCATCGACGGCCATGCTTTCCTCCGAGCCGGTGACAGACAAGTTCGAGGCGTTCGGCTGGCACGCGCAGCGCGTCGACGGCAACGACATCGAAGCGGTCCGCGTGACCTTCGACCTGGCGCGCGGGCTGAAGGAGCCTCGTCCACGTGTGATCGTCTGCGATACCCGCATGGCCAAGGGCGTGCCGTTCCTGGAAACCCGCGACATCACGCATTTCATCCGCGTCGAACCGCATGAATGGGCGCTGGCGCTCGAAGCTTTGGAGAAGGGACGCCCACAGTGAGGCTGTCAAAATTCGCGCCGCGCCACGCCGCCAATGCCGGTGAGCGCAAGACCACCTCGGCGATGATCGCGTCGATCGCGCCCGATGGCGTACCGACACGCAATGCGCCGTTTGGACAGACACTGGCCAGACTGGCGCACCAGCGGCCCGGGATCGTCGGAATGACGGCAGACCTCGCGAAATACACCGATCTCCATGTCTTCGCACAGGAGCATCCGGACCGCTTCTATCAGATGGGCATGGCGGAGCAGGTGCTGATGAGCGCCGCCGCCGGCTTGGCGCGGGAGGGTTTTACGCCCTTCGCCACCACCTACGCCGTCTTCGCATCGCGACGTGCCTACGATTTCATCTGCATGGCGATCGCCGAGGAGAAACTCAATGTGAAGATCGTCTGCGCCTTACCGGGGCTGACGACCGGCTACGGCCCCAGCCACCAGGCGACGGAGGACATCGCGATCTTCCGCGGGATGCCGAACCTGACGATCATCGACCCTTGCGACGCGCTCGACATCGAACAGGCCACGGAGGCGATCGCGGACTACAACGGGCCGGTCTACATGCGGCTTTCGCGCGGTAAGGTTCCTGTCGTGCTCGACGAAGACGACTATACATTTGAAATCGGCAAGGCGCGAATGCTGCGCGAGGGCGCGGACGTATTGTTCATTTCCAGCGGCCTGATGACCATGCGCGCGCTGGAGGCCGCGAAGGCGCTTGAAGCCGACAGGATCGGCTGCGCCGTTCTGCACGTTCCGACGATCAAACCTCTGGATACGGAGGCGATACTCGCTGCCGCGCGCCGTTCGGGACGGCTGGTGGTGGCGGCGGAGAACCACACCATCATTGGTGGCCTTGGCGAAGGCGTTGCCGCGCTGCTGATGCGCGAGAGAGTGACCCCAGTCTTTCGCCAGATCGCCCTGCCCGACGAGTTCCTCGACGCTGGCGCGCTGCCGACGCTTCACGATCGCTACGGGATCTCAACTTCCGAGCTCGTGCGCCGCGTCCGCATTTGGAGCGAATGAGAAGTAAGAGCTCTCCCCACACAACAGTTGAGTCATCGACCTTGACCTTGCCCCTCTTATCTAATCCGGTTTGAAGTTCGTTCTGGCCCATCGAGAGGACCAGGACATGAAACGTAGCCGCTTCTCTGAAGAGCAGATCATCGGAATTTTGAAGGAACATGAGGCCGGGGTATCGGTTGCCGATCTGTGCCGCAAGCACGGGGTCAGCGACGCCTCGATTTACAACTGGAAGGCCCGCTTCGGCGGGATGGATGTCTGCGAGGCTCGGCGACTGAAGGCTCTGGAGGACGAGAACACGCGGCTGAAGCGGCTTTTGGCCGACGCCATGCTCGACAATGCCGCGTTGAAGGATCTTGTGGGAAAGAAATGGTGACGCCCGCGGCCAAGCGGAAACCTTTCCAGCGACCAGATCGATCAACTTCAACGCCGACTGCAACGGACCAGGCGATCAAGGAAAGGTGCATCATGAAGCATTCGCGGAGCCGACAATAGCCGACGCCATTCTCGACCGGATCATCCACAACGCCCATCGCATCACCCTCGAAGGCGACAGCATGAGAAAGCAAAAAACACCGCCGCCCTTGACCGGCGCCGAAAACGGCGAAATCAATCGCAAATGACTTCAACCAGGCAACCGAGCGCCGACCCCATCCTGCTGTCCGCGAATTAGTGAAACTGCTGTCCGCGATTTAGCGGAACGACTGTCCCGTTTTTGCGAAATACGCACGTCCGACGCAGCTTGCGTTGACAGAGGCGGTTTTACGCGCAGTTGCAATAGCACTTCCGCCGGCCTATTTTTGTGGAGTTCAATTGTGGTTCGGCCAAGGGCGCTTTGGGCGCCGGACCGGCCCCGTGTAAACCTCATTAAAGAGAGACGAACCCTGCCATGGAAGAATTCTTATCGCGCATCGCCACTGGTGCCGGCATCGGCCCGGCTCTCGCAGAGAAGGCCGTTGGGTTAATGCTGGGTTTCCTGCAACGCCACGCGGCCGACGGTCCCGTTGCGCGCATGATCGCGGCCATTCCCGGAGCTTCGGAATTAGTGGCGAAGTATCATGGCAACGACCCAGAGGGCGGAGGCGGCCTCATGGGGCTCGGCCAGCAATTGATGAGTGAGGGTCTCAGCATTCTAAAGATCGCCGCCATCGCCAACGAGACGATCGCCTTCGCCAAGGAACATGCCGGCGACGAACTCGTGGACGAGGTCCTCAATTCCGTTCCTGGCCTTCCCCAGTTCGTCTGATCAGCGGCAGCCGGGGGCGCATGACCTCGTGCGCCCGTGCCGGCCCGTCTGCGCAGGTGGGCATTCTCCGCCGAGCGCTCCGTACCGATCTCGCCAGACCACCAACCGCCGGGCACGCGAAGCGAGCGTTGGAGTACTTCATTCGTCTGTCCCAAAATCGACCGCAGGCGAACCGATGTGTATAACTTCCGGCGGTAAGGGTTTATCGTGAACGCTTTCGATGAAGCCCGCGAGATAAGCAAACGTATTGTATTTCTCAAGAACCAACCGCTTCGCCTCTTGTATTGCGCCGCGACGCTCCTTCCAGAGGTCCGAGTCGATGATTTCTTGAATTTTTTGGATTACGTTCTTGTCCTCTGGGTCAATCAGAACCATTGAGTCGGAAGGGAAGAACCTCGTGATTGCGGGGCTGCCGTAATAGATCGGCATTGTTTCAGCAACGAAGCAGTCCATAAGCTTCTCTGTAAAATAGTAATCAGCACGAGTATTCTCGAACGCTATACTGTAACGGTACGGTGCGAGTGCGTCCCATTTATCTCCAATCAGCCGAAAACCTCGGCCGAACAGGTCAAAATCGAGCTCCTCTCTCAGCCGTTCCAGAAACGCCAGCCGATATCGATGCCCTTTAAGCAGGGCGATGTTACTGGTAATCCATGAGAGCCGAAGCGGCTTGTCCACGACTTCGCTGACCAGAAGTTGGTCATATGTCTTTGTTACAGACCAAGACCGAGTGATAGGTGGAGACAAAACGAATCGGCGCTCTGCATTCTGCCGAGCAGCCAGCTCTGCGTCAGACGTCAGGACGATGGTATTTTTCCCCTGCCCTTCATGAAATGCGCGATGAGCTTTCGTCGGCGGTTCGCCGATTGCAAAAATTGTCCTGTTTGGACTCGCCTCGATATCAACAGGGAGCCCAAAAATAGAAGCAGAGTTAAAGACAATATGCCAATCGGGCGCGAAGGATGTCCTGCGTACAAAAGCGACATTGTTCCAGATTCCACTGCCCTTTGGAGTGAGATGGTGGATTGCATCATCCAAAACGCCCCAAGAATCCAGACATGTAGCAACAATGGGCGCCGGACGTTCCGTCAACAATTTGGTCGACAAAGCAGTTCCACCCCATTCACTTCCGTTGGACCGGGAGCAACTCGTGCATCGGGCGCAAGACCTCTCTGCGCCTGAAATAGCTCGCGATCCTGATCGGTATCAAACACACGATTCTGTGCGACTTCGCGATTCTGTGCGACTTCGCGCCATTCGACAACTCATCTCTAAGACCGCGGGAATCCCTTCACTCGTGAAGGTACTCAATCGCCATTTCGGATTGCGGTAAGATTGGGCAGCGTAAACCTTCCGGGACCCGCTGTCGAGGCAATTGTCGCTTTGCACCTAACCAGGTTCTTCGTCACTTTGTGTGGTGATCAGGCCGGTTGAGTGGCAGCATGCGTGCCCTCTAAAATATGGAAGTTGACTACATTCTTATTATTAATCGGGATATACGACCAGTTTAGAGGCGGCTCGGCTCTCACAGGCGACGTTTGCAGCTGCGACGGCAGATCGAGATATTGGCGGGTTGATGCCGGGGCTTGTCCGAAATCTGTGGTCCGATTTCGGACGAAGTGACGGTCAAGATGTCCGAAATATGCTACGAATTTCGGACAAGCTTCACACACAAAGCGCCGCGGCTTTGCCCGACATGATCGACATCGTCATGCAGATGGGCGATGCCGACCTAGCCTCGTCCCCCTCCCCTTCCAGCCATTGCCAATCCCAGCCTGCCTGCGCAGCTTGAGGCGCTCGCCGGCCGCGCGCGCGATTATATCGAGGCGGCGAGTTCGGCCAACACGCGCCGCGCCTACGCAGCCGACTGGAAGCATTTTTCGAGCTGGTGCCGGCGCCAAGGCATCGAGATGTTCCCGCCCGATCCTCAGGTCGTCGGGCTCTATATCGCCGCCTGCGCGTCAGGTACGGCCACTGGCGACAAAAAGCCCAACACCGTTTCAACCATCGAGCGCCGGCTTTCGTCGCTCTCCTGGAATTTTGCCCAGCGCGGCCAGCCGCTGGACCGCAAGGATCGGCATATCGCCACGGTGATGGCTGGCGTTCGCAACACCCACGCCTCCCCTCCCCGGCAGAAGGAAGCGATCCTGCCTGAGGATCTGATCGCCATGCTGGAAACCCTCGACCGCGGCACGCTGCGCGGGCTGCGCGACCGCGCCATGCTGCTTCTGGGTTTTGCCGGTGGGCTGCGGCGCTCGGAAATCGTCGGGCTCGACGTTGGTCGCGACCAGACCGAGGATTCTTCTGGCTGGATTGAGTTTTTTCCTGACAAGGGCGTGCTGGTGACCCTGCGCGGCAAAACCGGTTGGCGCGAGGTCGAGGTCGGCCGCGGCTCCTCCGACGCCACCTGCCCGGTGGTCGCGCTGCAAACCTGGCTGAAGCTGGCGCGGATCGGCCATGGCCCTTTGTTCCGAAGGGTAATAGGGCAAGGCAAAAGAGTCGGTGCCGATCGCTTGAACGACCAGGAGGTCGCACGCCTGGTCAAGCGCACGGCGCTCGCCGCCGGCGTGCGCGGCGATCTGTCGGAGGGCGAACGGGCCAAGAAATTCGCCGGCCACTCACTGCGCGCCGGCCTCGCCTCGTCGGCCGAGGTCGACGAACGCTATGTGCAAAAACAGCTCGGCCATGCCTCCGCGGAGATGACGCGAAATTATCAGCGCCGGCGCGATCGTTTCCGCGTAAATCTCACCAAGGCGTCCGGGCTCTGAAAAGCCCCCCTCCCCTGCCCCCGTTTTGTCCGCTGGGATGAGGCGGTCAGATCTCAGGCGATAACAATACCTCATCGAGCACAGCGAGCGCTATATCTAGACTATCGGCGGCCGACGCTTCGTAGTCAGGCATGATCATCAACTGCGTTATGGCACGGCCCACAAATTCCGGGTTTAGCTTTTCCAACCGATCCTTGGTCCGGGAGACCTGTTCCGGGAATGCGCGCAGATTGAAGCGAACAAATGACGAGGTCTCTTATCCCCGACACGAATAGCTCGCGATCTCATCGGGATTTCCCTTACCGCCATAGGCAGCTTGAGTGGGATAAGCGCAGATCGGCTGGTGCTTGCCGGGGAATGCCTTGCTGCCAGCCGCGAGAGAATCCGGAGCCTTGTCTTGGTTTATCCAGCCCTCGATGGCGGCCAAAGGATCAAAGTCGTCGAAGGCTTGGCCATCGCCGCAGTGGGTCATCCCCGGGATTATGAACATGCGCACGAAACGGCGAGTCGCTTCCAAATCGCCGCCGCTTGTGACCTCGACGACTTGCTTGTACCAGCGCACCAGATCGTTGGCCGAGAAGACCGGATCGGAAAGTCCCTGAAACAAGAGCAGCTTTCCACCGTGGGCAGCGAAGCTGGCGAGATACGTGCCGGTCGCATCATTGAGCTTGGCCGTATCCGCAACGCGTGCCGGATCCTTGTCGAAGTCGAACTTCAGGGGGTCAAAATTCGGCGCCGGGGGCGTCATGAAGTAGTATTGAAGCGAGCGGGCTCCCAGAACGATGTTATTTGCATCCGACTGGGAAGTGGGGGAATTGCCCAGCTTCCACATTCTCCAGTCCGCGCCCGCAACGCCCGTATCATATGGCCAATCGCTGTAAAGCTTTTCGCCATCGGAGCTTTCCGGACCCGCGAACGCGCGGCTCATGGCCTGCACTTGACCAGCCGTGAGGCAGCTGTCCGTCTTATCGCCTTGGCAGGACAGGACCTTTGGGTCGAACCGGCACTGCTGCCAGGCGTTGATGACGCCATCCTCAATGCCATCGCGGGCATCACAGGCAGCGAGAACCGCCTTGGCGACGATGTTCAGATCCTGCTGGGAGAAGGCGCGGGATAGAATGGGATGGCCGGCCTCATCCTTGGGAGCGATGCTCATGTACTGGCGAGTATCCCAGGCTTCGGCAATGTTGGCGGCACTGAGACGAAAACCCGGGCTACCTGCAACAATGCCGTCGAACTCGAGCGGATATCGCTGAGCCGCTATCAACGCCTCACGACCGCCATTCGAGCATCCCATGAACACCGACTTTTTCGGAGCCGCCCCATAGAACTTGGCAATCACCTGCTTCGAGACCGAAGTGACTTTGCCAATGGAGGCGTACGCAAAATCAATGCGTGCGGCTTGATCGACCCCGAAAGCCGGATCGGGGCTTGGGTGCCCGCCATCCATGCTTACAACAGCGTAGCCGCGCAAGAGCCCGGGAGCCGCGGTCGAGTTCCGGCAAGGAATGGTCCCGACGGCCGGCGCCAGGAAGCCATCAACTGCGCCGCCGCCCTGGAAAAGGAACATGTCGTTCCAGGTCGTCGGAAGACGCACCTCAAACCGGGTGCCATATGATTGACCATCGACCCCCTGGCGTTTCCCGATAACACCTCGGACAAGGCAGTGCCCGCCCACTTTTATCGCCTGAGGCGAGGCGCCGGTGAATGCAGTGAAGGGATCTGCGGGGATCTCCTGCGGCTTTTGAAGGCTAGCCTCGGTAAAGATCACGCTTGGAATTTTGAGCTTGGCGATGGACCGGCACGCCTGATCCGACGCGTTTGCCGCCAGTGCAGGCGCACATACACATATGATCGCCAACATCAGTGCCAGCGTGCACCCGCGGTCCCGCAGCTTGAGCCCGTTAGCCAAGAACATACCCATCCTCCCTGGATGCGCCCGATAGCCCGAAAGCTGATCGCATTGGTAGCTAGTTGTGAGCTTTCAGTAGGTTGTCCATCCGGTCCGAACCGGGAAAGCTGAGATTGTCGAAGCTTCAGTGACTCCAGGGGGACCGGATGAACATCCATAAGAATACCGGTCTGACGCCGCTCGGTCGAGAGCGGATTTTTTGCGCCTGGGCGCGCCGGCAGCACCTCGAGGTGTTGCCGCCTGATCCGCAGACCGTCGGCCTCTACATCACGGCCTGTGCATCCAGAAAGGTTACAGGAGACAAGAAACCAAACTCTGTGGCGACGATCGAGCGCCGTCTCTCCTCCCTGGCGTGGAATTATACGCAGCGTGGCGAGCCGCTCGATCGAAAGGACCGCCATATCGCCACCGTGCCCGCCGGCATCCGTAACAGCCACGCAAAACCGTCTGTGCAGAATGAGGCCATACTTCCCGAAGACCTGATCGCCATGCTGGAGACGGTGCTCCGCAAGACCCATCAGGTCGCCCCAGGCCAGAGCAACCGGCTCGTCCCCGGGGAGGACGAAACGGTCGACCACTCCGCTTGTTCGACTTGTGTTCGGGCGACTATCCCGGCTTCTATGCATCGCGCTTCGGCGCGGTGAGCTTTGTCCAACGCGCCAAGCCTTTGAACCGAATCGCTGTAGACGGAAGTCGCGGCGAGCTTCGCGTTGTTGATCGGAGCATCGAACCAGGCGTCGTATCCGCGGTATCCACCCCATCGTCTGTCGCGCAATCTGTTGGTAGCGCGTCCTCAGCCGTTCGATCGCGGCCGTCTTTGCCGCAAACTATTATATGGCGGCCGCCGATGCCATTCGGGCGCGCAATATCTCAGGGGTTGAAGGATCGTCGCAGTTTTCCGATGTCTTGGCGGGCCGCGATGATCTGCACATGACCCTGCAAAGATTGCGCGTAGTAGGAAATACTGGTGCAACTGGTCACCCCAGGCGTCAGGATAATCGTAGAACCAATCGAACGAATGCACGCATCGCGGTTTGCCTACAGCACTGCTCTCCTGTCCCGATAGCGCAAATTTGCGGTTACCTCCGGCCACGAACAGTCGGACCAATTTTATTTGTAGGTTAGACCTTCGTCCTCGGCAAGATTGGCCAAGCGATGACTCGCTGCTGAATTGCCGGCCCGCGCGTGATGAGCGCGAAGGCGTCAGGTGCCCCCGCCGTCAAGACTCAAGCCGCAACGTAATCAGGCGGGAGTGCCTTCCGCTAGGTGGGGATGGACTGGCCGCCGAAGTCAGAAGCAGCAAGCCTGGAGCATAATGGAAGACCTCGACCATGTGAAGCAGGCCGTGAAGGGCGACCTAGCCTATTTGCAGCCACCTGCTCAAAGCCGCGACATGAAGCCAGCCGCCAGCCTGCTAGTTCGACAGCAACCGTTCAGCTTGCTGCCGCCGACCGCTTGAAAACGATGGTCACCTTCGTCCCTTTGTTGGCGCTGGACTCGACGGCTAGCTGCGCCTTGGCGTTCTCGGTCAGCGATCGCGCGATCAGCGCTCCGAGCTTGCCTGGCTTGGGCCACATCTCGCCTTCCGGCAGGCCGATTCCGTCGTCCGCCACCGTAACCCGGCAGCCATCGCCATCGACGACACTGTGCAGCATTATCGTGCCGCCGTCGCGCCCCCGGAAGGCATGCTTTAGTGAATTGGTCAGCAATTCGTTCACGACCAGCCCCGCGGGCATGGCGACGTTTATTGACACCGGATATGTATCCACCTTCATATCCAGCCGGATCCCCTCGACTGCATGCGAGCTCATCACCGCGGACGCTATCTGGCTGAGATACACACCAAGATCGACCTCCTCCTTCGGCTGGTCGGCAGTTAGCGTCTGGTAGAGGATCGCCAATGCATCGACGCGACCGGCGAGCCGCTCAAACCGTCTCCGGTCGGCCTCGGTAGCGTTGCGGCTTTCCAGCCGGATGAGTGCGGTGATCATCTGCAGGTTGTTCTTCACCCTGTGCTGCAGTTCGCGCAGCAGTGTGTCTTTCTCGCTGACAAGCTCCTCCACCGAGCGCTGATCTCCGGCCTCGCCGTGAGCCGATACGTCGACCAGAGCCACCAGTCGAAAGCAAACCCTGCCGTTGTCGTCCTCTATCTCGTTGGAATAAACGTCGACGATCGTCGGCTTATCCTCGTTGCGTTCCAGCCTGTAGGTGCCGACAAAATCGGTTCCCTCGAGCACGGCCTCGGCTAGCGGCCTGTCCTTTTGCTGATGGAGGCCCGTGCCTAAAAGGGCCGCCCAGTTTTCTTGGGTGAGCCTGGCGGCTGTCAGGCCTGACAGTTTCTCGAATTCCGGATTGGCGTAGACCACGCGCTCTTCACCGGCAAGGTCCGAAACGGCTATGGCGATCGGCACCTGGTCGAGGAATTTCTTGAACTGTTCGCTTTCCAGTGCGGTTGCAAGGTCAGGTGTATCAAGCAACTGCTCGACCGCCTCAGCCTTCTCTGAATCCGATGTCATTTGCGCGCCTGTTTTGTGCGGATATTATCAACAATGCGGCGAGCCTGCCATCGCCAAAACTGGAGCTGCATCTCACATTTCGCATCACGCATCTGACAACAAGCTCTGCATCGCGTAACGGCCGCACGTCCAGCATTGCGACCGGCCGAAGGAGAGCGGCACGGATCGGCTACAATCCAGGTGCCTGGAATGTCGAAGCGACCGGTCAAGTGGGTACGCTGCGGAAGATCGATAGAGCAGGCATTCAGGGAGAATGAGTTCGCGTGCCGGCCTCGGCGATACGTGCCGACACTGTCAACCTCATGACCGCATGCGGGCTGAAAGAGCAGCGCTTCGCTCCAGCGGTAATTCAGGCCGCTAGCTGCCTAACTGCGGCAAGCCCATCGATCGTGTATGTTGAGACGCTATTGCCGATGCCTAAATATCGAACCCGTCATGGCAATCGTTGTGACGGGAAGCGCTCGCTTATGGGCTGTGCTGGAATGCGCATGAAGTATGCGCCTGTGCGCCGCTTCGTTGATCTCTTGGCCTTCGAGGAAGTCGTCAATCTCATCGTATGTGAGACCGGGACGAGGTTCTCCAGGTCGGCGGTCGGGATCTTTTCAACAAGATCAGACGGAGCGCCCAGATACACTGCCAAGGCGCGAACTCTGCGCTTGTTCAGCCCGGAAAGAGGAAGAATGTCTGCGGCACCATCGCCGAACTTGGTGAAGAAGCCCATCAAGGCCTCGGCTGCTTCGAAGCGACTTCTGAAAAAGAAGTGTGGGTTTGCTCTCATACCCTTTGCTGAAAAATGTTGTCATAGAGCGCATGGAATGCCACGCGCTTCGAATCGGAGTAGCCGTCCGGGAAGCCTGAAGCCCCTTTGAAGCGCATGTCCGGCAGCTATTCATAGCGTGGATGACTTTGATCGAAACAAACGATTTCATAACTCTTCGGAAATCTTGCATGGACAAAAGCACGTCCGCACCGATCACCCATCCAAAGGAGAAAATCTTCCATGCGCCCTGACGTGCAGTGGAGGTCGTGCCGAGAAGTGAGTTGCAACTGGCCGATCATGTCGGCGGTTCGACGCTAGTCGTCCCCATGTTCCTGAGCTGCGAAGTCTTGCAGGCGAGCCAGCTGCCCAGCGCGATTCTGCTTGTGGCGGGCTTTTTGCCGCAGGCAGTCCGCTCGTTTGGGCAGCGGATTGGAGACCCGGCCGGCAGCGCTACCATACAACATCAGCGCACTTTACATCTACGCGGTATTGCCGGGCTTCCAGTCGGTGCCATGTTTGGCCGACGAATGACGCGATGCGGCCTCCTGCACAAGCGAAGGCGTTATCGGATGTGCGACCGGGAAGCAGGCGGACAGTGCAGCACATGTCACTCGCCTGTGCGACGGTCTTTCGGGGAATGAAATCGGGCCAGTTCACGGCGCGGCATTATTCGTCAACAGCCGCCCCTTCGCAAGGATATAGGCAGCCCGCGTCACAAGTTCGTGCTGCAGATGAAAACGGCATCGCCGGCATGCAAGTCAGCAGCCGCTCAAGATTCGATGATCCAGCCAAGCTCTCGGCGTCATGGAACGGCAGGCGCCACGATCGAAGCATCTCATGTTGATTCAGGCGGACCCTTATGAGGCGTTCTTTGATGCCGGTGATGCCTGACAGGCGGTTGCAGCTGCAAGCGACAACGCGGCCTATTTAGTTGGAAACGGTCTGAGGCAGGCCAATTTGGCTTGCCCGTCACTATGTGGAGAAAGAAATGCTGTGTCTAGGAATTAGCGGCGGACTTGACCAAGTCCATGAAAACCGATTCGAGCTTCGGAACGCCTTTATGCACGATGGCGCCGCGGTGCTCGTCCGAGACGGACGGGTGATAGCAGCCGTCGAAGAGGAACGCCTCAATCGGATGAAACACTCCAACAAGCTCCCAATTCGTTCGATTCAATACTGTCTGTCAGCGGCGGGGGTTCAGCTCAACGACATTGATCGTGTCGCGCTCTACGCCAGCGAGCCCTATGCCAACGCCATGCTTGAAGGTATGTCCGCATCCCACCCCGACATTCTCTCCATTCCGCTGGATGCTAAAACGTTGGTGCAGGATCTGTTAACGCGTGAGTTCGGCACTAAGTTGGACAGTTCGCGTATTTCATTCGTAAGTCATCATCAGGCGCACGCCGTGAGCGCCTTTGCAATGTCGGGCTTCGAACAAAGTCTCATTCTAGCGATTGATGGCTCTGGTGATTTCCTATCGGGCCTCTTGGCGGTAGGGTCTGGCACAGAAATTACGCAACTCGAGGCTTTCCCCGAGAACAATTCTCTTGGGCTGTTTTATCTCGAGACGATCCGCTATCTCGGCTACGGCTTGTTCGACGAGTATAAGGTAATGGGACTCGCGCCCTACGGCGACCCCGCTCCCTATCGCGAGCTCTTCGAGCAGTTCTACGAGCTCTCCGCCAACGGCGGTGGCTACCGTGTTCACCTCGACCGCATCGGTCCGGCGTTGCTCCGCAATATCGAGGTCAGGCGAAAGGGAATGCCCTTCACCCAGCAGCATCGAGATGTGAGTGCGTCACTGCAGGAAGCGCTTGAGCGGATCGTGTTCCACATTCTCCGGCATCACCGTGAGGCCACCGGCATGAAGCGGTTGTGCCTGGCGGGGGGGGTGGCCCACAACTGCACGATGAACGGTAAGCTGCTGTATTCAGGGCTTTTCGAAGACATTTTCGTGCAACCCGCGTCTCACGACGCTGGCTGCGCATTGGGAGCTGCGCTGATAGTCTCTAACGAGATGGGCCGCCCCGCGCCGTGTGAGCGACTGCAGGAGGTCTATTGGGGTCCTGATCTCGGGAGCGAGCGCGCCGTGCAACAGGAACTGAATGCATGGGCCGGACATCTCGAGGTTGAACGCTCTGATGACGTGGCAAGCAGTGCAGCCGACTGGATCGCCAACGGCGCCGTGATCGGCTGGGTGCAGGGTCGTTCGGAGTTTGGGCCACGTGCGCTGGGCAACCGCAGCATTCTTGCCGACCCTCGGCCCGCCGCAAACAAGGACCGGATCAATGCGATGGTCAAGAAGCGCGAAGGCTATCGGCCCTTCGCGCCATCTGTGCTGGAGGAGGATGCGAGCGAATTTTTCGACCTCCCGGACGGTAGGCACGAATTTCCATTCATGAATTTCGTCGTTCGCGTGCGTGACTCAAAGCGCGCCTTGCTCGGTGCCATCACGCACATCGACGGTACCGCTCGCCTGCAAACAGTATCGCGCAACGCCAATCCCGCGTACTGGGAGGTCATCAATGCGTTCAAGAAGCGCACAGGCACTCCAATTCTGCTCAATACGTCCTTTAACAACAATGCCGAACCGATCGTGGATTCGGTTGCAGACGCGATTGCCACCTTTCTGACGACAGAGCTGGATGGACTTGTGGTCGGGCCCTTCCTGGTAAAAAAGCGGGCTGCAACGCTGCAGGATTGGACTGCGCTTGCGGTTTCGTTGCCGCCCTATGTGTCCCTCCATCAAACCCGCGCTTACAAAGCGCCAGATCGTCGGGAGACTCACTGCGAGATCAGCACGACCCACTTCAGCAGTGACAGTGTACGAATTTCACACGACTTGTTTAATCTGCTGATGCGGATTGAGGGCGAAGCCATGTTGGGAGATCTCCTCAATACAATTGCGCCGGATCAGGCTAAGCGTGACGCTGTGATGGAGGGCCTGCGACGACTGTGGGAGCAGCGCCTCGTTCGGTTGCATCCCTCACAAGCTGCTCGCATGGATCAAGACTGCGATCAAACGCTGGACCAGCATAACAGGCTCTCAGCGTGATAGGGATGCCGCTATCCAAGCTCGGCGAATAAAGGTGTTCATCGACGCCGCCTGCCAGCTCACCGCCGGCAGGCGGTCGACTTCATCACAGGGTTGATTCGTCCAGTTCATGTTGGACGACCCGGACGCGCAGAAAAAAGCGCCTGCGGCGGGTCCTTTGTAACCACCATGATGCGGGACCACAGCGACAGGGCGTGCCGGAGACGGTCAATCCGGCCGGCGATGTCGTCGCCGGGGGCGACGGTCTCATTCAGGATCAGCATCGACCAAAGAGCGAGGCCACTGCCGTTATGCTCGAGATCTGGGGACGGCGGCTTGGCGAACGCCGTCTACTCGGCGTTTCTCGAACTCACTGCATGCAAGACCGTGACGAAGCCCTTCACATTGCGGTTCGGGACATAGCTGGCTTCTTGGCGCGCTACCACCGCTAGAGATGCAGACTTCGCCCGACAGCTCCTGCTGGAGCGCGGCTTGGATCTGATGGCAGAATTCTTGCGGAGACGCGGACAAGTGGGGAGCACTCCAACCCTACACACGCGTCACTGGGCTATCAGTGTTGACCGTATAATCTTCGGAATGGCAATGGCATATTTTACAAAGCACGACGGCAATCAAATTATATACCGCAGCTGGGAAGAGCCGGAACAGTCAAGCGCAAGGATGAGAATTTTGGTCCTCAAGCTTGATCATGTCGGCGACTTTTGGATGTCTCTAGGGCCCCTAAAGGACCTTCGTCAGCGTTTTGCGCATGCCCACATTACGCTGGTGGTGGGAAGCTGGAACATCGCTACTGCAAAACAGTTCGACCTCGCCGACGATCACATTGCTTTTGACTTTTTTCCTCGCAACCCAAAAGTCAAAACGCGCAAAGAAGCCGCCGACATAAGGCCGCTGCTGACCGGCGAGTTTGATCTTGCCATTGATATGCGTGTTCCGGAAGAAACAAGGCCCATCTTGCTTGAAGTCCCCGCCAGGCACCGTGCGGCGATAGTTGATCCGTACAGCATGCATCAGATCGATATTGCGATAGCGCCATTCAATCTGAAACTGCGCAGAACCATTTTCTACAAGCTGGTCCAAAAAATAGGGCTTGCTAACAAAATCCCCCGTAGATGGCTTGACTGGTTCATTGACCGTAAGCAGGTGCGTCTCCAGCATGTGTCAGAAATCCTCCTCTTTCTGGTCGCAAAGGCAGCTGCCTATTTCGAAAGCGGAGCGGGTCACCCACAGAATTCGACTACAGGCAATGCCCCGATTGTCGTGGCTCCGTTCTCCAATTCCAGCCTGCGAGATTGGCCGATTGAAAGTTTTGGCAAAGTTGTCGCTGCTCTTTCGACCCGTGGTGAGGTGGTCCTCGTTGGCCGTGGCGAATGCCTGGAAGCGCTTGAGGAGGTTGCGAAGATAGCTAGGGAACGTGGAGCCGCGAACATTCGCACGGCTGTCGACTTGTCAGAATTGGAATTCAATTGTCTCGTGAATTCGGCCGCGCTCGTCGTTTCGAACAATTCAGGCACCGGCCATGTCGCTGCCCAGCTTGGCCGCCCTACTATCGGCATTTTCACGGCGTCACATCTACCGGAGATTTGGGGGTTTCGAGGTCCCTTGGTCAGCATGCTTATGAGTGTTATTGAATGTCGCGGATGTGGTCTGGACCAAGTGCGGCATTGTCCGGTCAAAGTCCGATGCAAGTTCGACATCACGCCGGATCTCGTGATTGCCGAGGTAAACGCCTTGATGAATCATTGTAAGGGTACGGCACAAGCTTAGTGGCTCGCGGTCACCACAACCGCGATTGCCCGGACCGCAGTGGCGATGTCACATTGGCCGACAGGTGGCATAGAGCGGCGCCTGAGAATGAAAGTGCCGCCGCCCAGCCTTCATAGCCGTTCCTCCTTTGTGGCGTGACGGCCCGAAAGTCGCCATCGCGTCAGATGTTTATCAGGTTCGGGATAGCCGGGGCTCGTCCGGCGACAGTCATGGCAGCGACTTCGCTTCTGGACCCGCTCATCCGGCCGCCAAAAACAAATGCGCTTCCTAAGCCGTAATTGATCCGCCGGAGCTGACCAAAGCCACCTTGCTCTGGGTTGCGGCAATGGCGACTGGGGCGAGAAGCCGAGAAGAACCGATGCGGCGAGAAATCCTGAGACCATCCGCCACGAGACGTCGCCAGGGAACGTAGTATTGCGTTCCGCGCTACACTAACGTATATACGTCCGCAGCACAGGAGCGCGCCATGGCCACCACACCCACCAGGAAGGAAGCACCCGTCTCGATGCGGTTTCGCGACGATGATCTCACCATCATCGACCGCGGCGCGGAGCTGCTCGGCCTGTCGCGCACGGAGTTCATGCGGCGCGCGGCGCTGCACGAGGCGCAGGCGGCCATCCTCAACGAAACCGTCATCCGCGTGTCCCCGGAAGCCTATGACGCCTTCATGCAGGCGATCTCAGCCCCGGCCGCTGCGCCCCCGGCGAAGGCGGCCGAGCGGCTGCGTCGGTCCCCGCCCTGGGACCGCTAGGTGGCGCTTTCAGGCATCGAACTCCTCGACCACGCACACCGCCTCGACAGCTTCGATTGCGGCAAGCCGGCGCTCAATGCTTGGCTGGCCGGCTTCGCGCGAACGAACGAGGCCCGCGGGTTTACCCGCGTCCTGGTCATTCACGACGAGGGAACAGTCGTCGGCTATTACGGCCTCGCGCCGGGCGTGATCCAGCCAAACAGCGCGCCGCGCGCCATCCGCACCGGACGCCCGCCCGATCCGATCCCCTGCCTGCTGATCGGACAACTCGCCGTCGACCACCGCTATGCCGGACAAGGCGTCGGTAGCGGCTTGGTCAAGGACGCGCTGTATCGCTGCGTCGCCGGCGCCGACATCGTCGGCGGCCGCGCGGTGGTGGTGCGGGCGATCGACGCCGAGGCAGAGCGCTACTGGCAGAGCTGGGGCTTCATTCCCGCGCGGGACAATCCGTCGGTGCTCATGCGCTCGATCCAGGACGTGAGCCTCTGGCTGGCCGGCTAGCTCCACGCGCGTAACGCCTCCGGCAGCGGCAGGGTCCGGGCGCGCCGGCCTGCGGTCGGCCGAGCTCTAGTCGCGGCGTCCCGCCGCTCCCCGAGCCGGCTTCGCCGTCTCGGCGTTCGGGTGACCCCTCACGCAGGGCCAGAGGGAGACGGCGGTCAGAGCGAGGGAGCCCTGGAGAGAAGGGAAAGTCACGATGTCGATGATATTCATAGGGGGTTCACGCGAGATATTTGAGCTGCCGGAACCTGCCATCGCTCGGATCCGCCCAATCGTTGTTGCCGTGCACGGCGTGCTGATTGGCGACGCGTCTGGAGCCGATGCCGAGGCGCAGGGCCTGCTCGCGGGCTACGGCTACAAACATGTCGGGGTCTTCCATGCGGCCAAGGAACCCCGCAATGATCTGGGCGACTGGGCTGTACGCCGCCAAAGACCGGGAGATGGCGCGCGCCGATTTTGGGATGATAGTCCGGGACGGCGCATCACCCGGCACGGCCGTCAACGTGCTTCGGCTCGCCATGGCGAACAAGCCGAGGTCATCTACGATCTGGCCAGGGGCAGCATGGCGACTACGCACCATGTCGTCCCGGCGAGAAAGTCGTCATTGTCCGTGAGGGTGACCGCCGCCTCGACGGTGAGAATATTGATCGCCGGCAACTTATGGCGCCTGCCGACCTCAAATTCGTTGAAGTCGTGCGCCGGCGTGATCTTGACCGCGCCGCTGCCTTTCTCCGGATCAGAATACTCGTCCGCCACCACCGCGATCCTGCGGCCGACGATCGGCAGAGGATGAGGTTCTTGCCGACAAGATGCCGGAAACGCTCGTCGTCGGGATGCACCGCCGACCGCCATATCGCCCAGCATCGTCTCCGGGCGGGTCGTCGCAACGGTAATGAAGGTCCTCGGATTTTCCGGATCGAAGGTCATGCCTTCGACCGGATAGCGGAAGTGCCAGAGGTTGCCGTTGACTTCCTGCTGCTCGACCTCGAGATCCGAGATGGCGGTCAACAGCTTCGGGTCCCAATTCACAAGGCGCTTGTCCTTGTAGATCAGCCCTTCCTTGTAGAGCGTCACGAACACTTCGAGCACGGCCTTGGATAGGCCCTCGTCCATGGTGAAGCGCTCCCGGCTCCAGTCGGCCGAGGCCCCGAGCCGCTTCAGCTGGTTGAGGATCGCGCCGCCGGACTCGGCCTTCCACTCCCACACCTTGTCGATGAACTCATCGCGCGTCAGGTCGCGGCGGTGGATCTGCTTTTCCATCAGCCGGCGCTCTACCACCATCTGCGTGGCGATGCCGGCATGGTCCATGCCCGGCTACCACAGCACGTTCTTGCCGCGCATGCGCTCGAAGCGCACCAGAATGTCCTGCAGCGTGTTGTTGAGCGCATGGCCATGTGCAGCGAGCCGGTGACGTTCGGTGGCGGGATGACGATGGTCAAGGCTTCCGCGCCCTCCTCGGCGCCTGCGCCGACACGAAACGTCTTTTTAAGCGTAGTATGTTTTTTTGTGCATAGACCAACGAGTTGAACGGCGGCCCCATAAATCGCCGATGTGATAGGTCGGGCGAAGGCGTCCACCAGCTCGTACTTGTCAAGACGATGCCACCCTTGATCTTGCACCCGCCTCCGATATCAGCGATGCGCTGCGTCGTACGCTCATGCCTGTCAGGATGGGATGGGCGCTGCTAGCACCGTGGCAGTTTGACAACCCGGCCATCGGGGCGGTAGCACCGTCCAAGGCCAAGAGTCGCAGGGCAGACCGCACCCCATCGGGCTGCGCGACCCAGACCAGCTGACGCCCAACTGGCACACTCATCGCGCATCGGCACCGTGGATGCGACATCTACTTTGTTGCGAGCGCGATATCGGAACTTGGTTGTGACGCAGCTGTGCGTAAGCGCACCGCTGTCAGCGAGTGAGTGAGTGAAAGAACTACGTGGTGGAGGTGAGAAGTCATGCGGCGTCAAGATTCCCCGCCCTTTGCGGCAAACACACTGATCCCTCTTCAGAATCCGGTCTTTCGTTCGATCTGGACAGCCACGCAGATATCCAGCCTTGGCTGGCTGGTGCAGAGCGTGGCTATAAGCTGGCTTATGGCAACGATTTCAGCCTCCGATCTGATGGTTGCGCTCGTGCAGGCTGCATCGACACTGCCCGCCTTCTTCTTGTCGATCCTTGCTGGAGCGATTGCAGACAGCTTCAGCCGCCGCGGCGTGATGCTTGCCGGACATTGCCTGATCGCACTGGCATCCACGGCGCTGGCTCTCTCTGTTGGACTCGGCTTTGTCAGTCCATGGCTGATCTTGGGACTGAGTTTCTTGGCGGGATGCGGCTTTGCCTTGAATGATCCAGCCTGGCACGCCTCGGTCGGCGACATCCTGGAAAAGCGCGACATACCCGCTGCAGTGACGCTGATGTCGGTGGGGTACAACGTGGTTCGGAGCATAGGACCGGCGCTGGGCGGTGTAATTTTGGCTTTGCTGGGCCCCCTTACGGCTTTCGCCTTCGCTGCGCTGACCGACCTGGTCCCGTTGAGCGCTGTGCTGCGCTCCAAGTGGCAAGTTCGCTCTTCGCCTCTTCCGCGCGAGCGGATGACGACGGCCATTCATGATGGCATGCGCTTCACGGCAATCTCCTCGGAGATCAGAGTGGCGATCGTGCGCGCAACCCTGTTCGGGCTGTCAAGCATCTCGATCCTTGCTCTGCTCCCCCTCGTGGTTCGCGACCAACTGGCGGGGGGGCCAATTGTTTACGGCGTCCTGTTAGCCGGCTTCGGCACAGGCGCCTTCATCGCGGGCATTGGCAATAGCTACTTGCGACGCATCACGTCCCAAAATCGATTGATCACGCTCGCATCCGTTGCTTGCGCAACGTGTTGCCTTTTACTGGCTCTCACATCATCGGTGGCTGTAGCAGCGATCGCGCTTGCAATCGCTGGCGCAGGCTGGGTTGTCACCTGGACCGGAACCGACGTGTGTGTGCAGTTGGCAAGCCCAAGGTGGGTCGTTGGTCGCACCCTGTCGATCTATTACGCCCTGACCTACGGCGGCATGGCAGCGGGCAGCTGGATCTGGGGTGCTGTCGCGCAGTACTATTCCCTGACGTGGGCTTTGGAAGGTGCTGCAGCGGCGCTGTTGCTGGTTGCAGCCGTGGGAAAGCTATTGCCGGTACGGCTATGGGAGGAATCGGATCAAGGGGCTTTCGACTTCAGGCCACCAGAACTGGCCCTCGATTTGAAGCCCAGGAGCGGCCCGATCGTGATCAAGGTGGAGTACTCGATACCCGAGGAGAATATCGAGGAATTTCTGAGCTGCATGCGCGAAAGGCGGCGCGTTCAGAGCCGTGCCGGTGCGCGGGACTGGACCCTCCAGCGCGATCTTCAGAACTCGACTCTTTGGACCGAGACATTCCGCACGCCGACATGGACGGACTATCTTCGTCTAAACCATCGGCTAACGGTGACTGACAGGGAGGTAGGCGAGCGCCTTGCCGCTCTGCAGGTCGGTGATTCTCCTCCTCGTCTCTCACTTTCGATCGAGCGGTCGACAAGCCCCGCCCCCGGCAGCCAAGTCCAGCCCGTGCCCTTTGTATCGCGCCCGTAAGGAAACCAGTAACTTTTCTGGGTTCGGACACGGGAATGGCCGAGACCTACTCCATCTTTAGTCGGGACTGCCCGGATTGCCATACGTTGCGGCCGGTTAGGCGAGCATGAGGATTTGTGTGGCACGTACGTCCACCACGGGCGCATGTCCAGCCCCACCGCCTCTGCCATCAGATCGGCTTGGGCACGGGTTCAGGTCGCCTGTCCCCCTGCATCGTGGCGAGCAGCGCGAGCAAGGGGGCGGAGGGGTCTCCCCGGTCTGCACGGAGCGAAGCGGGCAGACGGAGGAATCCGCCAACGGCGACTTGCAGGGAGAGGGCCGCGCGCCTCTTTCCCTCCCTCACAAAACGTGCCGCCAAGCACGTTCACGTCGGCGCAGCCGTGCCGCAGAGCCGGCCGCAACAAAGAAGGCCCGCAAGGCGGAAGCATCGAAATGTCCGCCAGCGGGACCAATTCAGTTCGGTGCTGGAGAAAGCGGTTCAACAGGGCGGCCGTAGGAGCACCAGCATAGCGCCGTCGCCAGGCGCGATGCGGACCGACAGCCCCGACGAAGGGCGCTGATTGATCGACTGAAATTGGATCGGGTCATTTTATCAGCTGACATAATCCATGAATTTTTCACGATGCTTCAGCGCGCGCCTGGATTTTCTGCATTTAGCTGCAGCGAAGGTCCCGGTGATGCGGTGGAAGCGCACCCGGGGCATCTTGGACCTATTTGATGCAGCCATCCAGGACTGCTGCATTGCCACAGCAGTGGTCACAACATGCTAGGCGGGTTCATCGCCTCAATAGCGGCAGTGCCGCCGCCTGGAATGTAGATCAACCGGAACTCAGGGCTCGCGCCGGCCAACTTCGATTGGTTTCGAATGGTCAAGCGGCGCCGGTCGTTCCATAAGCCTTCCTCAAGAAACGGGCGGTATCCGCTATTCTCTTTGGTCGGTAAAATCGATTGTGTTTATGGAACGCATGCGCACGATGGATACGTGCGCATCAGGCGCACGTGAGTGCCCACGGATAGGACTTTGCTTCGGGGGTCACCGTCCTTTCGTGACTCTTGCAGTGCATGGATGAGGCGGCAATTCCCGCGGTGCAGCACCTTTCGAGCGCGTGCCACAAAATCGCTGGGTTCGACCTGCGCGGCGCTGGGTGGAGATCCGCCTGATCTAAAGCGTCACCATCCGACGGGCAACATCTCACGACGCGCCGGGCAGCTTGGCCAGCATCCGCACTGGCCGATCTTGCGCTGCGTGCGATCGCCTCCTGATAGCATAGAGCAAGACCTTCTTGAAATCAGCCTGTGCCGGCAATTTTGTCGTAAAGCTCATGGTGGCGACTGCCGCATGCGCGCAGGACAGCCGGCAGATCGCGCACCTTGGCGATCAACCCTGCCATTCGGCCGTCGTTCTTCTTTATTCCAATCGAGATCGCAATCAGGTCCGGCCGGTCACGCAGTAAAGTGTTCTCCCTTCGAGCAGCCAGGTCGGCGCCGCTCCGGGCCCGCCGCGATTGATCGGGTCTCATGCCCAAAGCTGCCTCGGTGCCCAGTAGCGGCACCGCATGGCCCCAACCCAGCCAGTAAAGCGTCGGCGAGCCAGCATCCGACGGTGCGTTCGAAGCGATCTCGTTCGGCGGCCATGATCGCGCCGGTCACCATGCCGCAGCGGAAAGCTGCCGAGCTCGTCTGGCCAGGTCGCTGACCGCCTCGTCGTCGCGGGGTCGACCGAAATCTTCCCCACCGCAGCGAGGTTTCTCCCGTTAGAAGATCCTGAGCGGGATGGGCAGCCAGTTCACGCCCGGCCAACAGCATCCGGCCCGCGGGGCCGACCTCGTCTCCCGGTCGTGTGAGCAGAAGAACATCGCGAAGTGCGGCTTCATCCTCGACGCCGCGAGCCTGCTCGCCGTACCGCGGCCGCCGAAAGCCCTAGGCGCTGTCACCAGGCGCCAGCCCACCTCTCTAGCTGGCGGACCATCGCATCGAGCGCGCCGATGGCCGCACCTGCAGTGATTGCAATGTCCTCATGCGCCGCAACTGTTCGGGTCGGGGGCAGCCCTGCGCAACCAGGCCGGCACCGCCGTCGTCGGCGGGGCTTCCGTGGCACCGGGAAGAGTGCCGTGGTAGCGCAGGAGGGTTTTGGCTCAGAACCATGGAATACGATGAATGACTGGGGCGCTTTTTGTAGAGCGAACGATAAGTCTTGCACGACCAGCCATTTATCCCTCGCGAGATCAATGCCGCGGGCAATTAGCAGGCGAACTCCGTCCGGACTGAGTACCCGTTTCAACGCGGGCAAAGAAGTTGTGTAGCCATGTCACGAAATGCTTGGTCCGCTTCTCTGCCGGCCGATGGTCCATGAAATCCCCTCTGCACGCACGACGCCGGAAACCTCCTTGCCGATATGATGCTCAAGCACCGGCCGCCATGGCACCAGCGTGAACTCGCGCGATTTCTCGATGACAGCGTATTTTCCGCCGGCGAGCTCGACGGAGCGGCGGAGCGTGCCTTCTATTCGATCTCCACTCTGGGCTTCAGAATAGGGCAGACCGAGTTCGTTCGACAACTGGCCGGCCACGCGGTTCAACTCGCGTTGGCGCAGCATCGAAAGCATGTTGGCGCGATAGACGATCCGGTCCTGCTCTTCCCGAGCAAGACCTTGCGCAATCAGCCACTGCCGTCGGCGGCCTTGCGCCTCTCGGACATCGCGGCCGAAACCAGAGCTGTGCAAGGCCTCCGGTATGTCGGAAACCAGCTCTCGATCGAGCCAGGTGGCGCCGTCGAAGCTGACTTGTTGTTCCAGCGGCGTCGATGAGAGCTTGTCAACCGTGACAGGCTCGGCCCCGGCCCGCTGACGCTCGTAGTCAGACACACGGTCGAGATGATCCGGTGCGACGATCCAGGTGCCGTCCGGCTCGCGCTCGACACGACCGGTCGCCCGGCGGATCGCCTCCAGTCGCCGCACGTGCGTTTCGGCAAAGCGTTCGGTGGCCGACTGGTCATGCTTGAGATGGATATCGACGCTGTAGCGCCCGTCATGGGCCGTGGCGATCTCGGCAATTGTGCGGTCGACTTGCCTTGGCCCGGTGTCCCTCCGCGTGACCCGCACTATGCAGCCCTCTGGCGTCGGTTGGGTGGCATCGCCTTTGCCGATATCAACATAGTGGCTTTTGCCGTCCACGCCGTCGACGACGAGGTAATGGCGGTCATTGATTTCGTCGGCCAGGCCGCGCGCAACGATGCGGCCGACGACAGGCTGCATCTGCTCTGCAGATCGATCATGGACAACATAGTCGGCGGCACTGCGGGCGAGCCCCTTGCCGGTCAGTTCGCGGTGCATTGTCTTGATGATGTCGCCCCGCTCGCCGATGCGGCGCAGCGTCGCTTCAAGCTCGCCATCAAGGCGCCAGCGGCCCGAGCCGACTTGCTCAGCCAGACCCATCCGCTCGAGCTTGCGCAGGCGGCCCTGGTGCAGCGTCTGGCGAAACGTGTCTCCGGTGGCCGGTGAGACATGCCCCTCATGGTCGCGCATGCGGAGCAGCTGCCGATCGATGCTGGTGAAGCGTTCCCGCTCCATTTCCTGGCGCAGGCGTTGCTCGATCTCGCGGTCCGTTCTCGGGCCAAGGTCGAGGCTGACCAGCTCGGCCGCCCGTTCACGGATTCCAGACGAGATGTAGTCCCGCGCGATGACGAGGTTTTCGTCGCGGTCATCCTTGCCGCGGACGATAATATGGGTATGCGGATGACCAGTGTTGAAATGATCGACGGCCACCCAGTCGAGCCTAGTGCCGAGGTCTTCTTCCATCTGCGCCATGAGGCGCCGCGTGAGCGGCTTCAAGTCATCATACTCGATGCCGTCTTCAGGGGCGACGATGAAGCGGAACTGATGCCGGTCGCCATCGGCACGATCGATGAAGGCCTTGCCATCAACGCGGTCGCTGTCGGCGCTATAGAGCTCGCCAGGCTCGCCTTCGCGGGTGACGCCGTCGCGCTGGAGGTAGCGAAGGTGTGCACGTGCCCCGTCAACACCCTTGCCGGCCAGCTTGACGATACGCGCCTTGACGACGGTGCGCCGCTGCCGAAACGCCGCGTGGGGGTCGCGCGCTCTGAGAACGGCGGCAGCAGCCCCGCCGCGCCCCGCCCGGCTTCCGATGAAGCGGCCACGGCGACCGCTGCCGCCGCCGGCTCGGTTGATCGCGGCGCGGATCTGGCCGGCGAAACGCTTGCCTGCCTTCGAGCCGCGCGATCCGATTTTGCCCAGGCTCGGCTTGAACTCTTCATCCTGCATTGAGCCTCCTAGTAATCTTAAGCAATATCAGAGGTTTGTCGGCAGCAGCTCTCCTGACGCTGAAGGCAGCCTCCGTGGAAAACGATGTGCAGACAAAGACTTCGCCGCCTCCAGGAGGCGATGCCTTTATCTTGCCTTCCGCGGACCTGCCTCCCTGCCTCCCTGCCTCCCTGCCTCCCTGCCCCGCCCGACCCACGGTACCCCTGCCCTCACCTGCGATCCGGCCGGCCTGACCTTGCTCGCTCCGATCCGAGCGGCACCACGATTTGGCCATTCGGATCGGTCGCGGAAACACCGTTTCGCAGGAAAAACAGCGACTGCCCGGACGGGATTTCCGGCGCTTTTCCGGAACGGGATTTGCCGGTGAACGCGTCCATGTCGGCGGCCGAAATCCCCGCAGCCTTGAGCTCTTCCAGATACGAAACCGTCTCGCTGGGCAGCGGTCGCCCACGCTGCAAATGCTGTTCGTAGCGGTCCGGCCCAGCGTTATAGGCGGCAAACAGGCCGGGAAAGCCGAAGCGGTCATACATGGCGCGCAGATAGGCAGTGCCTGCCAGAATGTTGTCGCGAGGGTCGTACGGATCGGCCCCCAGGCCAAGCTCTGCGCGCATCTCCTCGTAGGTGCCGGGCATCACCTGCATAAGGCCAATGGCGCCGGCGTGTGAGGCGATCGGCCGTCCGTCCAGCATTGTCTGCCCCCGGCTTTCGGCATCCATGACGGCATAAATCCAGGGTTGTGGAATGCTGAAACGCCGGCTTGCCTCAGCTACGTAGTGCTGCCATCTTGCCAGCTGCGGACCACGGGAGATGGCGGCCGGCTGAGCGTCGGTCGCGGCGGAACAGGCGCATGGCGCTATCGCGACCATGCCGAGCATCAGGAGGGTTACTCGGTCCATAGCGGCACGAGCCTCCCGGCAATATTTTCGGCCGGCACCGGCCCGAAATAGCGGCTGTCGAAGGAGCGATCTTTATCGCTGCCGAGCAGGAAAACCTCGTCCTGGCCAAGCTTGCGGCAGGCATTCCACCAAGGCAGCGGACGGCCTTGGCCGTCGGTTGCCAGCCGGCGGGCGACGATCTCGCCGCCGATGATGATGGCGTCGCCGAAGGCGCACACATGCTCGCCAGGCAGCGCGGCAAGGCGCTTGACCAGCGGCACGTTGCTGGGCAGATAGAAGCGTTCGGCGGCGAGATCGGCGACCGTTTTTGGCGCGCGAACGAGCACGAGATCGCCACGAGCCGGTGATCCGGTCGCGACACGGTAGAGGCCGACCGGGGCACTTGCCGAGGCGTTCCAGACCAGCCAGGGCGATGGTTTGCCGGAGGTGGCGAAGCCGATTAGGCCGAGGCCTATCGTCGCCACCGCGATCGTCTTGCGCGCCCGAAGGCGCCGCAGCTGGCTGCCGATCAGACGGATGGTGGGACGCCGGCTCATGAGCGGCCTCCCTCACCGGCCGAGCCGGAATCGTGCTCGCCATCCTCGGGCCTGGTCTCCTGCGCGCGTCCCTTCGACCAGTCGTCGAGCTCATCGATGTGATAGCGGACATAGCGGCCGTGCTTGCGAAATTGCGGGCCACCGCCTTTGAGCCGCATCTTCTCCAGCGTGCGCTGGGATAGCCCGATATAGAAGGCGGCCTGCGCGGTGTTGAGAAACGGACTGCCCTTCTTCGCGCGGGCCGCGCGTTCGTTTTCGTCGTCCATGATGATCCTCGTTTCGCTACGGACAAGCGAAGGCGAGGATCGGCGAGCGAGATCGTTTCGGGGACGGGCGAAGAGTGGGGGGCGAGTTTTCGCCGCCCCTTCTTGAGAAGAGCCCCGCGCCGGTTGCGGCGCGGGGCTCGAGGCTGGCGGTTCAGTCGACCGGGTTCCAGATGATGGCGTATGTGTCGTCGTCATCCTGGCCGGCGGCGCGGCCGAGATTGGCGTAGAGCTTGCGCGGACCGAACTCCGGGGCGGCAATCGACAGGCTCACATAGTCCTTGCCGGAGGTCTCGCCGGTGCGGATCCAGCCGGCCCCTACTTCGACCCCTTGCGTCAGCACCCGGAAGTCGGGATGGGTGTCGGCGCTCTTTGCCTGATTGGGCACGATGTCGATGTCGGCGCGCACGCTGAGCGTCTTGAGCTGGCCCTTGTAGCCGCCGTTTTCCTGTTTGGTGACGTATCCGATCGCGGTCATTTTCAGTCTCCTTTGGTGCTCGCCGGGGACCATTCCCCTGCGATGGCGGACCGTGATGGGCGCGTCCGGACCGCCGGAACCGGGACGGCCGCAGCGATAGCGGAGGACCCGAGCGGGCAGCTTTTTTGAAGCGAAGCGGCGCGAGGAAGCCGCCGCAGGCGGCGGGGAAAAAAGCTGCTGGCGAGGGTTTCGGGCGGGCCGGATCCGCCCATAGGTCGTCAAGCCAGCCGCAGGGGAATGGTCCCTGAGACACATGGAGACAGGTGGCGCGATCGGTGGCACAAGCGGGGGCGGCAATGCAGGGGGCTGGCTGCGCGGGCTCTGTCGGCAACCCGATCGGACAATTGGCCCCATGCGCGGGGCGCCTCAGCAAGCAACCCGGCGCTGCAGGGCTGCCGAAATGGGGGCGAGTTGGCGTCGGGATTTCTCGCGCGCGGCACCGGCTCGACAAGACGACCGATCGGCAGCCGGCGCGGTCCGGAGCGGCGCGCGCGACCTGAGCGGCGGCACTCGAAAGAACCGCCGCTTGGGTCCTGATCGATTATTCGCGGACGAACAGCGGCTGCACTTGTGCCCACTGATCGGCGGTGCGGAAACCGCCGCGGCTGGTGTAGCTTTCGGCCGGGAATTTCATCCAGCGCGGCAGCCAGGTCTCGACCCTGAGGCGGCCATTCTCGCCCGCCAGGAAGTCGCGGATGATCTTCTTTTGCGTCTTGACCTTCTCGGCGACATTGCCGTCGGCGACCAGCTTGCCGCCGACCTCGGCCAGCATCGAATTGGCGATTTCCTTGTCGCGCAAGAGGTCGAAGAACGCATCGTCCGGTTCCCACCATGCGCCCATATCCACGTTCAGATGGTTGCCGAGCGCCTCGATGACGGCGCTGCCGGCTGCAAGCGTCTCGGCCATGACAAGGGTGAGAACGCGCATGACATCGTCGTCGCACAGCGCCAAGAGGCGGGCGAACACGCCGGCGATAGCAAAGGCGTCGCCATTGCTGCCGGCCACCACTCCATCCTCATCCGGTGATCCGACCAGGGCCAACACCTCGCGCCGCTTTTTGCCGAATGCAGCTTCAGCCTTGCAGCCGGCAAGGCTGGCAGTCACCGTCTCGTTGACTGCGCGCTGTGGCTCACGGCGCACCTGCCACAGGCCGGAACCGGTGATGGCGTGCGCCACCACGAGGCGCAGCGCCACGGCGGGATGGTCGAGCATGGCCGCACGCACGGCAGCATGGCGATGCAGATCGAGATAGTTCTGCATCGGGCCGGTGAGTTCGGGGCGCGGCGGCTTGGCGGCTGTTTCTTCTTGCTCGCCGCCCTCGCGGGCGCGGCGGGCTTCCTTGCGTGACAGCCAGCCCTCGTGACACTCGACCTCGCCGCGATGCGAGACAGTGATGACGACCTTGCCGCCGCTCTTCTTCGGGGTCTTCTCGTGGTCCCATGGGTGGAAATATTGGCCCGGTTCCAGCAGCACCACCTCGCTCCAGCCCTCGTTGAGATAGGTGTCGCGTCTGGCGGCAATCGCTTCGTTCTGCTTTTGCCAGAACAGGTCGGCATCGGCGAAATAGCTGTCCTCGCCGAACAGGTCCGAGGTGATCAGGCCGGGATATTCGTCGATGGCAAACAGCGCCACCTTGGTGGAAATCGACTGGCCGCCGAACAGCCATTGCTTCAATTGAAAGCCACGCGGCGCGTATTGATCGGGATCGGCACAGAGTGCCAGCCAGTCCTTCTGCTGCGCCTTGGACGCCATGGTGAGATGGCGCACCGTCTCGGTATCGATCTCCTCGCGGCGATAGGCTTCGCGGATTTTGGGCAAGAGGTCGCCAAGCGCCAGAATGCGTTTGACCTTCAGGTCAGTGATGCCGAAGGTCGCAGCGATGTCTGGAACGGTGCGGCCTTGCCTGACGAGCCGCGAAAACGTCTCCCATTGCGATACTTCGTCAGGATCGAGGCGGGCGAGGTTTTCGATCAGCGAGGCTTCCAGCGCATCGGCGTCGTCGCCATCCTCCATGATGGCGCAGGGCAAGGGATCGCCTTCGCCGCGCTCGTCGGCAAGCGATTTCGCGGCGAAATAGCGCCGCCTGCCGGCAACGATCACGAAGGTTTCCGGTTGGCCGTTGGGCCGCACAAGGAGAGGCACCAGCACGCCGCGCGCACGCACTGACGGCAGGATGTCGGATATGTCGGGCGCGCGTTTTCCATGGCGCATGTTGAGCGCGGAAATGTTGAGGTGATCCAAGGGGATGTGGGCAAGCTGCATGGCTACTCTCCTTCGCTTTGGTGAGGTTGTCCCCGCCGCAGAGGCCGACGGCCGGCGCGGCGGGACGGTTTTTGCGCCTATCGGCGCTGCTGTTCCGCCGGGCCGGACGGAAGCTCGGAATGGGGCTTTGAAAGGGCGTCTGCTGCCTGCCGCAGAAGTCGCTCGGCATCGGTGATGTGGCCGCAAATGCGGGCGGCTTCGGCATAGACGGAGAGCGTATAGCGCGCCTGGAAATGCAGGTCGCGCTCTATGCCGAGGCCAAGCGGACCTTTTACGGATGCAAGCTCGGCCAGACTGACGCTGCCGAGTTCGGGGAAGCTGAAGCCGAGATCGCAAAGGCCGAACAGCGTGTCGCCATCGGCGTCGAGTTCGCTCAGAAGCCACGTCGCGGCACCTGTCGGATCGAACAGTTTCACAACGGGAAAATGGTCGATGTCGGCCTCGGCGGCGCCATTGGCGAGCAGTCGTGCGCGCAGTGGATCGGTGATCAGGATCATGGAAAGAAGACTCCTTGTCAGAACAGGTCGAATTGATTTCTGCTGGCTTCATCGAAGAGGCCGATATGGAGCGGCTTTTGCGCCGCGCGCGGACACATCGGCGCGTCCATCAGGAGGGTGAGCCGATCGCGCGTGGTGATCGGCCGGACACCGGGAATGAGCATCTGCTCGCCTTGCGGCGTCGGCTCGCTCGCGGTCAGTTGAGGATCGCGCATCGTCATGCCGCAATCCCTTCCTGCGCCTCGCCTTCGGCATCGGCCTGAAGGCCAAGCAGGAAATCGGCGGCCTTGGAAGCAAGACTGGCGGCACGGAAGATGGCGCGATTGTCCTCGCGCAGCACCTTCAGCCATGAGCCGATGTAATCGGCATGACGCACGGTCGGCTCGATACCGAGATTGCTGCAGACGAAGGCGGCAGTGATTTCGGCGACCAATTCTTCACGCGCGTAAGCCTTGGAGCCGAACGAGCCGGAGAGGTCGCGAGCAAGCCGCGTCGGGTGGCCGGTCCAGTGGCCAAGCTCGTGAAAGCAGGTCCGGTAATAGTCGATCTGGTGATGGAACGCCGGCTGCGGCGGCACCTGAATGTGGTCGCTGCCCAGCATGTAGAAAGCGCGATCGCCGCCGACCCTGAAATCCGCACCGCTGGCGCGAATGAGCGTCTCGGCCTGCGGCACGATCTCGCACTGAGGCAGCGGCTCGGCGGCGGCATAGAGGTCTTCCGGAAGATTATCGCACTGCGCGACATTGAAGACGGTGAAGCGCTTCAAAAAAGGCACGGCCTGTGGTTCATCGCCCTCGTGGCGTGCGCGCTCCTTCTCGTCCTTGGGGACAAAGCGGTCGGCATGCACGATGGTCGTGCCGCGCTCGCCCTTCCTGACGTTGCCGCCAAGGACGAGCGCCTGCCGGAAGGTGAGCCAGTTCTGGCTGGGATAGCTGCGCTCGATCACCGCGCCCCACAGGATAAGGATATTGATGCCGGAATAGGTGCGGCCAGAGGATGCATTCCTCGGCAGGCCAAGGCCTGCCTTTGCCCTGCCCCATGGCTTGACCCATGGCACGGTGCCGCGCTCCAGCTCGGCAATGATGCAGTCCGTGATCTCCTGATAAAGGCTGGCGCCGGGGCGCCCGCCCTTGCCTGCGCCAGCCTCTCCGCTGGCGGAACGCTTGCTGTTTGCATGCATCGTCTCATCCTCCGCTCGCCAATCGCCGCGCCTTTCCCCGGAAGCGGGGTGGGCGGCGAGTCGCGACCGGAAAGGCCCGCCGTGGGAGGCGGACCGCATCCGAAGGACCGGAACGAAGAGGAGGACCCTGAGCGGCACGCGAAGGGTTGCGGGCTGCCGCGGCGGGCCTAGAAGGGAGTGCCGCCCACCCGGCGCCACCGGGAAAGGCCAACAGACAAACCGCGCCGCCCGCAAGGGCGGCGGCCGTCACAGCCCGAAGGGCTGCCCACGCCAAGGGGCGAAGCCGAATGGCCGAGACCGCCTGAGCTTGCCGAAGAAAAGCGGGCTCGGTTCACGAGCACCTGGTGCGCGTCATCAGGCGCGCGGGCGCCCGCCCGGACGGCAGGCTGGAAAGATTTTTCGCACGGATCATCGTCAAGCGCCGCAGTTACGTCGAGAAACTCGACGACATCGCCGCCGTGCGCGCGGCTTCCTCCGAACAAAACCAGCGCTCGCCTTTCAACAGGTTGAGGCGCGTGTCCCAGTAATTCCTGTCCGGGATCATGATAGACGCGCTCGCCCGTTTTGTAGCTTATATTGGCTTTGATGTTGCAGCCGACAGCGGCAGGGTCGATTCGAAGGCAAGAAAGCCAGCCAGGAGTTGTCTTGAAAGCGATGATTGCCCACGCCCCTTCCCTCCGTAGAGAGAATGGGACGTTTGCAGCGTGGAGTCTACAAGTCGGGTCTAATTCACCGGTCCTGTTCCGAACCATTGAATGAACGGCGCATCCTTACCCGTGATATCCTTCACCGTCTTTAACAGCGCTTCATGGGTGCGTTGGAGAGCCCGGTAATGGTTGCTGCTAGGTGATAGAAGCGGCTGGACGATGCTCTTGTGCAGCCGTTCCGCCTCCGCCAGAAAGCGCTCGATTTCAGCCTGTGAAAGCTGCTTGGAAAGTTTGGTCCTAACCATTGCGATCTCCGTTGAGGAATCGCCCCACCTAGGATTATCATCCTATATCGGCATGGCCTAGTAAAGACCACCCGCAGCGGAATGGCAGCTTGCCGAAGAAAAGCGCGCTCGGTTCACGGCACCCGCGCGAGCCGTTAGGCGCGCGGGCGCCCGCTAGGACCGCAGGCTGGACAGAATCTCGCACGGATCAGCGTCAAGCGCCGCAGTTAAGTCGAGAAACTCGATGACGTCGAGACGACGCTCTCCACCCTCGTACTTGGCCACGAAGGATTGGGGACGATCAAGCTTCTCGGCCACCTGCGCCTGAGTCAGGCCTTTGGCCTTGCGCAGGGAAACCAACTGGGCCAGAAACCGCTGGTGGCGGGGCGATCGAAGAGACTTGGGCATGTAGGCGAACCGGTCGGGTAAAGACCGGATCAGCGACTAATCCCGGTTTCGGATTATCCCATTTTGGGATATGCTGCGTTGCATCCAGCGCTCAACAGCCGAGGCTCGCAACAGGCATGAATCGATCAATGGGAACAGATGAGACTCGAAGCTCAACTCTGTGTGACGAAGTCCCCTGGTCGGATAACCTCACGAGCTACGACAGGCAGCATTTCACGATCTACCTGCGGATCCTGGATGCCTGCGCCGACAACGCCAGCGAAGAGGAGATGGCCGATCTCATTCTCGGCATCGACCCGTCCATTGAACCGGTCCGCGCCCGCAAGGCTCTTCGCAGCCATATCGACCGTGCGAACTGGATTGTGACGACTGGCTACAAGGAACTGTTCGCCGGCTGACGCACAGCACGGACTGTCATGCTCTTCAAACAAGGACGTTCAGATACCCGCCATTCATGAGCGCACGGCCGCGAGAGACGGCGCGGCGGGAGCGGTCACAACTGGTTCGCGTGCTGTTTGACTGCCATTTCTAGTGCTTGGCTCAGAGGCACAGCCTTGGAGAACAGGAAGCCTTGAGCGGTTCGGCAGCCAAGCTTGTGCAGGGTTTGCCGATCCGCCTCTGTTTCGACGCCCTCGGCCATGACCTCGATCCCGAGCATGTTACCGAGATCGATGACCGATTTGACAAGCAGTCGGTCCTCTCGGGACTTGGCCAAGCCGCGAATGAAGCCCTGGTCTATTTTCACCTTGCGTATCCGACTGTCCTTGAGCGATGCCAACGTGGAAAAGCCGGTGCCGAAGTCATCGAGCGCGATGGAAATGCCGGCATGTGAAAGCCGTCCGAGCTTTTCATCCACTCTGTCCGGGTCCACCGGGGATTCTTCGGTAATCTCGATTTCGAACATCGTTGCAGGGAGGCCTTTTGCCGCCAGACCATCCAGAACCATGTCGTCGATATCGCCGGCTTCCAGTTCGCGCGGCGAAACATTCATCGCCACACGAACGTTACGACAGTCAGCTTTCACCAAGCCGTCGATAAAAGCACAACAGTCGGCGAATACGGTTTGCGTCAGCAGCTGAAGCATTCCGGTTTCGCGTGCAGCTGTGATGATTTCGGGTGGAGAGATGGCACCATGAGTCGGATGGGACCACCTCAGCAAGGCTTCAAAACCGACCACGGCCTCGGTGTCGAGTTTCACGATCGGCTGGAACCAAGGTTGCAAGCTTCTCGTCTTTATCGCCGAATGAAGGTCCCGTTCGACGGACTGGCGGCGTTGCAGTTCCCTGTCGAGTTCGGCATCGAACAGGCAAAATTCGTTCCTGCCACGACGCTTGGCCGTATAAAGGGCGATATCCGCCCGCAACAACATTTCGGTCAGGCCCGGGCTTTCCGCCAGGTATATTCCTATTGATGCCCCGACCCGGACGGACGCGACCTCGATATAGGGGCGGGCAATTTTGGCTATGATATTGGAGGCGAGATCACTGGCAGAAAGCGAAACCCTCGTTGAGGGAAAAAACAGCACGAATTCATCGCCGCCGATACGAGCGAGCGTTGAGCCTTCCGGTGCTTCCTCCTCTATGCGGCGGGCGATCCTGACAAGCAGTTCATCACCGGTCCTGTGACCGTAGGTATCGTTGACGGATTTGAACCCGTCCAGATCAATCAGCATTGCCACGAAGGGGCTATCCGCGGTCTCGAACCGTCCGATAGCGTGTTCGAGGCCACGCCTGTTGAGAAGGGCCGTCAGGTGGTCCTGCCTGGAACTGGCCTTCATCTCCGCCGCAAGCCGCTCGGCCTCATGCCTCAGGCGGCTCGCTTCGCGGAACCGCGCTTGCCCAACAAACGAAGCTCGAACCAAGCCGCCCATGAAGAGCAGAACGGTAAAAGCCAGAATGTAGTCTTCAAAATTGCCTTTCGCCAAAAGGCAACCCACCGTGATGAGGAGCGGAGGTGTGATGAAGTTGGTCGCCGCCGCGGCATACGAACTGCCGTATGTAACCGCACCAGCGGAAATGCCCGCCAGAATGACCAGATGCAGCGGTGCTTGAGGTGTCGTGTATCCAACAGTCAGGACGGCCAGGAAGGACCAGGCAAACCCTGCCAGAAGAGCAAGGATGCCAAACCAGCGAAGCCGCGGCAAAACCCCCACTAAACCGTCATGGCGCCCCGTTTCCTTTAGCTGATAACGCGCGAGTGCAAGGCGGGCGGCATTTATCGCATTGACGATCAGGAACCAGATTGCAGCGGCAAAGCCGCTGCCAGAAAGGGCGTGCACCGCCCAAATCAGGCCTGACAGGATACCGCTTATCGGCATCGACACGAAGAGGCCGGTCCTCAGGTCAGCAAGCTGATCCTGACGGATTTTGGCCTCCAGCGTGTCTACTTTCTTCGGGGCCATGGACGGACCAGCTTGCTCCCATCGTTGTTCGCGAGGACAAGCTTACGCAGGCCCACTGAAGGACGGGTTAACTATCCAGCGGGGGTAACCAGTGCGCTCACCATGTCTTCGGGGCGCACGTCTGCTCTTGGCCTTGCCGTCTGACCATCGAGCTCTTGCCCGCACTGCCTTGATCCGAATCATCCCAGGATCGGCAACGTCACCATGGAAGCAGCCCTGCCAACGGCATCAACGCGCCCGGCGAGACAAAAGGAAGCCGAGATAGCGTTCCAGAGCGGCAGCGCTGCCTGCGATTCACCGCCTGAGCATGGCCGAAATGCCATGGCGGATAAAGGGAAGATATTGGGCAAAGCGAAGCCCTGCATGTCTTGCAAGCCGTGCCGCCGGGTGCTCGCCTGAGTAGAGAGCGACAAGTACATTCGTAGCATGATAGAGCGGTGCCGCCGACAGACGCAGCCGGCTTTCGTATCTGCCGAGCATGTCGGGATCAGCAATGTCGCGGCGCTCGCGACATGCCGCCAGGATTCTATCGGCGAGTTGCTTCTGGCCACTGAGGCCGATGTTGAAGCCATGCGCGGTCACCGGGTGCATGCCGAGGGCAGCATCGCCGATCAGTGCCGCACTCGGAGCCCAGAACTTGTGCGCCCAGGTCGTGACCAGCGGATAGGCATGGCGGGTGCTTGCCAAGGTCATCTCTCCGAGGCGTCCTCGACACCGGCTCGTCAATTCCATGAGGAACAAATCGTCGTCGAGAGCAAGCAGTCTGTCGGCCTCGCTTGAGCGCAAAGTGAGAAGCAGCGACGATACGCCTTCCATGAGCGGCAACATCGCTATCGTCTGATGGTGATCGAACCATTCGACCGCGATCTGGTGATGGGCGCGCTCGTGCCTCACCCGGCAAATCAGCATGGAGTTGCCAAGCCGATTGATGTCGGCGCCAATGCCGAGCAGGTCGCGCGTCGCGGACAAACGCGAATCCGCTGCAACGAGCAGCCGAGCGGCCAATTGCCTGCCATCAGAGAGCGTTATGACTGCTTCTTTGTGGCTGGTTGTTGCATTGACGACCGAGTGGCCGCACAGTAGCCGGGCATGATCCTGGAAGCGGACAATCTTGAACAGGGCGTCGCGGATCCGAGAATTTGGGACCAGAATTCCGAGTGGTTCCCCAGATCCGCTGGGAGAATCGAAGCTCAGGGCGAAAGGGCTCGATCCGTTGAGCACGCGCGCGCCTTGTAGCGGTGATTTGTCCGAAGCGGGGATGGCATCCCAGGCGCCGAGCTCGCGAAGGATTCCAACCGATGCGTGGGTCAGCGCGATCTCGCGACCGTCGAAAGCCGGATTCGCCAGGCTTTCGAGCGACTGCCGTTCAACCACTGCCACCTTGAGTCGGCTCTGGGCAAGCGACGCGGCGAAGGAAAGTCCGACCGGCCCGGCTCCGACCACAATAACGTCGAATCTATCGACAGAGCCGGCCATCAGCGTGCCGCCATTGCGTCGGCTATCTGCGACGAAGGGCACTGGAACGCATCGCAATCGATCCACGGTTTGCGGCTCATCTCCCCAAGCGTCTCCACGCGACCTAACCATCCGTTAGACATCCGTTCTCCGTTCAAAAATGCTCAATGAAACCATGCCTATGAAGAGATAACCCTGATGTGGATCAACCAGGCTCGATAAACGCGGCAACGGCGGGTTCACGGTCGACTGGTCGACCGCCACACCATGATCTGGTCAGGTCATCATGGAATGGCCGGCTTCCCGTTCGGTGCGGCCCTTTCCTGGCCGAAAGTTCGGCAACGTATTCTGGCTGATCCGTTCGCACCCGTCGCGCGCCGAAATCGGCATGACGCGAAGCAACCGCGGAAAATAATCGAGCGAGTCCTCGCAGGGCAGGCTGGGTCAACTGCGTGGCTCGTCGCGGTCGATCAGGATCCGCTCGGCGGCGCCATCGAGATCTTCATATTGGCCGCTCCTCAAGGCCCACAGGAACCCCGCCAGCCCAAGCGCTCCGAGGAACAGGGCCACAGGTATGAGGTAGGCGAGCGTCGTCATGAGGATTGTGCCAGTGCGCCAATGTCCGAGCGCCTGTCATGTCGGGCATCTTGCACCGATGCATTTGACACGAAACCTTGCAGACGTAGCGCATTGCCGATGACCAGGAGGGACGAGGCGGACATCGCGACCGCCGCGATCAGTGGCGTAACGTGCCCCAGAATGGCGACCGGCACGGCGATGCCATTGTAAACGATCGCGATGGCGATGTTCTGCCGGATCAGCCGTCCGGCCTTCCGCGAAATGTCTAAAGCAAGTGGGACCGCCAGAAGACTTTTACGCAGGAACACGAAATCCGCGGCGTTGCGACCGATATCCGCCGCCGTGGCCGGAGCGATCGAAACGTGTGCGGCGCCCAATGCAGGCGTGTCGTTGAGCCCATCGCCGACCATCAGCACCTTGTGGCCAGTTCGCGTCAATGCTTCGATGTGTTCGACCTTCCCGGAGGGAAGCAACGCGGGAACGAAGCGCTCGACGCCCAGTGCTTCCGCGACTTCGCCGCAGGCAGCTTCTGTGTCGCCCGACAGCATCTCCACCGACACGCCGGCGCCGTTCAGTTGCTCGATGGCCGCCTTGGCATCGGCACGCAGCTCATCCTCGAAATCGAAAGTCGCGACAATGACCCCGTCCTTCGTCAGAACGGTTCCGCCATAGCCTTGTTTGCCTTCGCCGCCGATCCGAGCTTTCCACTCACGCCATCCGCGGCGACCCAGCCGCCAGGTACTGCCCTCGGCGATGGCTTCGATGCCGAAGCCCGGATGCTCGCTGACGGACGCGAGTTTCGGCTGGCCGGCAAAGGCTGCATTGCCAGCGATTGCCTTCGAAAAGGGATGGCGGGAATGCGCTGCCATCTCGGCCGCCATGGCGAGCATCGTCGGATCGATGGACGGCGCATTGATCAGCCTGGGCAGTCCGAGCGTAAGCGTGCCGGTTTTGTCGAACAATGCCGTGTCGATCCCCGCCAGGCGCTCCATGGCGGAGCCGTCCCTGACCATGACGCCGCTTTCAAACAGCCGCCGCGCAGCGACCACCTGCACGATCGGCACGGCGAGACCGAGCGCACACGGGCATGTAATGATCAAAACGGCGATCGCGATTGTTATTGCCCGGTGCCAGTCGCCGGTCGCCGCCATCCAGCCGAGGAACGTCACAAAGGCGGTGAGGTGGACCACGGGGGCATAGAGCGCGGAGACGCGATCGGCGATCCTGCGATGGCGGGCGCGGCCGCCCTCTGCCGCTTCCATTAGCCGAACGATTTCGGCCAGGAATGAATCCTTCGCGGCGGCCGTCGCCTCGATGGTCAGCGGACCGGTGAGATTGAGTGTACCGGCCTGGACCTGCGCCCCCGGGCCCACCGTTCTGGGCGTGCTTTCCCCGGAAACCAGGGAACAGTCGAGATCCGATGCCCCGCCAATGATCCTGCCGTCGATGGGCACCCTCTCGCCAGCCGCAATCAAGAGCTCCATTCCTGGTTCGATCTCGCCAACCGGCAAGTAGTCGCGCGAACCATCCTCGCGCAGCACCATGGCGCCGCGCGCCGCCAGCCGAGCCAGTCCGTTTACGGCCGTCCGTGCCCGTTCCCGCATCACGTGATCCAGCGTGCGGCCGATCAGCAGAAAGAACAGCAGCGACACCGACGCGTCGAAATAAGCATGGTCGCCATGGTTGATCGTCTCGTAGAGGCTCATGGCGTAAGCGAGCGATACCCCGACCGCGATCGGCACGTCCATGTTCATGCGGCTGTGGCGCAGCGCATTCCAGGCCGAGCGAAAATAGATGCCGCCGGCGAAAGCGAGCGCAGGAATGGCAATCAAGGCCGAGACCCAATGGAACAGGTCGCGGGTCGCGCCTTGCGCGCCGGACCAGACGGAGACTGATAGCAGCATGATGTTGCCCGCCGCAAAGCCGGCGACCGCGACGGCGCGGATCAGTTCCGAGAGCGTCCTGTCCTTCCCGTCAGCCTCGGGATCGAACAGGTGCGCGCCATAGCCCAGCCGTCCAAGTGTGGCGACGAATGGCGGAACCTCGTCGCCGCGCCACCGGACCGAAACACGTTTCGTTGAAAGATTGACACGAGCGCCTTCGACGCGATCCAGCTTGCCGATCGCCGTCTCGATCGTCTGGATGCAGGCGGCACAATGCACAGCCGGCACCGAGAGGTCGGTCTGGCGAAGATTTTCGCCAATCGAGCGGCTCGCCAGTCTGATTTCCTGGCCAGAAGGCAGGACCAGTGTGACCTTTTCCAGGTCCAATGCCATTTCGGCGCCTGGCGCGCAGCAGCTCATTGCAGCGCCCCGTGGGAAATCATGATCCGGCGAACGTCGCGATAGGGTTCCGCAAGGCTCGCATCGGCGTCGATTTCGACGATCCAGAGGCCATCGTTGGGCATGTGGTGCGCGGCGAATATCTGACCGGAGGCAGCCTCAAGAGTGACGGATTTGTCCTCGGCCTCGTAGGCGGGATGACGGAACAGCACCTTGACGCCATGCAAGGCAACCGGCTTGCCGACAGCATCGGTGAGGCTGTAGCGGACCTCACCGCCTGCGATGGTCAGTTTGCCAGTCCAGCCAAGGGCTGCCTGCGCGCGCCCTTCCTCGGCCTTCCTGTTGAACTGCTGGCTGGCCACATAGGTGTTTTCGACGACAAGGCCGGTCCAGCTCGTGTTGGCGAGCGTCGCCATCGTGAGATTGACCGCTATGACCACGCCGAAGAAGCCAAGGATGGTGAACAGCATATGCCTGCCGGTGAATTCGCGGGATTGTCGCGAGGTGTCGCTCATCTGGCGATCTCCGGTGCGTTGAAAGTGGCCGTGTATTCGTCCGACTCGAACGTTGCCTTGTTTTCGACCCGGAACTTGAAGCTTTGCGCTGCACCCCGAACCTGATCTGCCGGCTCACGCACGAAAACCTTGAGCATCTTCAGCCGGTCGGGTTCGACCGGGATGGCAAAGGAGCGATCCGCCGGCAGGTCGATGCCGACAACGCTCATTTCGGCTCCATGCAGGCCCTGCATCGTGACAATGATCGTTCTTGGTTCGGGGATCATGTTGAGCAGCTTGACGGTGTAGCCATTGCGGATCGAACCGTCGGACAGCGTCACAAACTGCGGGTTGCGATCGTGCAGGACATTCAATTCGAGCCGTGCGCGGGTCAGCAGCGAATAGAGCAGCGCGAGACCGACCGCCGACCAGGCGACCATGTAGATGAAGGTGCGCGGGCGAAAGATCTTGCGGATATGGAAACGGGCCACATTGTCGGAGAACAGGCCGTCAGCGTTCCTGACCAGTGACGGGTTGACTGAACCGGAGCCGCCCGGGGTCGCCAGCATCATATTGGCGTTGTAGTCGGCCAGCGTCGCATAGGAAATCAGTCCGCGCTCCCTGCCGAGCTTGTCCATGATACCGTCACAGGTATCGATGCAGAGCGCGCAGGTGATGCATTCAAGCTGCTGGCCATCACGAATGTCGATCCCCATCGGGCACACCGCGACACAGGCATTGCAGTCGACGCAGTCGCCGACGGGCTGCCCGGCGGCAAGGACCCTCTTGGCGTGACGCGAGCGCGGTTCGCCGCGCCAGTCATTATAGGTGACGGTGAGGGAATTCTCGTCGAGCATGGCCGCCTGGATGCGCGGCCATGGGCACATGTAGGTGCAGACCTGCTCGCGCATCAGCCCGCCGAACGTATAGGTCGTCGCCGTCAGCACGGACACGGTGATGTAGGCGACGGGGGCGGCGGTGCCGGTGAAGAGTTCCCCAAGCAGCGTCGGCGCATCGGCGAAATAGAAGATCCAGGCGCCGCCGGTCAGCACCCCTATGACCAGCCAAATGGCGTGTTTCGATGTTCGCAGCACGAGTTTGCGCGCAGTCCAGGGACCGGCATCGAGCTTGATGCGCGCGTTGCGGTCGCCCTCGATGGCTCGCTCGACGACCAGAAACAGATCGACCCACACGGTCTGCGGGCACGTATAGCCGCACCAGGCCCGGCCGACGGTGGATGTGATCAGGAAAAGGCCGATACCGGCCATGACCAGCAGGCCGGCCACATAATAGAATTCCTGCGGCCAGATCTCGATGAAGAAGAAATAGAAGCGGCGGTTGGCAAGATCGACCAGCACGGCCTGGTCCGGGGCAAATGGCCCGCGATCCCACCGCAGCCAGGGCGTCAGGTAGTAGATCCCCAGCGTGATTGCCATCACCGACCACTTGAAGCGGCGGAAACTGCCAGAGGCCCGGGCCGGGAAGATCTTCTTGCGTGCGGCATAGAGCGGCTGACGGGTCTTGGCGGAGTTGACCGCATCGGCTTCGAGCCGTTCTATTTGCGTGTTATCGAGCACGAGAAGCTCCAGTCACCAGCGACCCATCGGTTTCTGGATGATGCCGAGGCCCGGCTCGCGCCGGGCCTCGTCGCTTGGCGGTGGGGGGGAGGACGAGAATAGGCTGCGTACCTATTCTCCGCCACCAAGCGAATGGACATAGACCGCGAGTTCCTTGGCCTTGATCTCGCCGAGACGCCCGATCCAGGCCGGCATGACGCCGAGCTTCGGCGCGCGGACCTGCGCGGCGATGGCTGTTTCGCCAGACCCGTATAGCCAGATCGCGTCGGTCAGGTCGGGTGCGCCGAGCTCCCTGTTGCCCTTTGCATTCTCACCATGACAGGCCGCACAATTCTCGGCGAAAACATTGGCGCCGAGTTCGATCAGGCTTGTGTCCTGAACAGGATCGGAGAGGCTTGCGACATAGGCGCCGACCTGCTTGATCTGATCCGTCGTGATGATGTCGCCAAAAGCAGGCATTTCCGACAGGCGCGTATCCGGGTCTGATGCGAAGCGGATGCCGTGCGCAATCGTCTGCTGGATCTGTTCGGCGTTGCCACCCCACAGCCAATCGTCGTCGTTTAGGTTGGGAAAACCCTTGGACCCTTGAGCGCCCGAGCCATGGCACTGCACGCAATTGACCTTGAACGCGGCGCCACCTGCGGCGACGGCGAATTCGCGTAGCGTATCGTCGGCAGTAATCTCGGAGACGGTCTTCGCCTGAATGGCAGCGACAAATTTACCCTTGGCCACTTCGGCCGCCGCCAGTTCATTCTTGACGTCTCTGCGGCTCGAATACCCCAGCACACCCCTGGTCGCGGAAGTCAGCATCGGCCATGCCGGATAGACGACGGTGTAGCCGATCGCCCAGGCAATGGTGATGTAGAAGGTGATGACCCACCAGCGGGGAAGCGGGTTGTTGAGTTCCTTGATGCCGTCCCACTCATGGCCGGTCGTCGAGATACCCGAAACCTCGTCGATATGCTCGCTGCCCATGATCAGTCGTCCTTGAGAGGAATGTGAGCGGCTCTCTCGGCTTGCCTGCGGCTGCCGGGACGAAGTGCAAAGGCAACGCATCCGAGGAAGAAAAGCGCCATGGCAAGCAGGCCCCAGCTGTCGGCAAACTCCCGCATGAAATTGTAGGTCATCGCCATTCTCCTCAGCGGTAACCGGCGGCTTCGTCATAGGTCCTGAAATCGACCAGCGTGCCGAGCATCTGCAAATAGGCGACCAGCGCATCCATTTCGGTGACCTGCTGCGGATCGCCGTCGAAGTCCCCAACCTTGGCTTTCGGATAGCGTCTCTCCAGGCCCGATGTGTCGGCATTCGCATCGGCCTGCGCCATGAGATCGGCATTGGCATGAGCGATCATGTCGTCTGAATAGGGCACACCGACACGGCTGTTGGCGATCAGATGCGTCGAGAAATCCTTCACCTCGATGGGCATGTCCTTCAGGAACGCGTAGCTCGGCATGATCGACTCCGGCACCACCGAACGCGGCTCGGTGAGATGCTGGACGTGCCATCCGTTCGAGTAGCGGTCGCCGACCCGGGCGAGATCCGGCCCGGTGCGCTTCGAGCCCCACTGGAACGGGTGGTCGTACATCGACTCGGCCGCCAGGCTATAGTGGCCGTAGCGCTCGACCTCGTCGCGGAACGGCCTTATCATCTGGCTGTGGCAGAGGTAACAGCCCTCACGCACATAGATGTTGCGCCCGGCGAGCTCGAGCGGCGAATAGGGCCGCATGCCTTCCACCTTCTCGATGGTGTTGTCGAGATAGAAGAGCGGCGCGATCTCGACGATACCACCGATTGTTACGACCAGCAGGGACCCGAGGAGAAGAAGTGTGGCGTTCTTCTCGATGACCGCGTGTCTGTCCATCAGGCCCATTTTCTGGCTCCTGATCGCACAGGCTGGAGGGCGGGGATGGAGCGCGGCATCGGATCCTCCTCGCGCTGGTAGCCGAGGATGGTCATGGCGATGTTCCAGGTCATGATGAGGGCGCCCGACAGATACATCGCGCCGCCGGTGGCACGCATGATGTAGTAGGGATGCATGGCGGCGACGGTTTCGGCGAAGGAGTAGACCAGGAAGCCCTGCTCGTTGTATTCGCGCCACATAAGGCCCTGCATGACGCCGGAGACCCACATCACCGCGGCGTAAACGACGATCCCAAGCGTCGCCAGCCAGAAGTGCCAGTTGACGAGCCGCAGCGAATAAAGCCGGTCGCGGTTCCATAACTTCGGGACCATGAAATAGATCGCGCCGAACGAGATCATGCCGACCCATCCGAGCGCGCCCGAATGGACGTGACCGATGGTCCAGTCGGTGTAGTGCGAGAGCGAGTTGACGGCCTTGATTGACATCATCGGGCCTTCGAAGGTCGACATCCCGTAGAAGGCGATGGCCATCACCATCATGCGGATGATCGGGTCGGTGCGCAGCTCGTCCCAGGCGCCCGAGAGCGTCATCAGGCCGTTTATCATGCCGCCCCACGAGGGCATCCAGAGCATGATCGAGAACACCATGCCGAGCGTCTGGGCCCAGTCCGGCAGGGCGGTGTAGTGGAGGTGGTGCGGACCGGCCCAGATGTAGAGAAAGATCAAAGCCCAGAAGTGGATGATCGACAGCCGGTAGGAATAGACCGGTCGGTTGGCCTGCTTGGGAACGAAATAATACATCATGCCGAGGAAGCCGGCGGTGAGGAAGAAGCCGACGGCATTGTGGCCGTACCACCATTGCGTCAGGGCGTCCTGGACGCCGGAGAAGGCTGAATAGCTCTTGGAGCCCAGGAAGGAGACCGGCATCGACAGGTTGTTGATCACATGCAGCATTGCGATGGTCACGATGAAGGCAAGGTAGAACCAGTTGGCGACATAGATGTGCGGTTCCTTGCGCTTCAGGATCGTGCCGAGGAACAGGATGAGATAGGCGACCCAGACAATGGTCAGCCACAGGTCCACATACCATTCGGGCTCGGCGTATTCGCGGCTCTCGGTGATACCGAGCAGGTAGCCTGTCGCGGCCATGACGATGAACAGCTGATAGCCCCAGAACACGAACCAGCCGAGATCGCCGCCGAACAGCCGAGCGCGGCAGGTGCGCTGGACGACATACAGCGACGTGCAGAGCAGCGCATTGCCGCCGAAGGCGAAGACGACGCCCGACGTATGCAATGGCCGTAAACGGCCGAAATTGAACCAGGGCTGGATGTTGAGATCCGGGTAGGCGAGCTGCAGGGCGATGACCACGCCGACCAGCATGCCGACGACGCCCCAGAATACGGTGGCGATGGCACCGTAGCGGATCGGCCCATCCATGTAAGCGGCGGGGTCGATCGGAACTGCCGGCTTGAACTCCGTGTTGCGCAACAGAATCGCCGTGAAGCCAGCCACGGCGAAGAACAAAACCCACATATGCCGCCGAAAAGGTTCATCTACGCCGAAGCCGGCAGCCACCAGGGCCGCAAACGCAAACAGGCTTAGAAGGACGATCTCTGTGCCGAATTTCATCGCAAGCCCCGATTTCCAATTCCGGCGGGCGCCAAACCGCAGTGCCTTATTGCGCAGCCGTGGCCTGCTCGCCCTGATCCATGTCAGAGCCGCACGATTTTGCTTCGAGCAGCATCGAGTTCGGTGCGATCAGACTGTGGCGATCGAATGTGGAAGCGCAGCACCGGCCGCCACGCTTACGGACAGGCCCGGCGTCCCCGGTCTGGCCGGGTATGGAGGCGATCGCGGGCGTGTGGGAAGCGCGCCTTCTGTGACGCTGGAAAGTAGGCCGATGCCTTGCCGAACGTCGATCGTTTCAATGCCTTGGGACAGCCAGCGCCAGCGTTGCGCTGCCTTCGTGACATTCATGGTTCGGGGGAACGGCGATTTTCCCCTGCGTATGAGGCGTATTGACTTCGGCCGAGTGCAATCCTGCCTGGAACAGCCGGTTGCACGTCGAGCACCTCGAGGATGGATGCTTCGCCGACGAGTTGGCCGAAACACACCTGGCTCAGGCGATCGGATGAAGAGCGGGCTGTCGCTATGCGGCTTCTTCTAAGCCCAACGCGAGCATGCCCTGCCCCGAACGAAGTAAGTGACGTAGGCCATGCAGCTTCGGTGTCATTCAAACGGCGGTTGCGCCTCGGCCGCCGCAGCGCCGTTCCAGCCGGCTCATGCTGTCCACGGTGACACGGCGGTTGTTCTCGATCCGAATCACGCCGTCCATTCTCAGGCTGGTCAGCTGACGGCTCACGGTCTCGTTTGTAATTCCAAGGAAATCAGAGATGTCGGCACGCGTCATCGGCAGCTCGAAGCACGCCGACCTAGCCGCCGGGTCAACACTGGAACCGATGTTCCGGGCGATCATGAGGAGAAAGCTCGCCACCTTCTCCGGTGCGGTCTTGCGCCCCAGAGTCACCATCCATTCGCGTGCCTCGTCGAGTTCGTTCAGCGCCTGCTTGAGCAGGCGATGCACAAATTCCGGTGATTCCTTCATCAACCGTTCGATGGCCGCTCTCGGAAACGAGCATAGCGAGACAGCTGTTGCCGCTTCCGCATTGATCGCGCTTTTCATCTTGAAGGGCCGTCCCAGAAAATCCGGCGCGAACTGGAGACCGACGATCTGCTGGCGGCCGTCCGAAAGGCTCTTCGTGAGCTTCACCACGCCTGAAAGCACGTTTGAATAACAGTCGACCGCCTCGGCGTCGCCGATCAGTTCGACCCCCGGCTCGATATTGTGCCGCGACGACGTCTTGGCGAGCTGAGCCAAATGGTCTGGTTCGAGCGCACCACAGACACCGCGGTGCCGTGCCTCGCAAGACAGGCAAAGAACGGGAATGCCGGAACTGTGAATGTCCTGCCGTAATGTCATTCGATCGCTCTACCGGTCCAGTGCGGGCAGGATAGCAATCGACGGTAGAAAAATCCTTGCGGCAGTTTGTCCGTGCTGAAGGTTGATCGAAATCAGGGCTTAGGCTCATCCAAGCATCCACAGTTCCGGCGACGCAAACACGGTGGACCACGACATGCGACTGCAGCTAGCTGCCAGACTTGGCGAGAACGTCCCGCGCTATACCAGTTATCCGACCGCGCCGCATTTCCATGCGGGGGTCGATGCCGTCGTTTACCGAGGCTGGTTGGAGGCGCTCGAAGGTGGTGACGAGATCTCGCTCTATCTGCACATCCCGTACTGCGACAAGCTTTGCTGGTTCTGTGCCTGCCATACCAAGCAGACACGCCACTACGAACCAGTGACCACATATCTTCGCTCACTGCATGCCGAGATCGCCACCGTCGCCGGTCTTGTCGCAGGCAAGGGCCGCGTGCGTGCCGTCCATTTCGGCGGCGGTTCGCCAACGATGCTCAAACCGGAGGATCTGGTGGCGCTGGGAACCGCCCTGCGCAACAGTTTCACCTTTCTTCCCGGCGCCAAGATCGGCGTCGAAATCGAACCCAATGATATGGACGATGCCCGCCTCGACGCACTCGCCGAAATCGGCATGACCCGTGCGAGCCTCGGCGTCCAGGATTTTGACCCGAAGGTGCAAAAGGCAATTAACCGCGAGCAGAGCTTTTTGCAGACCAAAGCGGTAGTCGACGGCGTTCGTTCGCGCGGCGTCGAATCGGTCAATCTGGACCTGCTCTACGGCTTGCCACACCAGACCAGGGAGAGTGTCTCCTCCACCGTCGCGCAGGCACTGACCCTGGAACCGGATCGGATAGCGCTTTTTGGCTACGCCCATGTGCCGTGGTTCAAGAAACATCAGACGATGATCGACGAGGCATGGCTGCCGGGTCCGGCAGAGCGGTTTGCTCAATCGCAACTTGCGGCGCGGGCGATCGTGGACCAGGGATACGAAGCAATCGGGCTCGACCATTTCGCCAAACCGGGCGATGCCCTCGCGCTTGCCGCCCGCGCCGGAACACTGCGCCGGAACTTCCAGGGCTATACCGAGGATCGCTGCGAGACCTTGATCGGCCTTGGCCCGTCATCCATCAGCCAGTTTCGCCAGGGCTATGCACAGAACATGCCTTCGACCGCCGAGTATGGACGCATGGTTGCTGATGGCGGGCTGGCCGCTGTTCGGGGTATCGCGCTTTCCGACGACGACCGTGTTCGCGGCTGGATCATCGAGCGATTGATGTGTGACTTCGCCTTCTCGGCGATTGAGCTGGTGGAGCGCTTTGGCGAAGCCGGCCAAAGACTTCTCCTCAAGGCGAGTTCCACGGCTCTTCATGGTCCTGCGCGGCTGCTTGAACTTGATGGTGACCGCTTCGTCGTGCCGGCGGAAAGCCGGCCCTTTGTCAGAAGCATCGCGGCGAAGTTCGACAAATATTTCGAAAGTGGAACGGCCAGGCACTCAGCGGCAGTCTGAGCTCCGCAGAGGAACGGTCATGGTTCTCAGTCGATCGTGAACCGATTGCGCTACGTTTTTCACTGTTGACCGGCGACCGTCGTGTCAAGACAGGATTCGGAGCGGACCAGACGCGTCTTGGCATAGCGACGATATCGTCCGGTCGTGCCTTCCGGCGCCGTATTCCATTTCGCAGTCCCTGAAGCGCCACGTCGAGTCCGGCCTCTTTTCTGTATCGGAAGCAGTCGACAATCGTCCTGGCCAGATCATGGTTGTCGGCCGACAGCTCCCTTCGGCCTTGCAACGAGAATCCGCAAGGACCGTGCCAGCTGCAGCAGGCGCCGCCGGATCGCACCACCACACTATCCACCCGTGGCTCGCGCTAACCTTTGATTGGTTCGCGCCAGGCCGACCCCCGTCGAAACCGAGCCTCGGCAACAATCCTAATCGTAAGCGGCTGGCCACGCTCTTGGTGCCGGTGGTAGAAGTCCGCAAGCACCCCGGCAGCGCCTTCAAGCGTGGGACAACCCGTCCACCCGAATATTCGTCGGCGCAGTTTCAGTGAAAAGCGGGCCTAGGCTACACAGCTCTCTTGTTACCCCAGAGCATAACGTGCAGCTGCGGCAGCACACGGGCTTCGAACCACCTGTCGCGGGTCACGCTATCAACCAGCCACTCCATGCGCTTCAATATTCCGTCAAGGTCGACAGGCGCGTCTTCATTTGCGGGGCGTGGCGGCGTGTGATTGCCGGGTTGCAGATAGATCGGAAGCCGCGGAAATCTCGCAGCGGCGTCTTTCGCGTAGGCGTAGTCCCTTTCGTCGAAAACAATGAGCTTGAGCACGATTTGTGGCCTGCCTTGTGCCGCCTGGAGGCACGCCTCGAAAGCGGCCCAATCGGTCGTCATTTGGCTTGACGGCGGCTTTGGGCTGAGGACTAGCACGTCAAGGTCGGTAAACCAGTCCCTGGCCACCGAACCTTGGGTTTCCAGCGCAAAACGGTAACCTTCACCATGGCCTCGCTCGATGAGCGCGCCGAGCGGCTGGATGGCCGGATTGCCGCCTGACAGCGACACCATCAGCGGGCGGCCACCGGAAAGCGCAAGCACGTTTTGCCACACCGCGCCAATGGACATCATCTCCCATTCGTGGCGGAATTGATTGTCCACCGCATGCAGGCTGTCGCACCAGGAACAGCGATAGTCACACCCGCCGGTTCTGACGAAGACCGTCGGCAATCCGATGAGCACGCCCTCGCCCTGGATCGTCGGCCCGAAAATCTCACTCACGCGGATTGCGGGATGCGTATCGGTCATGGCCGGTATTCCGCCCAGGTTTTCGGCGTTTCGCTCACCCGCACGGCCGAGGTTTCGCGCAGGCGTGCCTTGCACCATTCATAAAAATGTCTGGCCAGATATTCCGCCGTGACTTGCTCATGCCCCAGCACCTCGTTGAGATGTCGGTGGTCGAAGCTCTCGTCGATGTAGCGTTTGAATGGCGCCAAATCGTGATAGTCGCGCACGAAGCCGTGCTCGTTCAGTTCCTTCGCCGAAAGCTCTACTTCGACGATGTAGTTATGCCCGTGCAGGCGCGCGCATTGGTGCTCGGGCGGCAAAGAGGTGAGCTGATGCGAGGCCGAGAAGTGGAATTCCTTAGTGATGCAGAACATTACACGATCCTCCTGCGCAGCGCGTCGAGCCAGAAGTCGGAGTCCTCGTACTCGGTGGGGTCCGGGTGCCCTGCAAGATGAAACGCCTCGCGCCGCTCGACGCAGGTCCCGCACCGTCCACAGTGACGCTCGCCGCCCTTGTAGCAGGACCAGGTCTGCGCAAATGGTGTGCCGAATCTTGCTCCATCCTCAACGATGTCCGCCTTCGTGAGGTTCACATAAGGCGCATAAAGGCGAATCTTCGCGTAGCCGTCGAGCGCATGGTCCTGCATCATCTGGAAAGCGTCGATGAAGGCCGGACGGCAGTCGGGATAAATGAAATGATCCCCACCATGCACGGCCGTCGCCACCGCGTCAGCGTCGTGCGCTGCGGCGAAGCCGAAGGCAATGGCCAACATGATGGCGTTCCGGTTCGGCACCACCGTGACCTTCATCGTGTCTTCGGCGTAGTGCCCGTCGGGCACGTCCACATTATCGGTCAGCGCGGAGCCGAAAAGGCCGCCGCCGATTTCGTGGATGTCGACGATGCGGTGCGGGACGGTCAGTCGCTCCGCGCAAAGGGCGGCGAAGCCCAATTCCTTCCTATGCCGTTGGCCGTAATCGAAAGATAGGAGGCCGGCGAGTTCGTGCTCCGCTGCCACCTTGTGAGCAAGGGTAACGGAGTCCAATCCGCCGGAGCAGACGACGAGAGTCTTCATCGTTGGGTCCTTGTTTTAACCGGGTAGGCTGCGACCGGAGATTTCTCTGCGCTCCCATTACTTCAGGAAATCCATTTTGTGAAGTGAACGGGGAACGAGTTTCATGCGCTGACGTGCCGCTGTGTGCAAGGCGCCCTCGCGGTGAGCCTGCAAGGAACACGGACTAGCGAAACGTCACGCTTCAGCGGAATGCTCAAAGGCGAGCGCACCAGAATAAGCTCTGCAGGAGGTCCGGACCTTCGTAAACAAAGTTCTCGACGATCAAGCGCCCGGCGGTCCCGAGCTTCGAGGGACGCCACCGCGAGGGTTTCAGGTACTAGACGGCCCAAGGATGGGCTTGCCGCAAATAACGGACTTACCAGTGGGATGTTCAGCGACGCCGATGCAGATGTCTGGAATGATCACGACATCAATTGTCGCGGCAACTTTGGCTGGCCTGCTCCTCGGGTTCCGTACATCCAGGGCATTCCGCTTCAGGATCGGTTCGAACCGGAGCACTCCCTCGGTGAATGGACGTCCGGCAACAACCTGAATGATCGGTCGTGAGCCGACATCTGTGAACAAGCGGTGTGGTCGATTGCTATCACCCATGTGTTGCGCGCAGGTACCTTATGGCAGTGGATGAACTGGATTTGATGGTTTTACAGCTGGCGGTCGAAAGCGTCCGCTCGCTCTCCTTAAGCTTCGCTGAAAAAGCCGCCGAGGTAGCCACCAGGAGCCGCGGCATCCTGCTTTTCGACGTGCGGGTCGACGGTGACGCGGGGGTCCAGCGGGTCGCAGCCATCCGATATCAGGGCGACCAGATCGGCGTGCTGGCGTTGGACAGACAGGGCCTTGTTACCCACCATTGCATCGTCAACGGTACGTTCTCACATTTCATTGCGCCCTTGGAGAACTGGCACAGCATGCCCCTGTCGATGCAGGCCAAGATCGATGCCAACGGCCATGCCAGTCTCTTCCTAGGGGCCTTGCGAAATGCCGGACATTTGCTGGGCAGCTAGCATTTGGCCAGAATGCATCTGTGAATTTTTCCATGCGCATCGCTGCCGACAGCGCCGGCATGTTTGTCGTGCTCGAAAACGGCTGCGGCGATCGCGGCAAAGCGATCGCCGCGATGATGGCGATCTACGCGTGGGCGTTGCATCGATGCGCGATCGTTTAGACAGAGGTCTCCGCCTGGCATCGAGCAACATGCACGGAGGTACGCAAAGCGCAAATGCATCAAGTATTTGAAGGGACGAGCCCCTCCCTCTGCGGCTTCCAGACATTGTCGTGTACAGCTTAAGACCCTCAAGCCGAGCCCGCAGGGCCTCGCTTACCTTTTACGGGGCGGCGGTACGTCCAAGCCGCTTCAACAGTTAAGAATTTCGCAAAGACGATACCCCCGGATCGTCGAGCTTCCGCTGCCACTTCCCGCATTCGCCGAGGCGGTCAATGACCCGCCCTTCACAATAGTTATCCGGCAAGCATCTGGATGCGAGAGATAATGTTGCCGGAGGCATCTCTCATGGCTTCTACACCTGCCTGAACGCCAGAACCGCGTTCGTGCCGCCAAAGGCGAAGGAGTTGCTCAGTGCCACGCGCACCTTGCGCTCGCGTGCCACATTGGGCGTGACGTCGAGATCGCAATCGGGGTCCAGCTCACGATAATTGGCAGTCGGCGGCACGACGCTCTCGCGGATAGCCATCACGCAGGCGATCAACTCGAGCGCGCCGGACGCGCCGAGGCAATGCGCGTGCATGGACTTGGTAGAAGAAATGGACATTGAGAAGGCGTGCTGACCGAAGACGCGCTTGATCGCCGCCGTCTCGATCTGGTCGTTGGCCTTGGTGCCGGTGCCGTGCGCGTTGAGATAGTCGACATCCTCGGCGTCCAGCCTGGCATCGGCAAGGCAGGCCCGCATTGCTGCCTCCGGCCCCTCGACAGTCGGCGCGACGATGTCGGACGCATCGGCGGAAAGGCCGGCACCGGCAATTTCGGCAAGGATGGTGGCGCCCCGAGCCAGGGCATGCTCGTAGCTTTCCAGCACCGCCATGCCGGCGCCTTCACCAAGCGACAGGCCCTGGCGATCGGCCGAGAATGGCCGGCAAGTATCGGGCGAAAGCACGCGGATCGCTTCCCATGCCTTCAGCACACCCCATATGAGCGGCGCTTCGCTGCCGCCGGCAAGCATCACGTCGGCCCGGCCGAGCCTGATCTGGTCCACCGCGCAGGCAATCGCATGGTTTGCCGAGGAACAGGCGGACGTGACGCCGAAGACCGGCCCGCGCAGGCCGAGACTCATGCTGACCTGGCCGGCAGCGGCACCCGGCATCGCCTTGGGTACAGTCAAGAGAGCGGCACGCTTACCGCCCAGAAGGATGGCGCGGTAGGTTTGCTCGATCGCATCCCACCCGCAGCCGCCAACGCCCACCGTCGCACCGAAGCGATAGCTATTTCCCTCTTTGGAGGAAAGTCCGGCCTGACGCATGGCTTCGCGCGCCGCAAGCACAGCGAGCAGGCTGAAGCGGTCCATGGAGATGAGTTGCTTGCCGTCGATGTCATGCTCCGGCAGCGCCTTGATCTCGGCACCGATCCTGACCCTCAATTCATGGAGCTCGGAGTTGACGATTGGGCCGATGGCGGAGCGGCCTTCTCGCATCTCTCTCCAAATGGCGGCGGCGTTGGTCCCAAGCCCGCAAATCCCGCCAATCCCAGTAATCACGACGCGCCTGTCCATTCACACCGCCTTAGCGAGCAAGCTGCGCACGGCTTCCACCATGTCCCCAACATTCTGGAGATCCGACCATGCCTCGGCCGTATTCATCTCGATCTCGATGCCGTAGGCCTGCTCCAGGTCCCAGAGAACGTCCGCCAATCCCAGTGAATCGATACCGAGCGAAGTCAGTCCCGTGGCAGCCGTTATCTCGCCGCCTGTGGCAGGCGCTATGCCGCCCTCCGACGCGGCGCGCTTCTTGATCATGGCGATTATTTCGTTGGCGAGTTGATCTGCCATCTTGTTCCTTTCCAGCTTGCGTTTTCGGCGTCGTTGAAAACCCGAGTCGCGTCGCGTTGCCAAAATTGCCCCTCATAGAGCCTGTGCGACCGACCAAGCCCAATGCCCATAGGAACCGGACGAGTTCCGGCTTCTGCGGCGTCAGCCCGATGACGAAGAAAAGTCGCCGGCCTCCCGCTTTTGCGCCAGCACATCAAGAATCTGCGTGTAAATGGATAGGAACCGTCGTCAAACGTCAGCTAAACGCTGCGACGGTGGGTGCTGTCAGCGTATTCACTCGGCACCTCATATGTAATCGAGATGTTTCATAGCTCCGGACCATTGCGATCAACTATTGTACCGGTCCGCCATTCGTCGGAGAGTTCGACATGATCGGAGCGCTGCCTCTCATTCCCAGTACAATCTCCACCGCACGCGACAGATTTCCTCTTTCGGGCTCTTCTCAAGGGACTCGCCACGCGATAGAGGCAGTGATCGGCGCACGTGAGGTCCTGCCAAGTCCATGCGACATTCCGGAAAATTGGTAAAATCGTTTGTTTCAATCAAATGCATCCACGCTATGGATAGCTAAGACATGCGTTTCAAAGGGCTCGATCTGAATCTTCTCGTCGTTCTCGACGCGCTGCTGAGCGAGCGCGGCCTCACGGCGGCGGCACGCCGCATCAACCTAACCAAATTCATGGGGGTTGGTGGATGTGGCGCAAGCCGTTGAAATGACGTAGGATTTGGTTGCTTAAGCCGATCCGAACCATTTCCCGGAGACCACACCCACCATGAACGATCTTGCGCTGCCGCTGAGCGGTTTGTCATCAGTCGGCGGCAAGTCCGTCGTCGCCCGTTTCGACGGCGGCATGCTGTCGTCCAACAGCGGCGTTCTGGCCTTGGCCGAGGTGGAAAAGCGGTTGCGGGTGGCCGAGCGTCTGGCGCGTTGCATCGACGATCCGCGCTGCCCGGACCAGGTCGTCCACAGCCTGGCGGACATGATCGGCTTTCGCATGAAGATGATCGCCGCCGGCTACGAGGACGGCAACGACGCCAACCGGCTGCGCCGCGATCCGGTCTTCAAGATGGCCCAGGATGCGCTGCCGTCGGGTCGGGATCTGGCGTCGCAATCGACGCTGTGCCGGCTGGAGAACCTACCCGGCGTGCGGGAGCTGGTCGCGATGGGACGGGCGATGGTCGATCTCTATTGCGCCTCGTTCCGGCAGGTGCCGAAGCGGATCGTACTCGACATTGACGACACCTTCGACGCTGTGCACGGAGGCCAACAGCTTCGCCTGTTCAATGCCCACCATGACGAGTACGGCTTCCAGCCGATCGTCGTGTTCGATGGTGCGGGACGGTTCGTCAGCGCGATCCTGCGACCGGCCAAGCGGCCGAGTGGGGCTGAGATCCGCCCCCACCTGCGCCGTCTGGTGCGGGCGATCCGGATCAACTGGCCGAACATTCGAATCCTGCTCCGCGGCGATAGCCATTATTGCAACCCGCAGGTCATCGACTGGTGCCGCGCCAACGACGTCGACTTCATCTTTGGCCTCGCGCCCACCACGACCCTGCGCAAGCATGTCGCGGATCTGGAGGCCAGCACGACGGCGCGCTTCGAAGCGTCGGCCAAGACAGGCAAGGTCCGCAGGTTCAAGGAGTTCGTTGACGGCGCCGCTAGTTGGAGCCGCGTCGAGCGCATCATCGCGCGGGTCGAGGTCGGCGCCCAAGGTGGCGATATCGCTTCGTCGTCACCAACCTTGCCGGTGGGAAGGCCAAGGCGCTCTACGAGGATGTCTACTGCCGGCGCGGCGCGGCCGAGAACCACATCAAGTCGTGGAAGACGCATCTTGCCGCCGACCGCACATCCTGCACCAGAGCGACGGCCAACCAGTTCCGGCTATTCCTGCATGCCGGTGCTTACTGGTTGATGTGGGCTTGCGGGCCGCGATGCCGAGGCGCTCGAGCTTTGCCGTCGCCCAATTCGACACGCTGCGATTGCGCCTCATCAAAATCGCTGCGCGGGTGGTCGAGATGAAATGGCAAATCCGCCTGCACCTGCCGACATCGTGCCCCGACCAGCGCATCCTGCGCATCGTCCTCGATCGCATCCCCCAACTCGCGACATACGATGGGGGCAGACGCCCCGAAACGAACCCGTCGACCGCAACCTGCAAACCCCCGCCTGCCATCACGACGGAGCAATCCCGGCGCCTGACGAGGCGCGTGGAAAAGCACCGCAACGGCGACCACAACGTCGCTTCAGGCCGTCAAAAGCTTATCGCCGTGCATCAAGGCGGCTAGAAGCGCGCCGGCAGCCTGGCGGGGGGCTTGGGGTTAGACTGCCGGCGCACGCCACTCATGAAGAGCGGCCCCTTTTTGCGGTTCCGACACCCATAGTCAACCCGGCAGCGTCTGGATGCCCGCTGTGCTCTTTTCAGAGCGGCTCGCGATGCCGGCCATGTCGGCCGATCCTGCCTAGGATGGGGGGCCACTCTCGTCGGCCGAGTTGATGCTCCAGCCAGTATCGTCTTGCCAACCAGCATGGGTTCGCCGTTAGCAATCCATCCTCGCGAGCCAATGCTATCGTGCACGTGTCGCAGCACTCCGGGCGGCTATATCGCCTAAGACAGCATGACGAAGCGTTCCAACTTCCTGTTCGGCGAGCCCGTGTGCAGTTCCTGACTCGGACAGTGGACGAGAATTCTTTTGGCGGTACTGCGCCAGAAGGCATTCGCGTCCAACGGAATCAAGCGACGACTATCAGCCGCAAACGTCACATCACAAGAGCGGTCTTCCACCCATTGCAGATTATCCGACTGATCAGGCGGCGTCCGATATGTCCGACTCTGCCTCAAGGATTCCCACAGGTATGGACAGCGATCTCGCTATCCGATTCCGATAGCCCTTATTGTACTTTAGACCCCGCTCGATGTTTTGGATTTCCTGAGCGGCAAGCCCGCACGCGACCGCGAGGTCCTCGATTGAATACCCAAGGTGCTCACGATAAGCGCGGATGATGTGGGTCCCCTGCGACATAGCCGTCAAGACTGGCTCGGGAATGCGCGAATCCTTCATAAACATCTCCAAGAAGATGGGAGCGCCTGACAAATCGGGAGATTTCCTCCCCGACCCTGGCGCACACCCAGCAAATCAAAAAAATGGACGTCCATTCGGCCGGACCGGCCTCATCCATGGAATGGGCCACTTGAAATTGGCAGCCGGGTCGGAATATGGCGGCTCACCTGCTTCTGATCAAGTTCTAAGAACCTGCCCGCCATGAGATGGCCTGATCGGCTGTAGCGCATTCGACCTGCGATCCTACACGACTCATTCTCCCCGATGGCTTTCTTGAACAGCAACTCGAACTCTCACTGACGCCTCCAGTGGCTATTCGCGGCACCGTCCACCCAGCCTCGCGGACGCTGATACCTTCGACCAATTTCCACCGCCGATGCAGCGAAGATGGACAAGCATCGCCACCTATAAAGGTTCACAATCACTCGACCGTGACCGATTTTGCGAGATTGCGCGGCTGGTCTACGTCTGTGCCCATGAAGAGCGCCGTGTGGTAGGCAAGAAGCTGTATCGGCAGCGAGAAGATCATCGGCGCGATAATCTCGTCGACAGCCGGCAACACGAGCGTGTGCATGGTGTTGAGTTTCGATGCGGCTGCCCCTTTTTCATCGGTGATGAGGATAATCCGCCCTCCACGGGCAGCCACTTCCTGCATGTTGGAGACGGTCTTGTCGAAAAAGCGATCATGGGGCGCGATGACGATCACTGGCATGTTGTCGTCGATCAATGCGATCGGACCGTGCTTCAATTCACCCGCCGCATAGCCCTCGGCATGGATGTAGGAAATCTCCTTGAGCTTCAGCGCACCTTCCATCGCTAGCGGGAAACTGGTGCCACGGCCGAGATACAGGACGTCACGACACTTTGACAGTTCGCGCGACAGGAACTCGATCTCCGGCTGGATGCTGTTGAGTACCTGGCCCATGACGCGCGGCACTTCGGCGAGGCTCCTGACGAGCGCCTGCAGCTCGTCTTCGGTTACGGTCCCGCGGGCTCTGGCGGCGCCGATGGCGAGTGCGGCTAGAACCGCAAGCTGGCAGGTAAACGCCTTGGTGGAGGCGACGCCAATCTCCGGTCCGGCAAGGATCGGGAAGACCGCATCGGCCTCCCGAGCGATGGTCGATTCGCAGGCATTGACGATAGCGCCAATTTTCAGCCCACGCTCCTTGCAGTACCTCAACGATGCGAGCGTATCGGCGGTTTCGCCGGACTGCGAAATGAAAAGAGCCGCCGACTGCGGCGACAACGGGATCTCGCGGTAACGGAATTCGGACGCAACGTCGATTTCAACCGTCAGGCGCGCATAGCGCTCGAACCAGTATTTTCCGATCAGTCCGGCGAGATAGGCGGTCCCGCAGGCCGAGATCGCCAAGCTCGGGATCCTGGCGAAATCGATGCCAGAAACCATGTCGGCGCGATTCTCTATGATGTTGCTATAGTGACGGAGAGCATGGGCGATGACTTCGGGCTGCTCGTAGATTTCCTTCTCCATGAAGTGGCGATGATTGCCCTTGCTGGCCAGATCGGCCGCGGCCGTGGAGGTATGGCGCGGACGCTCGACGGGATGGCCGTCGAAATCGAAGATATGGGCGCCCGAATTGCCGACAATGGCCCAGTCGCCCTCGATGAGATAGGTAATTTCATTGGTGAAGGGAGCAAGCGCGATCGCGTCGGAGCCCAGGAACATCTCGCCGTCGCCGTGACCGATCGCCAGCGGTGGTCCGTTGCGCGCCGCCATGATGGTCGACGGATCATCTTCGAAGAGGACGGCAAGCGCATAGGCGCCCCTGACGCGTTTCAGCACGGCACGCATCGCCTCTTGCCGCCTCATGCCCTCCCGGCGGTGTCTTGCCAAGAGATGCGCGATGACCTCGGTGTCGGTGTCGGTCTGGAACTCGGCGCCAGCCGCCGCCAATTCGTCCTTCAGCTCGTTGAAATTCTCGATGATCCCGTTATGGACGACGGCGACACCGTCGGTAAAGTGCGGGTGCGCATTGCGTTCCGTCGAGGCCCCATGGGTTGCCCAACGCGTGTGGCCGATGCCGATGTTGCCGCTCAGCGGCTCTTCCTTCAGTCTCCTCTCGAGATTGACGAGCTTGCCCTCGGCGCGCCGGCGGTGCAAGGCACCTTCGGTGATCGTCGCAACGCCGGCGGAATCATAGCCGCGATATTCCAAACGCTTCAATGCGTCGACTAACCGATCCGACACCGGCTGTTGCCCAACGATGCCAACAATCCCGCACATGTTCGTCTTCCCATTCTTGCCGGCAGCTTCAGCCCACGCGAGACGGATACCCATCCGGCCGCTTTCATTGGGGATCTTGTAGTAGTATTCGGTAATATTGGTACAATTGATTGTAGGCATAACTATCATCCACCCCATGGATGAGCCCCTGATCTAAACTTCTCGTTGCGCCTGACGCCCTCATGACCGAACGCAAGCCCACACCCCGCGGCACGAAGGACCAATCGGCCATGCGCGACCATCCCGGCTACGCACCTGACACGAAGCGCCGCCGCTCGTAATCACGCGGTGATCGGCGTGATCACAAGCACTGTAGTTAGGCAGCATCAGCGACGCATGATCGGCATCATCATCATCGGCAGCGTGGGCGCCATCGGCATGATTCACGTGTTCGTCACGTTGATCATAATCATCGTCGCCGCCGATCAAGTTTCTGATTGCCTGCCGCTGTTGACGCCGCTTTCGCCGGTAGAGCTTAGCCCGCGATGGCCTATCAATACGCTGATGGTCGGCATGGCCGAAACCGAGAGTCAGGCGGCGCAGGCCACAGAGCACGTTCAGCGACCGTTTCAGTCAGCGCCGGCTTTGTCGGGGTTCGTAACGGTCATCAGGATTCTCGGGGCATGAATGCACTATCACGAAAACGTTGGTTCTCAGTGCTTCGTCCGTATTACTCAAACCCGATTCCCGCAGCGGAAGAACTAGGCGCGTGTCACGTCTTGTACAAGGCCCAATAGCAGTGAGAAATGGAGATTGATGCCTGCGCGTTTTCGAATAAGACAATCACCAAGCTGTCACCCGAATTACATCAGGAACTGTCTATAGCCGCCGCCCATCAGGTAGCGGCCACGTTGGATGGCGCGACGCACCTGATCGCGAAGATGGCTACCGGGATGAGACCAATCTTCTTCGACACGGCGTCTCCCGAACAGGGCAATGGCGATCTCCTGATGAGATGCTCCCGCAAGCGAGCCATCCAAAGCCTGGAGCACGATACGCAGACGCGCTCCGCGGGGTTCCGGCGGAAAGCAAGCAGCTGCCAGGCGGCCGCAACCATTGATGTCGTTCAGGAACTGAAGGGCAGCGACATGGAACTTCAGGTGCTGCGGCTGCACGATCGCGTCGACATATAGCCGCAACGGGCGGAGAACGGATGCACCGGAAAGGGCGATCTGCAGACTCCGGCAGTCCTCCCTCAGCAGCACGTGCTGCACGCCGGCAGGTGTCAGCAGGATGTCCTTGCAGCATGAGAGCGAAGGGAGATCAAGCGGTTCAAAATCGTGGTCGAGCCCAACCGGCTCCGCGGCCGCTCGTAGAATACGGGCGCAGTCGCGCGGATCCCAAAAGACCCTTGCCGACGTAGCGTCCGACTGTGGCGCGTCCGCGAAAAAGGAGGCTCCATTGTCTTAGGAAAGATGATCCTGTCGTCAACTCGATTATCTTCATGTCGGCCTGGGCTCCGACAATGCAGGCGGACGGTGCCATTTTGGCGTGGTCGCGCTGAAATTGTGGATTGCGCCGAAGAAACTCCCAGGCCCAGGCAGTGCGTGGCAATCGTCTGGCGTAGTGGTAAGCTTCGTGACGACGCCAGTCCGGCCAGCATACAAGACCGACCGTCGCTTCCTTGGGCAGACCAGCATCCTTCACGGCTCAGGTGTCCACAATGCCGACGGGCCTAGAACCGGTTGCCACAGTACCGGTCCGCTCAGACGTCCCCTGCTGCGGATGCGCAAAAGGCTCGCGCGGGAAATCTCGAGAAACCCGGCCACCGCCTCCGTTTTGCCGACGGACTTGGGTTGTCCGATGCGCGACAATGGCCACGTCGCGAGGCGAAGGATCCGTTCCATGCGCGTGTCCGTCACCGTTACTATCCGGGTCAGATCCTTGGCCAAGCCGAACTCGATCATGCCCGCGAAGAGCTCGTAGGTTGCCTGGGCCAGTCCGCCCGCTGCCTTGGGCGCCGACGGAGGAAGATCGAGCGCGAAACGACTGCTCTCCCATATGTCGGAGGTCGAGGGCACGACGTCAGCACCCAGCAGCACCGGGAACGTGTCGCGCAACATTGTGGGTCCGGTGCTGGGCAAAAGACGCACGCAACCGCGAATTCGCCAGTCGGATCCCTTGAGGAGCAGATAGACAGGCTTCAGATCATCAAACGGGTCTGTTTCCATCTGGTCTTCGGTATCAACTTCCCAATCGAGCCTTTCCTTGAACACCCGAAACCTCAGCCCGTGCATCTCTTTGAGCTCGCTTGCGAACTCGTCGTAAAGGTCTGGTGTTATCAGCTGCATCATGGTCGCCTCCGTGCGGGAATGTGTTCCCGCCATCGAAGGGCAAAGCCGGCAGCGATGCAGCCTGTAGAGGTTTACAGCTATCGTGGCCGACGAATCAGGATCTCGCCTGGCCGGAGGCAGCCAGTCGTGCAACGGCCTGGTTGATCGTTCGAACGCCAAGCTTTGCCTTGGCGTTTTCCAGATGAAAGGTCACGGTGCGCTTTGAGACGCCGAGAAGCTGGCTGATAACCCAAGCCGACTTGCCGCGCGCCGCCCATTTCAGGCACTCGAACTCCCGCGGGGTGAGCGTTACACCATCCACCACGCGATCGTCGGCGAGCCTGCGCCGGACATGGATATGAAAGTTGATGGCCACCAGCTGCAATGCTTTTTCGTAACGTGTCAGTGACCGCAACAGAGGCGGGCGGGACTCGTCGGAAGCAAAGGTCAGGGCAGCAAACCGGCCGCGATGATCATGCATGGATATCGTCAGGCCGCCGCGGATGCCAAACTCAGCCGCACTCTCCAGAATTTGTTGCTGCGAATTCGGCAGACAGTGCCGAGCGCGATCCACACCCCAATCGAAGGTATCCCAGCCTTGCAGCCCGCGCAGGATGACCGGATCAAGACTGTGGTACCGCTGTTGCAGATAACGTGATGTCCAGGATGAAGGATAGTTTGAGATCAATTGCGGGGCGTCGCCGGGGGCCGACGGGTAAGTGAAATAGGCGAATAGCGGAAAATCGAAGCCGGCTGCAGCGGATGCCATTGCCTCACGGAGATCGGCAGCATCAACACTTGCAGACAGTTGCTCGACGAAGTTCTCAAACACGCGATGCATTTGCGCTTTGCGTAACCTCCGTGATCGCTCGATGCCAGGCAGAGACCTTGTTTTAAACGATCCCGGACGGATACAGCGCGTGCCGAGAACCCCGTTAATCTGTTGAAACCCGTGATATTCTGACGTTGTCTATGAGCCGTGTGCCGCCGAGCCAGGCCGCGACAAGCAAACGTGCAGGTCGGCCAAGGCTTGTCATGGGTCGCAAATCTGCCTCGTCGCGAAGTTCCAGGTATTCGATCTCGCGATAGCCTGCAGCCAGAATTGCTGCGCGCGCTTCGGCAAGCGTTGGCAGGACGGGCGAGCCGCGGGCAAGCCGCTCAGCCGTCTCGAGCAAGACCGATGGTAGCTTGTGGGCAACAGCACGCTCTGCTGGCGAGAGCCGGACATTGCGCGATGATAGTGCAAGACCGTCGGCTTCGCGGACTGTCGGACAAGGAACAATGGTGATTGGAATATCCAGGTCCCGGGCCATACGCCTGACTAGCTGAAGCTGCTGAAAGTCCTTTTCGCCAAAGAAGCCGAAGTCAGCGCTGGTCTGCAGGAAGAGCTTGGCGACGACGGTCGCCACGCCATCGAAATGTCCCGGCCGGAAGGCACCGCACAGGCCCTCGCTGACACCGGACACCGAAACGGTCGTGGCGAAGGCCGCCGGATACATTTCCTCTGCATCCGGCGCATAAAGCAGGTGCGCGCCAAGCGGTGCCAGCTTGGCGGCATCCTCGTCCTCGGTGCTCGGATACGCGGCGAGATCGGCCTGGCTGTTGAATTGCTTCGGGTTGACGAAGAGCGTCACGATCACCCGGTCGGCCTTCTCGAGTGCCGCGCGCACCAGGCTGAGATGGCCCTCATGCAGGACGCCCATCGTTGGCACCACGGCAATCCCCACGCCCTCGCCGCGCCATGCGGCGACGATTTCGCGAAGCCGGGCAACGCTCCTGACAATCGGCACGCTCACGCTGCTTCTCCGCTCTTGGCCGCGTCCGCGTCGGCGGGCTTGGGCGCATCGGCAAACACGTGCTCGGCGGCCGGAAACTGGCGCTCCTTCACTTCCCGCGCATAGGCCGCGATCGCAGCCGCAGCGGCCTCCCCCAGTTCAGCATAGCGCTTGACGAATTTGGGCCGGAAGTCGCCGAAGAGGCCCAGCATGTCGTCGACGACGAGAATCTGGCCGTCACAGGCTGCCGAGGCACCGATGCCAATGGTCGGGGTCGCCACCTCCCCGGTGATCCGGCGGGCGAGCGCCTCGGGAACCTTCTCCAGCACGACCGCAAAGGCGCCCGCTTCGCTCACCGCAAGCGCATCGCGCCTGATGCGCTCGGCATCCCCGCCTCTGCCCTGCACGCGGTAGCCACCGATGGTGTTGATCGCCTGCGGCGTCAAGCCGACATGGGCCATGACCGGCACGCCGCGAGCGGCGAGGAAGCCGATCGTCTCTGCCATCGTTTCGCCGCCTTCGAGCTTGACGGCCGCGCAGCCGGTCTCGGCCATGACGCGCGCGGCATTGCGGAAAGCCTGCTCGGGGCTTTCCTCGAAGGAACCGAACGGCAGGTCGACGACCATCAGCGCCTGCTCGAGGCCACGGCGCACGGCCTGGCCGTGCGTGATCATCATCTCCAGCGTCACACCGAGCGTCGAGGGCAGGCCGTGGAGAACCATGCCGACGCTGTCGCCGACCAGCACCACATCGCAATGGGGATCGACAAGCCGGGCGACTGGCGTCGTGTAGGCGGTAAGGCAGACGAGCGGCGTCCCACCTTTGCGCGAACGAATATCCGGCGGTGTGATCGCCTTGGTGTCACCAAACGCACTCAATGGACCCTCCTTCCCCAACGTTACCAACCGCGGGTGTCGCGTTTGCCACATTTTTGTGCAAGTGCGAAGAGCTAAAAATGGCCGTGCAGCTGTGCGGTGTTGACGTGCGGACAGGCGCGCTTACACTTAAATCGATTCAGGCGCCCCCGAGCACCAGCCACTTTCGCGAACATGAACGATCAGGCAAAAGGACCCAGGAAAGACAGAGCCGCCGTCAAGGCGGACGAAGTCAAAGTGGACCTGATCGCCTTTGTCGTCGCCGTAAACGACAGTGAACCCTGTGTCCTCACCATCGGCCAGGCGGACACCCTGCCCTCCGGACCATTTGCGCTTGAGCACCGATCGCTGCAATCCGGTTTGAGGGGGTGGGTCGAGCAGCAGACCGGCCATCCGCTGGGGTATATTGAGCAACTCTACACCTTCGCGGATCGGGATCGCATCGGCGCCGAGCGCCAGCAGCGCGTCATCTCCATCAGCTATCTCGCATTGACCCGCAAGGAACAGGCAGCTGGCTCGCCCAAGTGCGGCTGGCAGAGCTGGTATGAATATTTTCCATGGGAGGACCACCGCTCCGGCACGCCTCCGGTCGTGCTGGACGTTCTGCGACCGCGCCTGATTGAATGGGCAGACGGCGTCAGCGACGCGGCCACGCGACGTGAACGCTGGCAGCGGGCGACGATAGCCTTCGGCTTCGACGACCGCCTTTGGAACGAGGAACTCACGCTTCAACGCTATGAGTTAGTCTACGAAGCAGGCCTGGTCCAAGAGGCCGGAAGCGGACGGGACGCGACGCTGCCTCCGCTGGTGCCCAGCAAGTCTATGGTCGCCGATCATCGCCGCATCGTGGCGACCGGCATTGCGCGGCTGCGCTCCAAGATCAAATACCGGCCGGTCGTCTTTGAGCTGATGCCGCCGGTCTTCACGCTTTTGCAGCTGCAGCGAACGGTGGAGGCGCTTGCCGGCAGGCTCGTGCGTAAGCCGAACTTTCGCCGGCTGATTGAGCAGCAGGAGCTGGTCGAAGAGACCGGAGAGGCAACCGCGGAGACCGGCGGCCGGCCAGCGAAGCTTTACCGGTTCCGCCACGCCGTTCTCGACGAGAGGGTCATCGCCGGGACAAAATTGCCGCTGGCGCGGGGTTGACATCGCTTATACTCACAGCAAGTATATGCTGGTTATTTTCACCTAGAGTATAAGCTGGGAGGGGTCGATGAGCGCCATGCTGCCTGCGACCGCGTTTCTCTACGAGCGCGTCCGACGAGTGATCCCGCCGATCGAATGGCCGGCTTTCGTCGAGGATATCGAGGCGATCCTTGCACTGAAGCGCGAGCGCAACGCCATCATCCTGGCGCACAACTATCAGACCCCCGAGATCTTCCATTGCGTGGCCGACATCGTCGGCGACAGCTTGGCACTGGCCCGCACGGCTGCGACGATCGAGGCGCAAGTCATCGTGCTGGCCGGCGTACATTTCATGGCCGAAACGGCCAAGCTGCTCAATCCGCAAAAGACGGTGCTCATTCCCGACCTGCGGGCAGGCTGTTCGTTGGCGGAATCGATCACGGCAGAAGACGTGCGCTTGATGCGCCAGCGTTATCCCGGCGTGCCGATCATCACTTATGTCAACACGTCGGCCGAAGTGAAAGCCGAGTCGGATATCTGCTGTACATCCGGCAACGCCAAGGCGGTCGTCCAATCCCTTGGCGTTCCCCAGGTGATCATGTTGCCGGACGAATATCTGGCCCAGAATATCGCCGCCCAGACCGATGTGCAGATCATCGCCTGGAAAGGGCATTGCGAGGTGCATGAGCGCTTTACACCGGCCGACATCCGCGAGTTGCGCGAAAGCCATCCCGGCGTGATCGTGCTCGCGCATCCCGAATGCCCGCCCGACGTCGTGGCTGAAGCAGATTTTTCCGGCTCGACCGCTGCCATGTCCGACTATGTCGAAAGGCAAAGGCCGGCACGTGTCGTGCTGATGACGGAATGTTCGATGAGCGACAACGTCGCGTTAGCGCACCCAGAGGTCGAGTTCATCCGGCCCTGCAATTTGTGCCCGCACATGAAGCGTATCACGCTTGCCAACATCCGCATGGCGCTCGAGCAGAACCACCATATCGTAACCATCGAACCCGGGATCGCCGGGCGCGCGCGGCTTGCGGTCGAACGGATGCTGGCAATTTGAGCGCCGATGTCCGCAGCTTCTTCGGGCGGCCCATCATCATCGGCGGCGGCATCGCCGGACTGATGACCGCGCTTCAACTGGCGCCGGAGCCGGTGCTGCTTCTGTCCAGGACGCTGCTGGGAGCTGACAATTCGAGCACGTGGGCACAGGGTGGTCTGGCTGCAAGTTTCGGCGAAGACGACGATCCGGCACTGCATCTGGCCGATACGCTTGCCGCCGGGGATGGTCTCTGCGACACAGACGTGGCGAGCCGCATCCTCCAAGCCGCGCCCAAGGCGATAGAGGGGCTTGCGGGCTTTGGGGTTCCCTTCGACCGTACGCCGAAAGGATCACTGTGCCTCGGATTGGAGGCCGCACACAGCCGACGTCGCATCGTTCATGCGCATGGTGACGGCACCGGGCGTGAGATCATGCGTGCCCTGATCGCGGCTGTGCGTTCCACTCCGTCGATTGTTCTCGTGGAGGGCGTGGAAGCGCGCCGGCTGGCGGTGCGAGAGAATGCGATCCGAGGCGTCTGGGCGAGCGGTTCGATAGGACCTGTCTTCTTCGGCTCACGGCGGGTCGTCCTCGCCACCGGTGGGATCGGGGGACTGTTTCTCGACACCACCAATCCTTGCGGCAGTTGCGGACAGGGCCTGGCGCTTGCGGCCCGCGCTGGAGCTGTCCTTGCCGACCTCGAGTTCATCCAGTTCCACCCGACCGCGCTTGACGGCCCGGAACGCCCTATGGTGCTGGTCAGCGAGGCCGTCCGCGGCGAAGGTGCTGCCCTGATCGACGAAACCGGCCAGGCTTTTCTCCAGAGCGTGCTAGGGGCGGAACTTGCGCCTCGTGATGTCTTGGCGCGCGCCGTCTGGAACCATCTTGCCAACGGCCACCGTGTTTTTCTCGACGCGCGGCAACGGCCTGGCCCGGAATTCGCTCGACACTTCCCGACAATCGCATCAGCCTGTCGTGGAGCGGGCATCAATCCCGCGCGCGATCTCATCCCCATTCGTCCGGCCCAACACTACCACATGGGTGGCGTTGCCGTGGACGGCTCCGGTAGGACGTCCGTCAAGGGGCTGTGGGCCTGCGGCGAAGTCGCTTCGACAGGACTGCATGGCGCCAACAGGCTCGCCAGCAATTCCTTGACCGAGGCCGTCGTATGCGCGCGCTGGGTCGCTGAAAGTGTCGCTGGAACGCCTGCTCGCAGAACAAAGCCTGCGTTTGCGGACGTTTACCCATCGCCCGCTCCGACACCCGTGCGTGTTTTCCTGTCGCGCGCACTCGGCATCGTCCGGGATGGTGAAGGTTTGAAAGCAGCCGCACGTGCCTTATTGCCGCTCGCCGAAAGCAAGGACGCGGCCTCGGATCCGGCGGCTGTCGGGCTAATGATCGCGGTTGCCGCCCTGTTGCGCGAAGAAAGCCGCGGCGCTCATTACCGGACAGACTTTCCTCATCATGCGACTGTCGCCCGACGGTCCGAAATCACCCTCGAAGCCGCCTTGGCCGCTGCGCGGGAACTCGGACACTCGCCAAGCCTCGAAGGGGCAAAGTGATGACGCTCTCACCGCTTCCCACGGTCATGCTTGAGCCGCTTGTAAGGGCAGCTCTTCTTGAAGACCTTGGCAGAGCCGGCGACCTGACCTCGGATGCGGTCGTACCGAAGGACCATCATGCGACAACCGTGCTGACAGCCCGCCAGGCCGGAACTGTCGCCGGGCTCGATCTGGCGATGCTCGCCTTCCGGCTCATCGACCAGAACGTCGACATGAAGGTGGAGCGAGCGGACGGCAGCGAAGTCGTGCAAGGGGAGATCATTGCATCGGTGAGCGGTCCGGCCCGGGCCATACTCACAGCGGAACGGACGGCGCTGAATTTTCTCTGTCACCTGAGCGGGATCGCTACGGCGACGGCATCCATCGTCGCGGCGGTCCGCGGGCACAGCGCGAAGATCGTCTGCACGCGCAAGACGACGCCCGGATTGCGGGCAGTCGAAAAATACGCCGTGCGCGCAGGTGGCGGATCCAATCACCGCTTCGGCCTCGACGACGCAATTCTGATCAAGGACAACCACATCGCCATCGCAGGCGGCGTTCGCCCGGCGCTCGAGCGAGCACGAAGACGGGCCGGTCATCTCGTCAAGATCGAGGTCGAGGTCGATACGCTGGCCCAGTTGGAGGAGGTACTTGGCTTCGCTCCCGATGCGGTTCTGCTCGACAACATGTCCCTCGCCGATCTTCGCCGCGCCGTCGCAATCGTTGGCGGCCGTGCTATCACCGAGGCTTCTGGCGGGATCGCATCCGATACAGCGCGAGCGATTGCCGCGACCGGCGTTGATCTGATTTCGGTCGGCCGACTGACCCACAGCGCGCCGATCCTGGATATCGGCCTCGACTATTGGGGCTCATGATCGCCTGAGGAACGAACAGGATCGAATCAACCTTTCCGATCGTCATCAATCAGACAGCAAAGCAAGGCAGAACCGGAGGAACAGCATGGACATGCAAACAGCCAGTCCAACGCAGACATCGCCACAGGCTCAATCCCCTGACCCTGGAGCGTGGACCCTGGAGAAGGCTCGGGCACTTCACGATGCCCCCTTCAACAATCTCCTCTTCCTCGCGCAAACCGTGCACCGCCAGAATTTCGATCCCAACAAGGTCCAGCTCAGCCGGCTGCTCAGCATCAAGACGGGCGGATGCCCGGAGGATTGCGGCTATTGCAGCCAGTCGGCGCATCACGAGACCGGCCTGAAGGCGTCGAAGCTGATGGAGGTCCGGCGCGTCGTCGCCGAGGCGAAGAAAGCGCGTGACGCCGGCGCCACCCGCTATTGCATGGGCGCGGCCTGGCGAAACCCCAAGGCGCGCGACATGGATGCGGTGGTGGCGATGGTCGAAGGCGTCAAGGCGCTGGGCATGGAGACCTGCATGACGCTCGGCATGCTCGATCTTGAGCAGGCCGCTCGACTGAAGCAGGCTGGTCTCGACTTTTACAACCACAACATCGATACGTCGGAACGCTACTATAGCGAGATCATCAGCACGCGCAGCTTTGCCGAGCGGCTCGAGACGCTCGAGCACGTTCGCCAATCCGGCATCAAGGTCTGCTGCGGCGGCATTGTCGGCATGGGCGAGGAGCCGGTGGACCGGATCGGCATGCTGGTGACGCTGGCCAACCTGCCGGAACATCCGCAAAGCGTTCCGATCAACATGCTGATCCCGATCCCCGGCACCCCGCTTGCCGACGCCAAGTCCATCGAGCCGATCGAATTCGTGCGCGTGATCGCGCTGGCGCGCATCATGATGCCGAAATCGCATATCCGTCTTTCCGCCGGCCGTACGGCCATGACCGACGAGATGCAGGCGCTGTGCTTTTTTGCCGGCGCCAACTCGATCTTCGCCGGCGACACGCTGCTGACGGCGGACAATCCCGGTGAGGACAAGGATACCCTGCTGTTCCGGCGCCTTGGCATCGAGCCGATGGAACTCGAGGCGCAATGAACGGGGCACCGCTTGCCCGCTATGAGGCGACCTTGCAGGGACTGGCGCGCAAGGACCGGCTGCGGACGCTGAAGCCGCGCGCCGGGCGCGACTTCTCGTCGAACGACTATCTCGGGCTTGCCGCCTCGAAAAGACTTGGCGAAGCGGTTGCGGCGGCGATTGCGCGGGGCACGTCGGTTGGCGCCACCGGGTCGCGGCTGTTGCGCGGCAATGCGCCGGAACACGAGCAGCTCGAGGCAGACGCGGCGGCATTCTTTGGAGCCGACCGCGCGCTGTTCTTCGGCAGCGGCTACATCGCCAACTTCGCTTTGCTGACTGCGCTGCCGCAGAAGGGCGACCTTTTGGTCCTCGATGAGCTCGCCCATGCCAGCATGCATGAGGGGGCACAGGCCGGACGTGCCGAGTTCAAGCTGGCCGCGCACAACGACGTCGATGCTGTCGAGGACGCGATCAAGCGTTGGCGCGCCGAAGGCGGCATGGGATGCGTCTGGATTGCGGTGGAAAGCCTATACAGCATGGATGGCGACTGCGCGCCTTTGGAGAGCCTGGCCGCGCTTGCCGATCGGCACAACGCATTCATCGTCATTGACGAGGCGCACGCGACCGGCGTCTGGGGACCGGACGGCCGGGGGCTGGCCGCCGCTTTCGAGGGCCGCGACAACATCGTCGCGCTCCACACCTGCGGCAAGGCGCTCGGCGCATCTGGTGGGCTCGTGACCGGGCCGAGGACACTGTGCGAGTATCTGATCAACCGTTGCCGGCCATTCATCTACGCCACCGCGCCCTCGCCGCTGATGGCGGTCGCGGCGCGCGAAGCGCTCGCAATGCTCGCGGACGAGCCTATGCGGCGTTTTCAACTGCATGAACGCGTCGCCCTCGCAGGCCGCCAATTGGTCGATCGCTGCGGCGTGACACCAAGTGGCTCTCAGATCCAGCCCTTGGTGATCGGCGATGTCAGGCGCACCATGGCAGTGGCGGCGCGCCTGCAGGCCCACGGCTTCGACATACGCGGCATTCGTCCGCCGACCGTACCCGAGGGCACGTCGCGGCTGCGCATCTCACTGACGCTCAATATCGGCGAAGCCGACATTTCCGCCATGGTCGAGGCGCTCGTCGAGGTGTTGGCTCAGACATGACCGGAGGCGACATGACCAAGCGCATCGTCATCACCGGAACAGACACCGGAATTGGCAAGACGGTGTTTTCGGCCGGGCTTGCCGGCCTGCTTGACGGTTTCTACTGGAAGCCGGTGCAATCGGGCCTCGACGGCGAGACCGACAGCGAGGCGGTTGCACGGCTTGCCGGGCTTCCGTCGGGGCGCGTGCTGCCGGAAGCCTACCGCTTGAAGAGCCCGCTTTCGCCGCATCGTTCGGCCGAAATCGACGACGTTTCGATCGAGGCTGCCGATCTTTCGTTTCCGGTCCTGCCGACACCGCTCGTCATCGAAGGCGCCGGCGGGCTGATGGTGCCGCTGAACCGCCGGACAAGGTTCATCGACATATTCGAGCAATGGCAGTTGCCGGTCATTCTGTGCGCCCGCACCGCGCTCGGAACAATCAATCACACCCTGCTGTCGATCGAGGCCCTGCGGGCGCGCGCTATCCCGCTGGCTGGCATCGCCTTCATCGGCGATGAGATGACCGATACGCAACGGACGATCGTGGAATTCGGCGACGTGCCGCAACTCGGCAGGCTGCCGCACCTCGATCCGCTGACGGACAAAACGCTGAGACAAGCGATGATTGCCGGCTTCGACCTCGCTTTGATTGCCGGAGGCGGATGATGCCGCAATCCCGTGTGTGGCATCCCTTCACCCAGCACGCGCTCGAGCCGGCGATCCCTGAAATCGTCCTGACTGAAGGCGCCTATCTCCACAAGGCCGACGGTTCCCGCATCATGGATGCCATTTCCTCCTGGTGGGTCGTCACACATGGCCACCGCCATCCCCGCATCATGAAGGCAATCGAGACGACCGCCTCGAGCCTCGACCAGATCATCTTCGCAGGTTTCACGCACGAGCCTGCCGAATGCTTGGCCAAGGCGCTTGTCGGGCTCGCTCCCGCCGGACTCGACTGGGTGTTCTATTCCGACAGCGGCTCGACCAGCGTCGAAGTCGCGCTGAAGATGGCGCTCGGCTATTTCCGCAACATCGGCGCGCCGCGCTCGCGCATCGTCGTCATGGAGCACAGCTATCATGGCGACACGATCGGCACGATGAGCGTCGGTGCTCGTGGCGTGTTCAACGCCCCCTATGAGCCTTTGCTGTTCGAGGTCGACACCATCCCCTTCCCGGCGGCCGGGCGGGAGCAGGAGACGCTGGATCGGTTCGAAGCAGTCTCCCGCGACCGGCGCGCCGCTGCCCTGATCGTCGAGCCGCTGGTGCTTGGCGCCGGCGGCATGCTGATGTATCCGGCCTCGGTTCTGACCGGATTGAAGAAGATTGCCGAAGCCTCCGGCACGCTGCTGATCGCCGACGAGGTGATGACCGGCTGGGGCCGCACCGGGAGCATGTTCGCCTGCGAGCAGGCGAACATCTCTCCGGACATGCTGTGCACCTCGAAGTGCCTGACCGGTGGCGCAATCCCGCTGGCCGCCACGCTTGCCACCGATGCCATCTTCCATGCTCATTGTTCGGCGGATCGCAAGAAGACGTTTTTCCACTCGAGTTCCTACACGGCCAATCCGATTGCCTGCGCGGCAGCACTCGCCAATGTCGAGATCTGGCGTGACGAGCCGGTGGCCGAGCGGATCGCCACCCTGAGCGCGAGGCAGGCCGCCGGGTTTCGACGCTTTCGCGACAATGCCAACTTCACCGACAGCCGCGCGATCGGCACGATCCTGGCTCTCGACCTGCGCGCCGGCTCTGCCGGCTATCTGGCCGAGATCGGACCTAAGCTGCGGGCCTTTTTCCTCGAGCTCGGCCTGCTTGTGCGCCCGCTCGGCAATGTCCTTTATCTCCTGCCGCCCTATTGCGTCACCGGCGACGAGCTCGATCGGCTCCATGACGCGATCGAGGAGGCCGGCGAACGCTTCGGTTCGAGGCCATGAGCAGGTTGTCGCGCCTTCTCGGGTTTGGCCATCATGCGCCTGGCCGAAAGGTGACGAATGCCGAAATCGAGAACAATCTCGGCCTCGAACCGGGCTGGATCGAGCGGCGTACTGGAATCCGGTCGCGCTTCTGGGCAACGGACGAAGACACGCTGTCTGGTCTTGCTGCGCAGGCCGGCGCCATGGCGCTGGCCAGCGCCGGCATTGCGCGCAACGACATCGGTCTGCTGCTGCTTGCCACCTCGACGCCCGATCACCTCCTGCCGCCCAGCGCGCCCCTGGTCGCACATCGGCTGGGGCTCGGCCGCGCCGGCGCTGTCGATCTGACCGGCGCCTGCGCCGGCTTCATCTATGCGCTGATGTTTGCGGACGGATTTACCCGCCTGCACGGCAAAGCGAGCCTTGTTATCGCCGCCAATATCCTCAGCCGCCGCATCAATCCCGCTGAGCGCGCCAGCGCCGTGCTGTTTGCCGATGCCGCCGGCGGCGTGGTGATAGGTCCGTGCGAGGATACTGATCGGGGGATCCTCGGTGCCTCGGTGAATTCGGACGGCTCGCGATACGGGCTGATCCAGATTCCCGCAGGAGGAAGCAACATCCCGTTCCACGGTGACCTCGACCTCGCGCAAACCCGAATGATGATGACCGACGGCCGCGAAGTGTTCGCAAAGGCCGTCGAGATGATGACCGATTGCTCGATAAGCGCGCTAGCCGCTGCCGGAGTGCGACCACAGGATGTCGACCGGTTCGTGCCGCATCAGGCCAATGCTCGCATTTTCGATGCGGTCGGGCGAAACCTCGGCGTTGCCGATCACCTGATCGTCAAAACGATCGCCGAATATGGCAACTCTTCCGCCGCGACGATCCCGCTCTCACTGTCGCTCGCCAATCAAGCGGAGCCGTTTCGGCCGGGCGAGAAAATACTCCTGGCGGCGGCAGGTGCGGGACTCAGCGGCGGGGCGCTCGTCGTCGGGATTTAGCCCAGCGAAGCTGCTCAACATCAGGACTGACTTTGTGAGATGAATAGGACAACGGGACCAATGCGAAAAATAGTCGCCGGCAAGCTGCACGGCATCCACGTCACCGAAGCAAACCTCAACTACCACGGTTCGATAACGCTCGACCCTGACCACTGCGAAGAAGCCGGGATCCTGCCAATGGATTCGTGGAGACATGGAGCAAGACTTCCGGCGCGCGAATCTCGACCTATGTCATCCTCGGCGAGCGCGGCTCTCGATGCTGCATCCTCAACGGCGCGGCCGCCCGGACCTGCCAGCCCACTCCATCCATCTGGACGAAGCGCGCATTCCTCTCTGAAGCCGCGGATCGTTACGTTCGTCATCAACAATGTCGTTGGCTTCCCGCCGATGGCAATGCGCTGACGCGGACGGCGTTGACGACTACATCGGCAGGGGCGCTTCAGCAGAACTTTCGCCGGTTGATGGAGCAGCAGGAACTGGTGGAGGAGACCGGCGAAAGTGCTTTTGACACCGGCGGTCGGCCGGCGAAGCTTTATCGCTTCCGCCACCATGTCCTCGACGAAACGGCGGTCGCCCGGACAAAATTGCCGCTGGCGCGGGCTTGACATCCTTTATACTCAACGTAGAAATATACCCTTATAATCAATTCGATTATAACGAGAAATTCATTCGCACCGTCCGAACCCACGGTCTCGCTCGGGAAGCCCGTATGAGTGGATCGAAGTGATCTTGGAAATGAAACGTCCGAGGACGGGCTTTCAACCTTTGTCGTGAAGGAGGTGCCGCGCGAGTGGGCCAATGCCTTGCGGCAACGGTGAAGGATGTATACCGCCAGTAAACGCATGCGTCAAAGTCGCTATCGAATGTACAGTTCGTCTAAATGTGCGATACGTTCGATTTGTGCAAGTAACACTTGGAGAAGTATCGCATAAAAGAAACGTTTAATTACATAAAGCAGGCAAGCTAAACTTTAAACTTGCACAAATGAGCGTAGGGCGCCCTGTTCCAGGGCGCCTTTTTTAAGGATTATCATTAGACTCTCTCCCGGGGGAACTGTGGGTGAAGAAACAACGCATCGTCCTGCTGGCAGCTGTTTTGGCGTCTGCCTTTGGCTTTTTTTTGCTGATCCTGATCCTGCAGATGGTCAGTTTTTTGGTTGACTAGGCACGCGCAAGCGGGATGGATCGCGCAGAGACACGCGGAAGTTTTTTTCGCCAGCGAAACCCCGACGACCTGATGGGGAGTCGCGCCAGCAGGGTGGGAGCCACGTCCAGTGCCACCGACCATGCGAGATGCCGATTGTTGGCGCGTCTGTCAGTTCGCGCGGCCATATTGCCGCAGCCATGCCGTGGTCATCGTCGATGCCGAGCGACGCATTATTGGGCTGATCACCCAGACCGACCTGCTGGCAGCGGCAGCGCGCGTGCACATGGCCGACACAACGCTGGCAGCGGCATAAAATAGTGATCCGGACTTGCTCAATCCGGGAAACCGATGGGCGCCAACAGGATAGCGGTATCAAGTGCGGCCTTCCGCCTAAGACAATTCCTTTTTACGAGTAGATCAATCCTGAAACGCGACCGCGCGCTCACGCATCTGGTTCACGCAGGCCAAGTACCGACTGCAACAACGGAACGCTCTTCAACCTTGCCGGTGGCCAGAGCCAGTCCGCTATGTCGACCAGAGGCGCGGGCTACAAGTGGAACCATCTGGTGGACGGCTCCTCTGCAACGATGGTAGCGCGGTTCGCGTGTCCAAGGCTGGGTTGAAGCTCTACGGCGTGGGTTGAGTGATCGTTGGCAAGGGTCGCGGCTCAGACGTCGAGGACGCGGTTCGCAATTCCATGCAGGTGGTCCTTTCCTTTGGTTCCTGCATTTCGCCTATGGTGAGGCGCCGCCGACTCCCGTCATGCATCACGCCGACGACCGCCGCTTCCTCGCCGCGCCAAGGGTTTGACTAGTCTAGGCCGACGATAGACCATGCGATAAGCAATTCCGAAACGATGTGGCTTCCTTGCGCCAAGTCGGCTCTGTCGAACAGCGATGTCAACATGATCCTGAGTTCCGAGGGTTCGCCGCGCATCAATCCTACAACCTTGATGACGTTCCTGACTAGGAGGATGAGGCTGCTCCAACAGGTCCACGGTGTTAGGAATTGCCATTGCACGAGTTGATCTCGGACTTCTTCGTCGCTCGTCGCCAATTTCCAGCCCAATACCGCGCCTACGTTTGGTACCCCAACCACGCGGCCTATAGCCCTCATGCCCACTTCGAGGACCCTCCAGGATCGGGCCTATTCAGATAAGTGTGGGAGGCCGAGGCATCAGAGGGAACGGCCAGACGCTACCATGAGGATGCGCCATTTGCCGAAGAGCCGTACCGTTACCTTCGTCACTGTGCGGAACGCGGGGCGACCGTCGCTTCAGCCATCAGGCTTTGGGTGTCATTTCTCCCCTGGCGGAGTCCACCGCCCCCGACAAAAGCCTGACCCTTGCCAGTCTTCTACGGGCAAGCGTTCGCGCCAAAAGTTCAAAGCCGCGTCCATAACATTCAACAATGAAAGCCAGCGTCATCAGATCGAGCAGAAAGTCGTCGATCGCATGTGTGAGCGCGTCAGACTTTTGTTCAAGCTGAAGCAGCAAAGCGCGCGCCTCTTCGATCGCGGCCCGGCAACCGTCTGCGTTTATCAGGAATCTATCCTGTCTAAGATCTGCAAGCCCTCACCTCGCCCCAAGCCAGACTCAGCGCATCGAACGCCGTTGGAGAGAGTTTCCGACGAAAGAACATCGTCGCGTTTCGCGAAAAGGCATCGCTCGGCAAAGTTACCGTTGATGAAGCATGTTGCGTCAAAGTACAAGCAAGAATCCGGGCTCCACCCAGGTGATGTCTTCGAAGGCGGGGTGAGCCGGCTCGGGCATGCGTCTCGGCCGCAACCCTTAATCACGAGGAACTGTGCCGCAAGGGAAACAGTTTCTCTCTATTCTTCTAGCCGCCACGGTTCAGCCTAGATTACATGGGAAACGGCAATAACGGAAAGCAAAGGTTGGCAAAATGAGTAGGGTGGCTGGATCTAATGAAGATTTGGCTGCACCAACGAGCTTTGCGCCACTTTTGCAGCCCACCTTTCGGTCGATCTGGCTCGCCACGCAAGTCTCGAGCCTCGGCTGGTTGATGCAGACTGTTGCCATCAGTTGGCTGATGGCTACCATCTCGACTTCCGATCTGATGGTTGCGCTGGTGCAGGCTTCATCGAACCTGCCCGCTTTCATTTTGTCCGTGTTCGCCGGGGTTCTCGCTGACAATTTCAGCCGTCGCAGGGTTATGTTCGCCGGCCGCTGCCTTATGGTGATAGCATCTGCGATGCTGACCGCTGTTGTAGCGCTGGGCTTTGTCGACCCATGGATGATTCTCGGCTTCAGCTTTCTAATCGCATGCGGCGGCGCTCTCAACGATCCCGCCTGGCAGGCGTCGGTTGGCGATATGGTGGACCGGCGCGATGTTCCCGCTGCCGTTACCCTGCTTTCCGTTGGCTTCAACACCGTACGGACCGTGGGCCCGGCGCTCGGCGGCATCGTGGTTGCCTCCTTCGGGCTTTTGGCCGCTTTTACCGTGACCACCCTCACCTATTTGGTACCCTTGGCCACCATTTGGCGCTGCAAGTGGAAGGTTCGCTCGTCGCCTCTTCCGCGCGAGTCGATGAGGAGGGCCATCTATGACGGGCTACGCTTCACGGCGATGTCATCGGAAATCAAAGCGGCGATCGCACGCGGAACCCTCTTTGGCCTGGCGAGCATCGCCATACTCGCGCTGCTGCCGCTGATTGTCCGCGACCAGTTGGGAGGAGGCCCGCTCGCCTATGGCACGCTCATGGCAGGTTTCGGAACAGGCGCGGTCTTCGCCGGCCTCTCCAACAGCCTGTTCAGACGGAGCTTGTCGCAAGAACAGCTGATGAGGCTCTCCTGCGTCGCCTGCGCGGCGTGCTCCCTCTCCCTGGCGCTGACCTCTTCGATCGTCGTGGCGGCAATTGCACTTGCTTTGGGCGGGGCAGGCTGGGTCACTGCCTGGTCCGGGGTTGGCGTGAGCGTGCAACTGGCAAGCCCGCGCTGGGTCGTGGGGCGCACGATCTCCATCTACTATGCATTGATTGACGGCGGCATAGCGGCCGGCAGCTGGCTGTGGGGCACCGTTTCCCAGAACCATTCGCTGACCTGGGCGCTAGAGGGTTCCGCTGCGGCCCTGCTGCTCGTTGCTGCAGCCGGCGTTCTGTTTCCTCTTCGCGAGCGCCGCGACTCCGAGCCCGATTCTTTGGAGGAATTCGACGCCCCAGCTGTCGCTCTCAGTTTGAAGCCGAGAAGCGGCCCGATCGTGGTCAAGATCGAATATCTGATAGCCGAGAGAAATGTCGAGGCCTTCCTCGACCTCATGCGGCAGCGGCGTCATGTACACAGCCGCGTCGGTGCTCGGAACTGGACGCTCCAGCGCAACCTTCAGAAGCCTATGCAGTGGACAGAAACGTTCCGCACGCCGACCTGGACCGACTACCTTCGCCTCAATCATCGTCTCACGGAAGTAGACAAGGAACTGGACGAGCGTGTCTTCCAGTTACACGCGGGAGAGGAAGCGCCTCAAATGACGCTTTCGATTGAGCGGCCGACAAGCTCGGCCCGGAAACCCGACCAGTCAATCCTTCACCTTCCCCGTCATTGAAGCCTGACCTTCCCATATCTGGGCGTCAGCGATCGTTAAAGATCCGGGTGATGGATGAGAATCTCGGCGGCATCCGTGTCGTGCGTGCCTTCGCCGCGCAGCCGCACGAGCTGGAAAAGTTCGACCGCGCCAAGCAGGACGCGCCTTGATCTCGCCAATGAGCGCGTCGACATCCGTGTCGGCAACACCAGCGCCATGAATTTCTCGTTCCTGACCGCCATGGGCCTGGTGCTCTGGTTCGGTGGCCAGAAATCGATCGCAGGTCAAATCAGCGTCGGCACGCTGGCCCTGTTGCTCACCTTCATGACCATTCTGCAGATGCCGGTGCGCCAGCTCGGATTGATGGTCAACTCGTTCGCGCGCGCCTCGACCTGCGGCACGCGGCTGTTCGAGTTGCTCGACGCCGAACTTGACATCGAGGACGCGCCGGGCGCCAGGGATCTCGTCGTCGCCGACGGCGTGCTGCCCTTCGACAATGTCGGTTTCTGCTACGCGGGCTCGGGCGGCCGCCCGACGCTCTCCGGCATCTCCTTCGAGGCGAGCAATGCATCGCCGTCTAGGCAAGGCGAATGCTCCGGACTTCCCAGCCTTTCTTGCCTTGCCCGCATTCGACAAACACCTTCTGTCCCGCCACCAGCACGCTGAGCCCTGAGCGCGTCAGGGCGCTGGCATGAACGAAGACGTCCTTCTCACCGTTGTCAGGAGCAATGAAGCCGAAGCCCTTTTCGGGTTTGTACCACTTGACCGTGCCCCCGCTCTCCAACTGCGCACCGGTTTCATCGAAGGTCCCTCCAGCGACGCGCGTATGTGACGGAGTTTTCGCGCGGTGATCGCCGATCTCCAGCACCTGCGCGACTTGATGACCTTTTGGACTTTTTTCGACCGTGATCTTGAGAGGCGTTCCCGCGGCAACATCCCGGCTTCCGGCCGCCTCTAACACTCGTACGTGCAGATAGGCCTCCGTGCCGTCCGACAGTTTGACGAAGCCAAAACCCTTGCTGACTGTGAACCACAATACCTCCGCATCGACAGGATCTGCCGTCACGGTTCGGGTGCCGACTTCGCCATGAGTGGTTCGGCCCCTTGGTAACCCGGTCGGCGGGCGCTGAAAATAGCTTGGCTCGGAAGTCCGTTCCGAAAAGGAAACGGGGTCATCGTCATAGCGATGCCGGCGTGGCTCGCGATGGTCTCGATATTTGCCCATGATCATCTCGACTGGCATGGATGGCGCACTGCGCTACCGTCAAGATAATCTCAATCGGGCGACGCGTTTATGTCAAAAAGGGCCGTGAAGGCCTCAGCTGTGCCCCGCCTATCGGCCGAACCCTTTGAAACTAGATTCATTTCCCCTGAAACAATAGTGCCGGGGAGTCGATTTACTGACTCGCATAGGTTGTGTTGGAGTGAGAGTGCGATGATGCTGGCGCGGGCGCACTGGAAGGGCTTTATCAGGCATTGCGGAAAGGCTGCTCCGGGTTTCTTCAAAAGGAACCGAACGGCGGGTCGACGACCATTTGCGCCGGCTCCAGGCCACGGCGCAGGTCTGACCGTGCATGATCATCATCTCCAGCGTCACGCCCAGCGTCGACGCCAAGCCGTGGAGAACTATGCCGCGCTGTCGCCGACGAGAACAACGTCGCAATGTCGATCGACGAGCTTTGAATCGGCGCACTCAATGGGCCTCCTTCCCCAAGCACGGATGTCGCGTTGGCACTTTTTATGCAGCTGCGAAGAGCTAAAATCGCCACGACGGGTGGTGTTGACGCGCCGACAATTATCAGACAAAAACGGAATTCAATCGGTTCAGCCGCCTACGCGGCGGGGCTCTGCTCAACAACCTCGGGGACCATGGACGAACGCGCAAAAGGGATTAGGAAAGGCGGAGCTGGAGGCAAGGCCAACGACGTCAATGCGGACTTAATCGCCGTTGTGGTCGCCATGGACAGCAACGCCCCCTGCGTTCTGACCATCCCGCAGGCAAACGCCCTGCCCTCGGGCCCGTTCGAGCTTGCTCACCGTTCGCTGCAGTCGGGCCTCAGGGGATGGGTGGAACAACAGACCGGCCAGCCGCTCGGCTATATCGAACAGCTCTACACCTTCGCCGATCGCGACAGGGTTGGCGCTGACGACCGCGTGGTCTCTATCAGCTATCTGGCGCTCACCCACCAAGACGAAGCTGGCGACCCGGCCGGGCGACACTGGGGAAGCTGGTACGACTATTTCCCGTGGGAGGATCACCGCTCCGGCACACCGGCGGTCGTGTTGGACGAATTGCGGCCGCGCCTGATGGAATGGGCGGATGGCACTGACGACAGTACGACACGCCTCGACCGACGACGGCGGGCAGCGATCGCCTTCGGCTTTGACGACCGCCATTGGAACGAGGAACTCGCGCTTCAACGTTATGAGCTGCTCTACGAAGCCGCCCTGGTGGAGGAAGCAATACGCGCCGGACATTCCGTTGCGCCCACCTCGGTCTCGGGCAGATCGATGATCGCCGATCATCGTCGCATCCTGGCGACCGGCATTGCGCGGCTGCGCTCCAAGATCAAATACCGGCCGGTCGTATTCGAACTGATGCCGCCGGTCTTCACGCTTTTGCAGCTGCAGCGCACCGTGGAGGCGCTTGCCGGCAGGCTCGTACGTAAGCCGAACTTTCGCCGGCTAATCGAGCAGCAGGAGCTGGTCGAGGAAACCGGTGAGACAACCGCGGAAACCGGCGGCCGGCCGGCGCAACTTTATCGCTTCCGTCACGCCGTTCTCGACGAGAGGGTGATAGCCGGAACAAAATTGCCGCTCTCGCGGGCTTGACCCGCCTTGCGCCAGCAGCCCTGACGATGTCGCGGACGGCTTGGCCCTTGTGAGAACCGGGATTGTCGAGAATGACGATGTCGCCGGCTTCAGTGTTTTGTTGAGTTCGGTTTCGACATAGACGCGAAAGGCCTGCGTATTGATGGGTCCGTCAATGACCCAAGGCGCCTCCACCCGATCCTGCCGCAGCGCGGTGATGAAGGTCATCGTCTTCCAATGGCCATATGGTGCGCCGCTTGCCGCGCACACCCCAGCCGCGCTACGGCGCCATGTTGGTCTTGACCCATGTTTCATCCAGGAAGACCAGCCGCGTAGGGTCAATGCGGGTCTGTGTCGATCGCCGAGATCCGGCGCGGCCCTCATGGACAAAGGTCGGAAACTTGACGCACTGGCCGAATGGCTCGCCCGGGACCTGCCGCAGCGCTTCGAGTCGAGAGTCCTGCCGGTGGACGAACTGGTTGCCTTGGCCTGGGGCGACCTGACGGGCCTCGCGAAGCGGCGTGGCCGCGGTCTGTCATCGATGGACGGGCTGATCGCAGCCACCGCGATCTCCTGACCCATCACATGGCGGGGATCTTCATGCGCTGACGGCGAAACACCCAGATATCCCGCACCTACCACGATCAATATGGAAACGCCTCGGTGGCAGCCACGAGGTCGATGTCATTGAAGATGAGATGAAATAGGCGGATCAGCTCTGCTTTTCGCATCCTTGACGCGCGCTTCATGACAGGCCTCGGCCAAGGGCGTCGAGTTTAGCTTCCGGTTGGATGCTTGCCCTCACCTGGGGCTATGCTTACGGCCATCCCGATCGAGAAAAGCATCGAACGCGGCAGCGACAGCACGAATCACAAAGCGATGCTCCCGCCGTACGCGGACAAAACCGTTTTCGAAGTCCACTATCCCGTCCTCGGCCAGCATCGCCAAGCGTTCAGCTGAATCGAGAAGACGGATCGGATCAGATCCGTGGGCGGCACAGATTGCCTGCACATCGGCCTCGAGATCGCACATTAGTTGCTCGATAATTGCGGCTCGCACGCGGTCGTCGTCGGTGAGGCGATAGCCCTTTGACGTCGCCAGACGGCCAGCTGCGATATGCTGGATGTAGGAATCCCGTGTAACTTCGTTTTGAACGTACCCTTGGCCGATGCGGCCGATAGCCGAGGCTCCGAAACCGATCAGGGTTCTGCAGGTGTCGGCCGAGTAGCCCAACGAGTTACGCCGCAGGCGACCGGTTTTCTGTGCCAGCGCGAGCTCGTCGTCCGGCAAGGCGAAATGGTCGAGCCCGATCTCTCGGTAGCCGGCGGCAATCAGCGTCACGGCCACAGCCGCGTGCTGTTCAGCGCGGGCAGCGCTGTCCGGCAGAAATTCCTCCTCGATGAGGCGCTGATTCTTTATCTGGGATGGAATGTGCGAGTACCCGAACACCGCAAGCCGGTCGGGGCGCATGGCGACCACCGCCCTCGCTGTCTCGACGCATGATTGCACCGTTTGATGCGGGAGACCAAAGATGAGATCGAAGTTGATGCGGCTCACGCCGTGCCGACGCAGCATTTCCACGGCAGCCGACGTCTGGGCCTCGCTCTGGATCCGGTTGATTGCTTTTTGAACGATTGGATCGAAGCTCTGCACGCCGAGGCTCGCGCGGTTCACGCCGGCCGCTCCTAAGGCCTCGGCCATCTCGACCGTGAACGTGCGTGGATCGATCTCGATGGCGACCGTAGCTGTTTTCGACAGAGCGAAGCGGCGTCGCAGGAACTCTATCAGAGCGAGGAACTCGGGTGGTCCTATGAGAGACGGAGTTCCGCCGCCGAAATGTATGTCGCTCACGGGCAACGTCTGCGGCACTCGCTCCGCAACCAGACGGATCTCTTCACGCAGGGTCGCCAGATAGTTGAGGATCGGCGCATCATGGCGGGTGATGGTGGTGGGGAAGCCGCAATACCAGCACGCTGATCGGCAGAACGGAACGTGCAGATAGAGTGACACCGGACCGTCAGCCGGCAGGTTCTTGAGCCATTCCTCATAAGCCTCGGCGCCGACCGCCCCAGAGAACTCCGACACAGTCGGATAGATAGTGTAACAAGGCAGCCGGGCCTCTCGATATTTCGTGGTCTGCAACAGTTACCGTCCCATGCTGATAACCACCAACCTTACCGCTGCGCTCGCCTGTGTCTTTGCGCTATGTCAGTCCGTTGCGCTTTGGGCTCGAAACTTGTATTTCGCAGCAATAGCGGCCGTTCAGTCTTGGCTGGACGGTCAGCGACTGGCCATGGCTGTTCCCGCCGCGACCCTCACGCGTACCGTTTGGTTCCACCATCCCTTCCCTTCAGCCTGCGCCTGGTCGCGTAGATTCGGCTGAGCGGCGGCCGCATCCAACGAGATAACACCGCGTTGGGACCAGACTTTGCTCGCCAGCTAGCGCAGCCCCATGGCGATCTCTGGCATCTCGATGAGCTCGTTTTGTGAATTGCTGGCAAGAAGCATTAGCTGTGGCGCGCCGTCTATCAGGACGAGAGCCTGCTCGACGCGACCGTCAGGTCCGCCGCAATGCCAAGGCTGGCGCGCCTACTGACTCCGTGGTGAAGGCAAGGCTGCGCGTTCAGCGTGTGATTACCGATCATCGCGCTCGCCAAAATGACCGCGTCGTACCGAGCGGTGCCCGCCGCATGATGTCTCAACCTCGGGGCTCACAGCAAACAAAGCTGTCGCCATTGAACGAAACTGTCGCGAAGCGAACAGACGAACCGTAGCCGAAACGTTTGCCGTTCGTGCTTGGGTTGGTCCGCAAGGCATAAAGGAAGGAAGAGGGAACCAAGGTCCGCCGGCACACTTGAGCTTCAAGCCGCAGCTGCGTCGTCAGGATGGCACGTCATTTGCAGTAGAAGCCTTTGTGACGGCCCGCCCACAACTAGCGGAGATGACGGTGATGGTTTGTACAGAATTGTTGAATGGCGTCGTTTCGGCAATAATTGTATTTGTAATAACAATTGCATATCTGTAACAATAATACCCAATAGTATTCTCAATTTCTCATGAACAGATGGCATGACGAGCGCATCAAAACTGCTCCAAAAATTCACTCAAAGCGCATCGTTAGACTGGTTCCTTGGCAAAAATTCATTCACTGACGTCCATTCCTTTTACTCTTTGAACGGAGATCAACAATGAACATTAGGAGCCTCCTCCTCGGCTCAACTGCGGCACTGATTGCCGTTTCCGACGCTCGCGCCGTGACCGCCGTTGCCGAGCCTGACTCGACTGAGTACGTTAAAATCTGCGACGTTTACGGCTCGGGCTACGTCTACATTTCAGGCACTGAGACCTGCCTGCGCATCGGCGGCTATGTCCGTTACGACATCGGCTTGCGCCATGTCGGATTGTTTGACCACGCAAGAACCTCGGATGTGAGGACTGGTGAGCATCAGGGCACATGGCAAAACAACACGCGCTTCACATTGAAAACTTGGACCGGCCAGGAGACCGAACTCGGCACGTTGAAGACCTACACCGAAACCCGCATGAACTTCGGCAACCGCCACACTTCGGTTTCGGACAGTTCTCGGTCCTATGCCTTCAACGGAGACAGCACCTTGACTTTCGCCTGGATTCAGCTTGGTGGCCTCCGAGTTGGTAAGGACTGGTCGGCCTTCGACATGTTTATTGGCGGCGCGGGTGACGTACTCAACCAGACGCCGGTTCCGTACGGCGCTTTCGATACCAATGTGGTTCAGTACTACTTCGACGCCCGGAACGGCTTTTCGGCCGTGGTTTCGCTCGAAGAAGGCTCGGGCCTGGTCGGCACAATCGACAGCTACGCACCGCACGTAGTCGGCGGCTTGAAATACACACATGGCTGGGGCGCGATCACCGGCGTTGCCGCTTATGATAGCAACTACGAATCGGTGGCCGCCAAGGTCCGTGTCGACATCAATGTCACCGACGAACTGTTGCTGTTCGGAATGCTCGGCTACGGTTCCAACGGCAAGCTCAACGACGACTCCACGAACGCCATCGACGCTCATGGTCGCGGCTTCTATAAGAGTTGGGGCGGGAACTGGGCTTTCTGGGCTGGCGCCACTTACAAGCTCAACGAGACAACTTCGTTCAACCTTCAGCTCTCCGGTGATCAGCTCAAGAACCATGGCGTCGCTGCAAACGTCGCCTATGCGTTTCTTCCAGATTTCACAGTTACGGCGGAACTCGACTATAGCCGCTACGGCAACTTCGCCGTCGGCAAGGTGGACGCTTCCAACGTGAACTGGACCAACGCCAACAAGAAGAGCGGTGTCGCCGGAATCCTGCGTTTCGAACGCTCATTCTAACGCGATTAAAGGGTTGAGTTCCGGTTGAGCGGACCAATCCCGCAACACTCCAAGAGAACGTCGCATGAAGCCCTACGAGATTGGAGCCTCGATCTCGGGGCCGGACGATGTTTCATATCAGATCTGGTCCGGATCATCGCGCAGGCGATATTCATCGCTCGATTATGTGTTTTGATCCGCAGCTCTTTCATTTCGACATCCCTTCCGCCCGCGTGACGAACCCTCCCATCCAGCAGTACCCGGCCGGGTTTTCCGAACTCGAAGGCCCCAGTCGGGTGAGGACGTGTTCAACTTGTTGATCGATTGTGGGGTGCGGCCCGATGCACTTGAAAATCGCAAATGTTCGCCTCGGTTAAGCCATCCCCGCGGAAATTCGGGCGCGAGAGAACAAGCTCCAGAGCATAAGCGAGGCTGATCGAGGAACAGACGATTCTCAGGCGACGCTCCATCCGATCTTGCGCCTGGCCGAGACGATTGCCCGACGATCACCGCCGCGGGCCGAATGCGCTTGACAAGATAGTTCCGGCCCGCTCAATTTGAGGTATTCACCAGGGGAGTCCCGGCAAGGGGCTGAGATACTGCTAGCTTTCGCGGCGCAGTGACCCGTTGAACCTGATCCAGTTCTGGGCGAGAGCGATGGATAAGCGCTTCGCGATGCTCGACCGTTATGGCGCAAGTCCCGTCCGTAAGATTGAAGCCGGGCTGACTGGCGTGCGGGACGTGAGATGGCCTGGCCAGTGGCAGACCGGGTCGCCGCCCGCCCGCAAGGATCGTTGCGTCGCCGTGAGGCAAAATCGCGACTGGAGTGAAGAGGCCCGGTTGGCTTTCTGACCGACGCCTACAACAAGGTGCGATCTGTACGGCTTCCCTCGAGCGGCGCCTGGGGATACGCGTAAGCTGCTGTCGAACTGACTACGACCGCGCAAAAATCAGCAAAGGCCCGATGTCGTGATCATCGGCTGCCTTCAAGGCCGCGATATAGCGGCCGCGCAGTTCGCCAGTATCGGCAAGACTGCCTCGGCCCCAGCTGAACGGCTCGCCGCCAAGCGCTTCGATCAGCAGGTCCGCCATCAGGCGCGAATGACGGCCGTTGCCGTTCGGAAACGGGTGGATGGCGACCAGCTGATGATGCAGGCGGATGGCGATTTCATCGGACGGATAGGTTTCATGCTCTATCCAATACAGCGCGCTATCGAAGAGCGCCGCCGTTTCCGTCGGTATCCGGTAGGCGTCAACGCCGATGTTTCGCGCCGTGCGCCGAAACGTGCCAGCCCATTTCCACACCTCGCCGAACATCCGCTTATGCAGCGCCAGCGCGAAGCCGATGTTCAGCAGGTTGGCCGGCTTGCGCCCTCGTCCGCCGCGCGCCCACGCTGCGCCTTTGATGATGTTCTCCTGCTCAGCTTCGTTGAGATCGCTGCGGTGCGTAATCCAGCTTTGCAGGAGCCCTTCCCGTTCCTCCGACTCCAGCGGTGTAGCATCTTCCGGTTCCTGGAAGAGGTCCGTCACGGCTCGTTCCACAGGTCGCGGTCCTTGATCGAATCGCGGATATACGTGTCGATGCGCGCTTCCATGCCCGCATCGCCGGTCTCCTGCGCTTCGAGCCGCATCGTGTGGGCGACGCGCTGAAGGTCGCGGATGGCAAGTTTCCGGGCGCGCTGATGGACTGCACTTTCAAGCGAACTGTTCGGCACCAGTGCATAAACCAGCGTGCAGTCCATCGCCTCGGCGGCGCGTCGCAGCGTGCTGAGCTGGATGGACCCGCTCGCTTCGGATTTCTCGAGGGCTTCGACCGTCTGCGGGCGAACCCCAAGCCGTTTCGCAAGCTGAACGCCGGTCATGCCGAGCGCGTCGCGGATCGCCCGTATCCAGCCTTTGGGCGGCGGACGGAACCGGTCTTCCGGCTTGAGACCCGAAAGCCGTACATCCAGCCGCTGCCTGGCGCGTTCGCGTGCATCGCTTTTCATGTTGTCGACCTGATTCTTTCCTGCATAAATCAGTCTACAGCTTGAAGAGATGGGGAGCAAGATCAGACTATAGGCTGCTTGCAGCTTTCTCAGTTTATGGGCTGCGAGTCCTCGGCCGAGCGGGCGGCTTCGGCCCAAGGATTGCGTAGAAGCCCGCCAATGGGCCGAAGTACATCCTCAACATCCAGGGGGAGGAACTCCCCTGGGACCAGGACACGATCACGACCGAGCAGATCGCCGAGCTGGGTGGCTGGGATATTTCGCAGGGCGTGATCGAAGTAGACCAGCACAATGTCGAGCGGACGCTGGCGCCGGGCGAGGTCATCGAGATCAAACCGGGCCACGGTTTCGGCAAGAAGCACCGCTGGAAGCGCGGCTGATGCGCACCCGTATCAAAGATGAGCTCGCCCTGCTGCTTCGCCACTTTGACGGCGTGGAGCGTGAGGAAGCAAACTGAATTTCAAATGGAGCCACGCCGAACCACACGGGCGGACCGCCGGCGGCGCCGCCCTTCTCCGGCGAGTGGCTGCATTTTTCCTGGTCGGTCGACAATTGGGCCGCGACCGGCGAGGTCGGCAAGGGATCGAACCTGCTCGCATGGTCCGCAGCTTCATGGTGCGGTTTAAGGAGGGAGTATGAAGGCGTTCCTGAAAATTGCAGGCGGCGAGCTGGATGAACTTCTTGCCCATCTCCTCCCGCTAGAGCAGCGCGGTTGGATCCGGGTCCAGCTTCTTCAGCGGCTGGCGTTCGAGACCTGTCCCGCCACCAGCCAGCTCGATTCACTCATTTCGACAACGACCGTCACCCTGCTATTCTGCTCAAACGAGACCAGCGAACGGCTCAAATCGTTAACCTGGGTCATGGGGCACCTCTGTCACTTCTATCGAACTACGATGGTGCCATACCGCCGCCGCTCGCTCCATAGCTTCTCCAGATTCTCAACCACGCCGCCCCGAGGAATGGGAACGCGCCCCGCGCGAGTGGTTCCAGGCCAGGACACAATTCGCCGTCGTCTTCGGCTGGAGGTTCGTCAGCCAATGACGACAACCGGCCTCACGCACAAGATTCCTGACGAGTCAATGCCGCTCGAATTTTCCCCAAAAGTGCCGAAGTAAAATTCCCCAGTTTCGCCGCTCAGGCTGTCGCGGAAGAGTGTCCATTTTTCGGCGGCCGGCCGCGCGGTCGTGATGGTGCGTTGAGCGTCGGCGGCGTGATGGAGGCTTTTGATGGCAGGTGTTCGGGCATGAGCTCGGCGTGCTGGCGGAGCCGATAGCTCGATCCTTCGATCTGGACGACGACCGCATGATGAAGCAGGCGATCGAGAAGTGCGGTTGCGACGACAGGATCGCCGAAGACCTCGCCCCATTCGGCGAAGCAGATCCTGGTGGACGACGAAGCGTGCCCAGATAAGGCGACTGAAGCCAAGCACCATGGAGAATAGCCAGACGATTCTCGGCGTGGTCGGCTCATCGGCAAAGACGACATTGAACTGAGCGAAGTCGACCTGCGCTTGCTCGCCGGGCGGGGTCTCGAAGCGAACCTCGTATCCACGCTCCGCCGCGGCAGGACGGACGTCGCGCAGGAAGTCGGTAACGGCCGTGTAGCCGCCGCCATAGCCGAGGTCCTTCAGTTCGCGGAAAAGCCGGCTGCCGGTGAGCCCAGGATATCGCGTGACCCGTTCGCGAAGATAGGCTGTGAAGGGATCGATCACCGCCTGACGCGGCTTGCGCGGTCCGTAGGCCGGAGCCTCGAGCCCGCGCGCAATGTATTTGCGCACCGTCTTGCGGTCGATCCCGCTCTCCCTGGCGATCGCCGACACCGACAGGCCCTGCCGATGCAAATCCAGTATCATCATCATCTCCCCGATCTTGATCACCGAAATCCCTCTCCCGACCATCAGGAGAAGCATCAACGATCATGCGCCGCCGGTCTCCCGGAGCGCGCTCCGGAAGACCGGCGACAGCGCTATACTGGGGAAGATTCAAACGGCACTTCTGGGAGTATTGACCCGGCATCGATACTGACGGTCCCGCGAGTTCTTCCATCGGACTGCTGGAGCCACCGGATGATGGCTTAATAATAGCGTTGCTTCGAGCGCGCTGAGACGTCACTGCCGGGACGTGAGCAGAGCCATTCCGCTTGTTGGGGTGCACCGCTGGCTCAGCAGAGTGCGTCGTCCACATTTGAAGGCTCCTCCCCTGAAGCTCCGTCATGCGGCGACTGATGTCGACCGCGAAGACGACCCTGGACCGGGAATACGTCTGTCTATCGTCTCCTTCAAAGATGCTTGGCTCTGCCACCGCGCTTATCCCAGCTTTTCAGTAGTGTCGATTCGGAGGCCGGGGCGACGTGGCGCTCAGGGGATGTGACGCGCGAGATCTGCGATTCTACCAATCAGCGCTTCCATCGGTCCCCGCTGGAAGACGCGCAGCCAAAGCACGGCAAAAGTGCTTACAAGCACGATGAAGCCGAAGAGCATGGAGAGGCGCGAGCCTCCTCCATACAAATCTATTCCCACAATGTGCAGGAGATAGGATATTGCCACAATGTGCAGGACATAGGCCGTCAAAGGCATCGAGCCGACCGCGATTATTGGCCGGACCAGCTTTCGCAGATCCGGGAGCGCATCCATAGCGAGCAAGCAAGCCGCCAAGACAATCATTGCGCAACCGGTGCCGCCCAGGATCGAGAGCGTCGTCTCGCTGTGAGGTGAGGCAACCCATAAATACCAACTCGCTGTGCCGCGCCAGGATGAGGGGTAGCCAACGTCCGACCACCAGAAGGCGGATTCCTGCAAAGCGGCGGGTACGCCAGGCAGCAAACGCAGCGCGAGCAAGGATCCCCCATGGCCCAACACAGCCAGCGCGACCCCAGCTAGACCAAGGCGCCAGTGCATTGCTTGCGTACTAAGATCGAGGCGCGCAATGGCCATGCCTGCGATCACGAAAGGAACCCAGGTTATCGCGGGATACTTGCCGCCGACCATGAACTCTAAAACCGGATCGAAGTACGAGCTCTCGAAGGCAAAGATGGACTCATGGTGGAAGTACACTTGCGGGAGAACTAAAGCGGTCGCCGCAGCGAGCAAGCCGAGCTGCTGTGCGCTGAGCCGATAGAGCGGCAAGACCAACAAGAAACAGATTCCGTAGTAGGCCAGGATGACCTGGATCCGCGTATCGAGGTAGGTCAGGATTGGACCAAGCGCGAGTAAAACAAGGCCACGAATTGCGACTCTGGCAATGGCCTGTCTACCGGCTACCCCCGACTTCGGCGCCTTGCGACCGGTAATCAGGAGGATCGAAAAACCGGCCAATACGGCAAACAGGGCGGACGACCGCCCATGGGTTATTTCCATCAAATTCCCGACTAGTCCTCCTTCGAGCGGGTTGGGACCGACATGGGCGGCATACATGCCGAAGACAGCCAGCCCGCGAGCAAGGTCGATGCCGACCAGCCGATCTACGGCCGACCCATCGCTCCCACCCAAAATCGGCGCGCTTTTCGCCATGGTGGTTCCTTTCCTTGGGTTGTGTCGATCGCGGGGACCGCGACAGAGAGCCGGTCGGCTGCTGCCGTCGTCTCACCCTGAAGGGTTCAAAAATCGCGCCAATCTGCCGGATCGAGCCGGCGACAGAAGTTTATGCTTGCTGTTCAGCTCTTTAGCCTGCGGCAAAGAACAGATCGGCTCACCAACCTGGGGCGCGGACCTGACAAACCCGACAAAGGAGTCGCGGGGCCGCCATTCTTGCAGGGATGGCGGACCCGGAGATCCATCGAACCGGGGCGAGAGGCTTAGCGACAGCGGATGATCCGATCAGCACGCCGCGGCAAGGCCGGTGACGGTCGTCCCGGGTGTCAAGGCCAAGGCTTAACCCTGCGATGATCTGTGGTTGTGCGCCTGACCGCCATGTCGCGAGGTCGGCGTGACGCGCGTTTCCCGCTCGCGACCCGGGCAACCGCCGTCAAACTCCCGAACCGTGCCGCCGCGCAGCATAGCGTCGGCCGTGGAATTGCTTCGAAGCTTGCCTCCTCGTCGGTGGTATCATGCTGTTGTTCGTTGTTCTTGAGGTAAGGCTCCGTAGCAGCCGACCCCAGAAATTCGCTCCCGGGCAGCCTCCACCCCAACCAGGCAGCTGGAGAGGCTGCGGGGCGGAGGTTCTTCAGCCGCGAACGCTGGCAAACCAGCTGTGTCCGCCTGGTGACCTGTCTTCGGAGGGCAAGGGTCCCGGCAGAAAGGCCGAGGCGTAGAGCTTCGCAAGGACAGTGGCGTCGATCGTGTCAGTCTTCACCTTCGCGTGCGCGATCATGTGCACCTGCTTGGGATTTGGCGATCACGATCCGATTCACGTAGGGCGACAGCACTTCAGCGACGGCAGCAGCATTGCCTGTCGCCTCGATCACCACATGATCATCGTGGGTGAGTTCCGTCCTGGCGAACTCCTCGAGCTTGTTGCGCAGCATTTGAACGCGGCCGAGCTTGACGATCTCGCCATCAAGCAACGACACGACCTCGGCGGCTAGGCGGTGTATGTCCATGCCGATAATACGCACGGTTCCCTCCATCGTTGGTCACGAACAGGGAGCGAGCGGGCAACACGACAAATACGGATCCGCGCTCGCAGCGCATCCGGGCGAGTCGTAGGGGCGGCCAGATAATGTGCTCGAACTCGCAGTTCATCTGCATACGACGGCCTGCCCACACTTGCGTGCTCCCGGTGCCCCGTGGCCCGGATGCGCCAAGCTTAACGACACATGACCGAACAAACGATGACACCGAGAACAACATGCCGGATAATGGCTTCATCGAGAGCTTCAACGGCCGACTGCGCGATGAACTGCTCAACGAGACGCTGTTTACTTCGCTGGCTCAGGCACGCGTCGCCATCGCCCTGTGGCGCGCCGACTACAATCCTGTTTCATAACACCCATCTGTCTATGTCGTTGAAGTGAATAGGTTTTGCTGATCTGGATGCGATCCCGTGGGGTATTTTGGGTTTTGCCGCGCGCGATGAACGATGCGCTGTGCCGCAGGTTCGCCAAGCGTTGATCGGCTGAAGACCCATGGACCATCCGGCAGAGGATGAACGCCTTCGATCTCGCCCGCCTCGGCGGCGAGCCTGAGGGTCTTCGGTGCAACGCCGAGAAGGCGCGCCGCCTTGTTCAGGTTAAGCCATGGCTCTTTGCCGTCCGCCGCTGGCCGGAAGACAGGGATCTTATGATGCGACCTGTGCGCGGTGACCCGTTCGCGTGTCCATCGATTGCCGTGGCCGGTCACCAGTCCATTGCGGTTGAGGATGCCAGCAATCAGATCATCATTGGCGATGAGCACCAGTTGGCGGACGGCCGCGATGATATCGCCGGACGTGCTGTTGCGCTGTCCACGGCGCCGCTTCGGCAGGCGCAGTTCAGTATGGACGCCGCCAACCCAATGGATCAGAAGAACGATCTCTGACGCTTCGTCATCGATATCGGCGACCACCTCCCGGATGACGGTGCGAACGATGCGCTTCTTGAGCCTTGCATCCGTCGTCGGCGCCGCCCATACAGCCTTGAGATCGGCGGCGAGCGCGGTGACGTGTATTGGCGACAGAAGTGATGGCTCCGATGTCGAGGCATCATGCGCGGCAATCCTGCTCTCGATCTCGCCGACACGCGTAAGCGCCCGGTTCCATCGCAACTCCAGTTCCGCCGCGACCAGCCGGTTCTGCGGATCGATGGCGTCGTATTGCCGGAACGCCCGATCGGCGTTGTAGCGTGCCGCCTCGCGATCGCGCATCAGAGCATCGCGGACCTGATCGCGGCGACTGGCCGCTTGCGCTTCGGCCTCGACGGCCGCGGCTATCGCTGCCGGCTCGACAACCCGCAGAAGAGCTTCCTCGATGGCGTCGTCGACGCGTAGTCCACCGAAGGCGATGCAACGCGGCTCGCCATTGTCAAGCAGACCACGCCAGCAGGAATAGCGCGGAATGTTGTGCTTGGTTCCCGTGTAGCGGACCGTCAGCTTGCGGCCGCAGCGCCGGCAGCGGACAAGGCCGGCGAGCAGAGCGTCGCCATGCTTGGGCGCCCCGTGATGCCGGCTCGTGGGCACGTTGTCGCTCACCATCTTGCGGATCGCTTCCGCCCTTTCCCAGCTGACGTAGCCTTCGTGTGCACCCGGGATCAGCGCCAGCCATTCATCACGCCTTACGGCGGCTGCGCGAACGAATGGCTGTTGCATCATATCCCGACGCAGCACGAGTCTTACCATAGGCATAGGCGCCGCCGTAGATCGGGTTCTCGATCATTCGGTGGATGGTCGCATAGCTTGGCCTGCGCCAGACCACATCGCCATTGTTGCGCTTGGCAGGCAAATCCAGCCCATGTTCGAGGAACCAGAGCAGGGCCTGGCGGGCACTGCCGAGTTCCGCCACCTTGTCAAACACAAGGGTGATGGCCTCCTGCATGCGACGGTCGGGATCCTTCTCCAGCCGGTCGCCGACCTTCACGAAGCCGACCGGGGAAGCGACGACGAGTTCACCGCGCCGGGCCTTCTCATAGCGGGCCGACAAGGAGCGCTGACGCAGAAGATCGAGCTCATACTCGTTGAGACTGCCCTTCAATCCCAGCAGCAGCCGGTCATTGCCCTGGCGCGGTGCGTAGACCGTCTCCTGGTCGATCAGCACGGTATCGACGACGCGGCACATCTCGATGAGCTGCTGCCAGTCGCGGCTGTTGCGGGCGAAGCGCGATACCTCCCGCGCCGCAACCGCCCCAACCTTGCCGAGACAGACTGCTGCGACCATCCGATCGAAGCCCGCCAGCAGCAGAGCGGCCGAGATCGTCATCGACCGTCTCGATGCAAGACCAGCCGAGCGCGACCAGGCGATCGCGCATCGCATACTGCAGGGCGCTGCTCTCACGATTGTGCAGAACCTGATGGGCCGAGGACTGCCGCACATAAAGGATCGCCTTTCGCTCCAGATGGTGGGGCCGGATCTTCTCATGCATCATGGCGTGCCTCCTCCCGTGGAACGGCGCGCTCGCCGTCGACGTGGTCGAGGATCAGGCGCACCATCAGCTTTGTCAGCGTCAGGCGCGTCTCTTCCGGCAGCGCCTGCCATGGTGGCATCTGCGCGGTCTCCGCATCGTGCGGGTTGGAGAACAGATCGAACTGATATGCCGTGGGCTGGCGCGGCATGGACCTCTCCCCGATTCGCGTCGTGAGGATCCGATGCTGCGCCCGAAACCTCCAATTGCGATGGGGTGTGGGAATTGGCCGTCGCGTCCTGCAGCAGTGTCACCAAGACGCCAAGCGTTCTGGGATCGACATGTGGGGCAGCGGCAATGCGCCACGCGGTGCAGACCGCGCGATCAAACATCCAGGCCGGAACCTCCAGCCACCGATCGGAGGCGTGGCCAGAGAGACTGCAGCGGAAAACCTCCCGGTCAGCCTTCTCGATCACCTCATGAACGTGAACACAACGCCCGGCCCAGGGATGCCATGGATAAAGAAACTTGCGTTCCTCGGTCCCGTGGGCGTTCTCTCGTCGTGTTGTACAACACCGCGCGGCCGCATTCCCAAATCGCCTGGCAGACACCGGCCGAGTTCGCCACCACCTTCAATCTGCGACGGTCGCTCGCGCTGTGCTATGCCAAAGGCTCCGCGCCAGCGCCCGTCGCTTCACCCGCCCAGCAGGGCACAACCCACGCCGGAAACGAACTCAAAGATGGATAGAAACTGGGGGCAACGTCAAGATCGCCCGCCTTCGCACCCGCTTCATGCTCGCCAGAACCGCGATGATCTGCTCTTCCGTAAACCGCTTTCTCTTCATCAGTGCGTCCTTCAATCAAGGCCCGGACTCCAATCTCAGATGGAGGTAATTCTCAATCGCAGGTCAAGATCGACGCAACGCTCTATGGCGAGCTAGGTATGATTCTCAACTGGATTAAGCGCCAAACAATTGGAAAAGCTGAAAAAAGAACAGTCCCGGAGCTTTCGGCTCGGGAGTGTCGGTATCAGTGGTTACGGGACTGAATTTGAACCTGTGATCGTCAGGTTAGGAGACTACCACTACTTGACCAGGAAGAAGATCGGATTGAAAGGGAACCTTCCTTGTCATCTTTGCATCACGGTCAGTCTGCTCGAGATTGACCGCTGCAAACCGGGAGCACGAGCGGGCTGGGCAAACGTTGCAATAGATCCTTCAAGGAAATTCATAGACTCTTAGCAACTCCGGTTCGCTGTGAATGGTAGGCTTATTGCAACGTCTGAGGTCAGTGGGGTCCAAACCGTGGCGCCGCTTATTCTCCGACCCGCCGAACTGCGTGCAATTTCGGCTAAAGGCAATGGCAAGAAGAGCGTCCATCTTGTTTGTTCGACACAGCCATATCGGCTCAAAACAGTACCTTCACGGCCAACGACATTGTCCGGTCGTTGGACAACCAACCATATAATTTGGTTCGAAAGCCGCAACATCTGTGGAGAACGCGACATGACCAATTCAGTAGGACGAGTGCCCAGGCTTTCCAAGTGGCTTGGTCCTGACCAATGCTGACACTGGTCAGTCGCATACGGACGGCAGCGCATTTAGATCGCCTTCGAATCCTAGGCCTTTGCGCGCATGCGGACCTAACTGTCTGCCAGCTAGCGGAGATTCTGGCTCTGCGTCGTGAGCACGTTGTCGACACGTCCGGCTGCTGGCCAGAGCCGACTTTCTTTACTGCAACGAAGAACGTCCGTGGTGCTCGTACCATCTCAAAGCAGGAGGTAAGGACGGCGGGCTGGTTCAATTGTTGGTTGATCTCCTGCCCTACGGCGATGGCTATCACAAAAGAGACCTTGAACGGCTCGAAGCGACACAAGACGCGCCGTCGAAGGGGATCGCATGCTTGACGGTGAAATAGATAGTCCAATTGGAGCGCGAAACCACCATGGACAACTCCGCCGACGGCGCCATCGCGCCGCCCGACACTTACGGACGGTCTCGCTTGGCGGCGGTTGATTGCCGCGTTCACGAACTGCTTCTAAGACAGGAGCGGACGACGCTCAAACTGATCGCATCTGAGAACTTTGCCTCCTGGGCCGTGCTGGAAGCGACCGGTTCGATTTTCACGAACAAGTACGCCGAGGGGTACCCCGCTGCGCGCTACTACGCGGGAAACGAGATCGTTGATGAGCTTGAAACCCTCGCCATTGAGCGCTTGAAAACATTATTTGGCAGCGAACACGCCAACGTCCAGCCTTATTCCGGCTCGCCGGCCAATCAGGCTGTCTACCGCGCGCTTTTGAGCCCCGGTGACAAGGTCATGGGCTTGCGCCATCCGAAAGGGGGCCATCTGACTCATGGTTGGGCCATCAATTTTTCCGGGACTGACTATCAACGCGTCCCTTATGGGCTGCACGAAAAGACGCAGCAAATTGATTATGACCGCTTGCGCGAGACAGCCAAGCGGGAACGGCCGCGGCTCATTTGGGTCGGCGGGACTGCTTATCCGCGTGTCTTTGACTACGCGGCAATGGCAGAAATCGCTCTGGAGGCGAACTCCTATCTCGTGGCCGACATCGCGCACATCAGTGGCCTGATTGTCGCTGGAGCGCATCCGAATCCCGTACCCCATTGCGACGTGGTCAGCAGCACCTCCCACAAATCGATCCGCGATCCCCGCGGTGGTTTCTTTTTGTCCAGGAACGAAGATCGCTATCAGGCCCTGTATCATACAAAGAGCAAATACAATCTCGCCAGACGAATAGACCGGGCGGTCTTTCCTCACCTGCAAGGCGGGCCCCACATGAATGCCATCGCTGCGCTAGCAGTTGCCTTGCACGAAGCCGCGAACCCGTCCTTCCGAAGCTACGGCCAACAGACCGTCAAGAATGCCAAGGCTCTTGCACAGGCACTGATCGAGCGAGGTTATGACCTGGTTACCGGGGGGACGGACAATCACATGCTGATCCTTGATCTGCGCGATCGACCACTATCGGGCAAGGCCTATGCCGAGCGGCTAGCAAAGGCAGGCATCATTACGAACTTTAACATGGTGCCTGGCGACCCGCGGGATCCGGCGGTCACAAGCGGAATTCGCCTGGGGGCGCCAGCAGTGACGTCAATGGGCATGCGCGATGTGGAAGCCGTGCAAATTGCTCGCTTCATTGACTCCGTCCTCTGGCGAGCCAGACGACAAAGATCTCCATGCCTCCCTGCGAAGAGACGTTGCCGACTCGTGCGCTGCGTTCGAGGTCCCGGGCATCCCCGACAGGTAAGGTGGGCTAAGCAAGATGCCCCATACAACTCCAACACCCGAAGTGAGGCATTTCATGGCTAGGCAGTTCGTGTTCTCTTCCGAATCGGTTGGCGCGGGACACCCGGATAAGTTGGCCGACAACATCTCGGATGCCATCCTCGATGCCATCCTCCGCACCGATCCCAAGGGGCGCGTCGCCTGTGAAGCGTTGGTAAAATCAGGGATGGTCGTTCTGGCTGGCGAGATTACCAGCGATGCGCAGGTGAATTATAGCCAAGTTGCGCGCGATACGATTCTCGATATTGGATACGACGATGAGGCCGTCGGCTTTGACGGCCGGCGTTGCTCCGTCGTTCATGCACTCACCGAGCAATCGCCCGACATTAGCCAGGGCGTTGACGAAGGACGAGGGCAGGACCTCCAACAGGGAGCGGGAGATCAGGGCCTCATGTTCGGCTACGCATGCCGCGAAACCGATACTCTGATGCCTTTGCCGATCCAGCTCGCTCATCGCTTGACGAAACGACAGGCAGATGTCCGGAAAGCACGACAGCTTGGCTGGTTGCGTCCTGACATGAAATCCCAAGTCTCAGTGCGTTATGAGGGGTTGCGCCCGGTCGCCCTCGATACCATCGTCGTATCGACCCAACATGACGAGCAGGTCTCGCAAGAGACGGTCCGCGAGGGCGTCATTGAGGAAATCATAAAGCCTGTCCTGCCGACCCACCTGAAGACGGAAGGCATCAGAATTCTGGTCAACCCGACGGGGAGGTTCGTAGTCGGCGGGCCGCGCGGCGACTGCGGTCTCACTGGACGCAAGATCATCGTCGATTCCTATGGTGGGATGGGTCGTCACGGCGGCGGCGCCTTTTCGGGCAAGGACCCGTCCAAGGTTGATCGCTCAGCTGCCTATGCGGCCCGGTATGTCGCAAAGAATATCGTCGCTAGCGGACTTGCCGACGTCTGCGAGGTGCAGCTTGCTTACGCAATCGGCGTGGCCAGTCCGGTTTCTGTCATGGTCAACACGTTCGGAACAGCGAGGGTTGAGGAAAGAAGGATCGAGCGCCTCATTCTTGAGTTGTTCGATCTCAGACCGAAGGGCATTATCAAGATGCTTGATCTCTTACGCCCTATATACCGCAAGACCGCGACCTATGGCCATTTCGGCCGTGAAGAGCCTGATTTCACCTGGGAGAAGACAGACAGGGCCGACGAATTGCGTCGCGAGGCAGGACTTGCCGCCCCGTGAGGGCTGACGCCGAACGGATTGGCAATCGGAAAGCCCATTCCCACTGGCCAGACCCGCCCGCGCCCGGCGTGGCAGAAAGCCGGTGGCTTTTGGCGGAGACATGAATTGATGCCGGACATATGACGTGCTTTGTATCGGGAATGCCATCGTCGACATCATCGCCCAGTGCGACGAGGCGTTCCTGGAGACCAACGGCATCATCAAGGGCGCAATGAATTTGATCGACACGAGGCGCGCCGAACTGCTCTACAGCCGCATGGGCCCGGCCATTGAAGCCTCGGGCGGCAGCGCCGGCAACACGGCGGCGGGCGTCGCCTCCTTCGGCGGCCGCGCCGCCTTCTTCGGCAAGGTCTCCAACGACGCGCTCGGCGAAATCTACGCGCATGACATCCATGCCCAGGGCGTCGCCTTCGACACCCGGCCGCTTAACGGCGAACCGCCGACGGCGCGCTCGATGATCTTCGTCACGCCGGACGGCGAGCGCTCGATGAATACCTATCTCGGCGCTTGCGTCGAACTCGGCCCGGAGGACGTCGAGGCCGACAAGGCGTCGGGCGCCGCGGTCACCTATTTCGAAGGCTATCTGTGGGACCCGCCGCGCGCCAAGGAAGCGATCAGGCAGACGGCTAAGCTCGCCCACGCCGCCGGGCGCGAAGTGTCGATGACATTATCGGACTCGTTCTGCGTCGATCGCTACCGCGACGAATTCCTCGATCTGATGCGCTCCGGCACCGTCGATATCGTCTTTGCCAACAGCCACGAGATCAAGTCGCTCTACCAGACCGCGTCATTCGACGAGGCGTTGGCCCAGATCCGCAAGGATTGCAAGATCGCCGCCGTCACCCGCTCGGAAAAGGGCTCGGTGATCGTGCGCGGCGACGAGACCGTGACCATCAATGCCACCAGGATCCGCGAGCTGGTCGACACCACCGGCGCCGGCGACCTCTACGCCGCCGGCTTCCTCTACGGCTACACGCAAGGCCGCAGCCTCAAGGATTGCGGCGATCTCGGCTCGCTGGCAGCCGGGCTGGTCATCCAGCAAATCGGCCCAAGGCCACGGCAAAATCTGCGCCGAGAGGCCGAGCAGGCGGGATTGCTGTAGGTGGCGAGCCAAGAACCAGCTGCCCACCCTCCTTAATCCAGCCCGAGCCTTTTCTTCAGTTCTGCATTCTCCTTGCGGAGACGATCGGCAAGCAGGCTCTTTAGCCGCTTGTTTTCTTCCTCGAGCGCGACGAGATCCTTCAGCCCGTCACTGTCCGCCGCAGGCGCCGCCGACTTCTTCCAAAGATAATATGTCTGTTCCGAGATGCCGGCTTGCTTCACCGCGCTCTTGAGAGTAGCGCCGCCGCCGATCGAGGTTTCGATCTGCGCCAGCTTCTGGGCACGATCCTTCGCGGAGTAGCTCTTTCGGCCTGTTCGCGCTGACGGCGGTGCTTCAGTGGTCGCGGATATCGGCTTGGCGCCGTTCTTGCGGGCAGGCGCGCTCGCCTCAGCTTCTGGCTTCCTCGACCGCCGGGCTCTCGTCTTCGGTTTTGGCGTTTCCGCTTTGTCTGCTGGTTCGCTATAAACTACTGCTGACTCAGTTTTCAGGGGATTGGCCATGAAATGCTCCACTCGCGGTTTGTGCAAAGGTTCAGCATCAAGGGCCACTACAGTAGAGTCAACAAGCTGACGATTTAACGGCTCGACTTCCTTTGTTGTCTCGGCCATCGCCGCGGCGATGTCGAAATTGCCCCAGATGGAACGTGCGGATTTTTGATAATTGCGCTTTTGTTTGATTTCCACGGTGAATGGTCGCGTCTGCCGCCTCATAGTTCCTTCCTGAATAGGAGAATGAAGTCGCCGCTCGAATTTTTTGGCGCTTCCTGCTTAGCGCGGAGCATTATCGTATAGCCGCTCAACGGGCAAGTGATGCCGGTCTTCGATGGCTGACCATCTGGGGAGATTTGAGCGGCTTCGCACGTCCTGCGCATCCCTGTAAGGCCGCCAAGTTTTCTGGGTTAGCAGGCGCGCACTGTGGCAGCTTGGCTTGTACGGCGAGGCCATGGTTGAGTGAGGCGAAACAAATCCAGCCCCGCGTCAATCCCGAGGCTTCCCACAATGGCGAAGAGAACATCTTCACTCGTTCCTTTTGAGCACAAGACCTTCCGTTCGCTATGGTCGGCTGCACTCATTTCGAACCTTGGCACCCTAGTGGAAGGTGCGGCGGCAGCTTGGCTGATGACGAGCATCGCAGCAGTAATTTTTGATCGCCCATTCGTGCTGTGTACCAGCCCTGTGTCTTGTGCAAGTGGTCACGAACGGCTGCCGGAGCCTCGAAGACGCCCTAAAAACACATGCTGCGATTTTTGAACACGCTTGACGTGTTAGATTAATTCATCCACGATGCGTGTGTTGAACACGCGAGGCGAGTTATGAACATGAAAGAGCTTAGGGTTCGACTGGGCATGACTCAAAAAGATTTGGCAGAGCAGATGGCAACGACGCAACAGACTGTGGCCCGTTGGGAAACAGGCAAAACGCAGTTGAACGTCGAGCAGATCAAGGACCTTTGTCTCACGTTGAAATGCACGGTCGAGGAGCTGCTGGGCTGGAAGATTGATGTCGAGGAGTGGCGCACGAGCCCGTTTGCAATTGCCGATGCCGAAACGCGATACGGCACGCTCAGAATCAAGACGACTGTTGGCAGCCGCCAATATCCTATCGATGAAAAGGCGCGTGAATCGATTTTACGTCAGTTGAAGGAACTTCATAATCTTCGTAGAAATAACACAAGCAGGCCATGGCTGTATTGTTGGAGCCTTGACAACAAAATACTCTTGATAAATCCGCAATATGTCCGCACCATTGAGCTTATCGGTGACGATGTAGAGGAGATGCCAGAGTATTATCATCCAGAAATCTATCGGGCTTTGGATGACTGGGATAAGGGTGAGGTTTCAGGAAAGCTGAAGAAAGAATGCGATGCCATCATCGCAGAGATGGGTGATCAGGAAGCCGTGCGCATGGCCTCCTATGTTCGCGTCACATATGACGACGGAGAAGATGAGTGGAACTTCTTGGATGAAGAAACCGCTACGACTTTCTTCGGATTGGAAGCTGCGACCTTTGACGTTCCCCAGTGTAGTTTCGCCGAAGTGGAGGAAGAAGGTTACTACCGAGCGCGATACGCCAACCTTGATCGCGTCGTGGTGATGGAGGTTCCAAGCGACCGTTATCACAGATTGACCGCGCCCGAGGAAGCTTAGAACCATCCACGAAGGGCGCATGTTACATCTCGACCTTGCGTGGTGCGTTTTCAGTACGAGATGACGTTAAGCGTAGGTAGTGGCAGGTAAGTGTGCTCGACCAGAAGCTCAACTGCCTCCTCAATATCGCTGCCGATGTGCCGCAGGACACGTCCACGGGAGCGTGGATAGGCGTGAAGTTCCTGCACTCCACGGTCCGCTCTCCCATCGCCGGTGTGTGTCCGACGCCATCTTGTGGACGAGCTTGGCCGCCTGCACCCGGTTGTATTCCGGCTTGCGGTCCGCCTGGGCGGTCCGCCGCGATGGCTATCTCCATGTCAATCGGCGCCGAACTTTGACTGCCCGCTGCTTTTGATGAATTCGGCGAGGTCCCGCGCATAATCACTCTTGGTCTTCTCCTTGAGGCCCTGTGTCGCGAACTTGTGGTCCAGCAGGGCAAACAGGTCCAAGTCCCCTTCCGCCTGTGGCGCTGGCTTGCCCTCACCGCCCTCGGCTTCCCAATTGGGGACCGCTTCTGCGCGCTGCACCGTGGCGATTGTCCGCCCAACACGCATCACAAGATCGAACGCCAAACCGTGCGCGTGCACGACGATTTGCCGCTCAGGCCTCATTTGGACAGGACTTGAGCTGGCCCCGTGGTTTGAGCCGGGTTACCTTGAGCCCGTGGGCTGCGAACAAGCAGTTCGAGACATTGGCCTCGATCACTTCGCAACACGCCGCTGCGCCTGGCCTCGGTGTGCTCCCCCCGAAATCGTTGTGTCATATCACCGAGGGCATCACGGCCAACAGCTTCCACATGGGGAACAGCCTCGCCATTGAGCCGAATATGGTCGCGAGCAGATCACCAACGAAGCGGTCGGAACCTCGGAGCCGAAGTTCGACGCCGAGGTGGTTCGCATGATGCGCTAAGCAGCACCACGGCGCTTGCCGGTATGTTTGCTGCCGGCAGCCGACGAACTCCTATCCTCCTGGACAAGGGCGCCGTGCGTCATTGCTTTGATTTACCGGCCGCTCAAGGCTTCCACAGTTTTCGCTTTCGAGGCGACCTTTGGAACATGCCAATGGAAATTTAACATAACGACATAAACATTTCTTTATGCGGCGTTGACAAAGAAGCGAACTGCTGTAATTGTCTCCCGCGTCGTGGTTCTCCGTACGGCGCTGCCGCAGCGGAGCTAAGAGGGAAGCCGGTGCGAAGCCGGCGCTGCCCCCGCAACTGTTAGCGGCGAGCCAACCCCACTCATGTCACTGAGGCGAATAGCCTTGGGAAGACGGGTAGAGGCTATGACCCCGCGAGCCAGGAGACCTGCCACGGCGAATTACGTCCACGGGCGGGGTGTCTCGGTGGCCGCTGCAGCCTGGCGTTCGTGCCGGCCTGCTAGCGCCTTCCTTGTCACCGACGCCCCAACCATCGGGGTATGGCATGACTGTCTTTCATCAAATTCCTGTAGCAACGCTCGGCGTGCCGCGCTTCGGTCGTCGGCGAGAATTGAAATTCGCGCTTGAAAGTTACTGGTCCGGAAAATCTTCCGCCGCCGACCTTCTCACGACGGCGAAGGCGCTCCGTGCCGCTAGCTGGGAGGAGCAGCACGATCGCGGCGTGTCGAAAATCCCGTCGAACGACTTCTCGCTATACGACCATGTGCTCGACACCGCAGCCATGGTCGGCGCCGTTCCATCCCGTTACGGCTGGAATAGCGGCGAGGTCCCACTTGACATCTACTTCGCAATGGCGCGCGGCAACCAGGGTCAGACGGAGGATTGTCGACACGCTGGTCACCAGCAGGCGGCTCATCGGCCTGATGTAACCGCGATGGAAATGACCAAGTGGTTTGACACCAACTATCACTACATTGTGCCGGAACTCGACGATGATCAGACGTTCGCCCTCTCGTCGACGAAACCGGTCGACAACTTCCTCGAGGCTAAAGCTCTCGGCATTCACACACGCCCAGTCATCCTTGGACCGATCACCTTCCTCAAGCTGGCGAAATCGCCTGCCGAAGGCTTCGATCCCATCGCGCTCCTGCCGAGGCTGCTGCCCGTCTACGAGCAACTCCTGCAGAGGCTGAAGCTGTCGGGAGCCGACTGGGTGCAGATCGATGAGCCAGCGCTTGTCCTCGATCTGAACCCGAACGAACGAGCTGCGTTCGAATTCGCCTATGGCCAGCTGTCAAAAGCCGCGCCCGAGTTGAAAATCATGCTGGCTACGTATTTCGGGCCGCTGGGAGACAATCTCGAAACCGCGGTTTCTCTGCCCCTGGCCGGGCTGCATATTGATCTCGTGCGCGCTCCCGAGCAGCTGGAAACGGTGGGTCGGCTCGCACCGAAGGATCTGGTGCTCTCGCTTGGCTTGATCGATGGCCGCAACGTCTGGCGTGCGAACCTGCCCGCCATTCTCGACCGCATCAAACCGATCGTCGCCGGCTGGCCCTTGGACCGCGTCGAGATCGCGCCTTCTTGCTCGATGCTGCATGTGCCGATCGACCTGCGCATGGAGACGGAACTCGACGCGGACATCAGGTCGTGGCTCGCCTTCGCGGCCCAGAAGACCGACGAGTTGGTGTTGCTTGCCCGGGCCTTGTCCCAAGGCAGGGATGCGGTGGCAGGCGCGTTGAAAGCGTCTGCCGAGGCTGCCGCCACTCGCCTGACGTCCACGAAGATCCATGACCCGCTTGTTGAGGGGCGGATCGCCAGCATTGACGACAGCATGAAGCGACGAGAGAGCGCTTTTGCCGAGCGCTCCAGAGTCCAGGCCGGCACGCTCGGGCTGCCGCCGTTCCCGACGACGACCATCGGGTCCTTCCCGCAGACGCCGCAGGTACGCAGGGCGCGGGCCGCTCATGCGAAGGGCCAGCTGAGCTATGTCGACTACGAGACCTTCCTGAAGAAGGAGATCGAGGCTGCAATTCGCTGGCAGGAAGAGATCGGGCTGGACGTGCTGGTGCACGGTGAGTTCGAACGAAACGACATGGTACAGCATTTCGGCGAGCAGCTGTCCGGCTTCGCCTTCACCCAGCATGCCTGGGTGCAGAGCTATGGGTCGCGTTACGTGCGCCCCCCCATCATCTTCGGCGATGTATCGAGGCCCAAGCCGATGACGCTGCGCTGGTGGCAATTCGCCCAGTCGCTTACGGAAAACCCTGTGAAGGGAATGCTCACAGGCCCGGTGACCATTCTCAACTGGTCTTTTGTTCGCGACGACGTACCCCGCTCCGAAGCATGCCGCCAGATCGCGCTCGCCATCCGCGACGAGGTGACGGATCTCGAATGGTCCGGCGCAAGGATGATCCAGATCGATGAGGCCGCGTTTCGCGAAGGATTGCCACTGCGCCAGTCTGACTGGAAAGACTATCTCGACTGGGCTGTCGAATGCTTCCGGATCGCTTCAACGGGTGTAAAGGACGCGACTCAAATCCATACCCACATGTGCTACTCGGAGTTCAACGAGATCATCGACGCGATCGCTGAAATGGATGCGGATGTCATTTCGATTGAGACGTCGCGCTCGAAAATGGAGCTGCTGGACGCTTTCACGAGCTCCAAATATCCGAACGAAATCGGTCCCGGAGTCTATGACATTCACTCACCACGCGTCCCGGAAGTCGGCGAGATTTCGGATCTCGTCATGCTTGCCCGCGAGCGACTGTCGGATGCCCAACTGTGGGTAAACCCGGACTGTGGCCTCAAAACACGCAAATGGGAGGAGGTCCACCCTGCCCTCATGAACATGGTTGCTGCAGCACGCGCGCTCCGGGAGAAAGTGTAGGCCGGAGGGTTTCCTGGTTGCTCACCATGTGGTGAGTTATCGGCTGCCGCATGTGGGCCGTGAATGTGCCAAAACGCGATCACATCCTTTGAAATAAGTCACTCGAGCGAGAAAGTGCACTTTCCTTCGGCACGTGTACTAATCGCGCAGGAGTAAAGGGTACCGTTTTCTCCCTGTGACGTGTCGAGTTCGAAGGGGATGTGATTGGCGTCGAGACCGCTCCGGCCATGGGTTATCAGCATGCCAAGTGCGCTCTTCTCGATCAGTTCGCAAAGGACTTCTCGGCTCGGTTCATCGAAATGAACGGGTACATACATGACAGTTCCTTTCACTGGCCGCCGGGTTCGCTGTTCACCGGCTGGCATCCGATGGCAAGCGTTCCAACGCGGCGGCGATCTGGCGCTTCGCTGCTGAGGGCAGAGGCAGGATGGGACGCGGGGGGTCGGCACGGCAAATGTCGAGCAATTCGGCAAGTGCATAGACGACGCGAAGGCTCGAGAACTCCATGAAGAGGCTCCAGAGCGGCGCAAGCGTGGCATCGATCCGTCGCGCTTCGGCCGCATCGCCCTGCTGCGCCGCCGTGACGATCTTTGTGCAGACCTCGGGCAGGATGCCCGCGAGGACGCTGTACCATGTGTCAGCGCCAGCGATCATGGCCTCTGCGGCGTTCCAGTCGCCGCTGTAGCCGATTGAGAACCCTTCCGGCACAGTGCGCCTCTGGTCGGCCAGATGGCTCTTGATCGCATCGCCCTTGTCTGTCGGATTCTTGATAGCGACAATCCCACCCACCTTTGCCAGGCGGCTGACGAGTGCTGGGGTGAAATGGAAATGCGTCGTTCCTGGATTGTCGTAGACGACAATCGGCAGGCCGCTCTCGCACGCCACCGTCGAGAAATGTTCGAACACCTCGTCCTCAGTGAGCGGGGTGTAGGAGGCGGCCGCAAGCAGCCCCGCGGCAGCTCCAAGGGCCTTGGCGTCCTGCGCGAACCTCACTGCTTCGTCGGTGCGCAGCGCGCCCACACCCACCACGACCGGCATTCGCCCTGCGGTTTCGTTTAAGGTCTCGGCGAGCGCCCGTCCCCGTTCCTCGCGCGACAGATACATGTATGTGCCGGTGCTGCCGAGAAGACCGATGGAATCGACCTGAGCGGCGCAAAGCCTGGCAATCAGCTTGCGCAGAGCAACGGTATCGACACGGCCGTCACGATCGGTCGGCGTGATGGGAAACGCGGAAAGGCCGCTCAGGAATGCCATGGCAAGGCTCCAGGTTTGTGCGTGAGCGCAGGACTGGCCGGACGACAAGTCATCACAAGGCGTCCAGAGCCCGCCGCAGGTCGGCGATTAGGTCATCGGCGTCTTCAAGACCCACCGAGAGACGCATGAGGTCCTCGCCGACTCCATCGGCCAGATGCGCATCCTTGCGGATCGGCTGACGAGCACGGGTCAGGCTTGCCGGATGATAGATGAGACTGTCGGCATCGCCGAGGCTGACAGCCCGGGTGATCAGGTTGAGCCGGTCCATCATCCGCCGCGCGCCCTCGAACCCAGCGTGGAGGCCAAAGGCCAACATGCCCGACCCTTGGGACATCTGCTTTCGCGCCGTCACCTGATCAGGGTGCGAGTCGAGGAAGGGATAACTCACCCATGCCACCGCCGGGTGCGCCTGGAGCGCCTGAGCCACCGCAAGGGCAGTGGCGCTGTGCCGTTCCATGCGCAGCGTGAGCGTCTTCAGACCGCGCAGGATCAGGAAGGCTGACATGGGCGAGAGCGCTGCGCCGGTGATGTAGCGCAGGCCCGTTTCGTGCAGCGTGCGGAGCGTTTGCGCGTCGCCGAGAATCGCCCCGCCAAGGGCATCGCCGTGCCCATTGATGTATTTGGTCAGCGAGTGGAGCACGAGGTCTGCCCCATGTTCGAGCGGCCGCTGGAGCGCGGGGGAGGCGAAGGTGCTGTCGACTGCAACCTTTACACCGCGCGCGTGGGCGCGCTCGGCAATGGCAGCGATGTCGCAGATGCGGCTCAGCGGATTCACCGGCGTCTCGAAGAAAACAAGCCGGGTCCGCTCGGTGATCGCGGCATCGAGATTGTGAGGATCGGACAGGTCGACCGCGACGACCTTGATGCCGAAGCGGGGGACCGCCTGTTCGACCATGGCAAGCGTGTTCGCATAAAGTGTCTTGTGGACGATGAGTTCATCCCCTTGGGACAGGAGCGACAAGATCAGTGTGCCGAAAGCCGCCATCCCAGAGGCAACGACCAAACCTGCCTCGGCTCCTTCCAGATTGGCGAGCCGTTGCTCGAGGATCTCCGTCGTGGGATTGTATTCGCGCGCATAGAGCCTTCCGCCAAGGGCGGCGGCGGCCTCGTTCGCTGCCACGCTTTCGAATCCATAGGTCGAGGTCAAGAAGACTGGCGGCTGAACGGCATCGGAAAAGCCGGCCGGATCGTAGCCATGATGGATCGCCCGAGTGGCAAATCCGGGACCGGTGTCGTTGAGCGACCGCGTGAGAGCATCGGTTTCGGATTGATAGGAACGGGTCATTCGGCCTCTAAGATCTTTCTTGGGTTTCCGAAAGATTTGACGGCAAACTGGCCAATGTGAAATATCCAGTTGGCGATGAATGAAATGGTCCAGTCTTCAAGTGCCGGTTCTGCAGGTCGCTCGCACGCGATGGGTGCACGCCAGATCTACGAGGCTCTTCGCGAGCAGATCCTCGGAAGTGTCTACGAAACCGGCAGTCAGCTGCCGTCCTCCCGAGGCCTCGCAAATGACCTTGGGGTTTCGCGAACGACGGTGACGGTCGCCTATGAGCAACTGGCTGCGGAAGGTTTCATCGACGTCCGTCAAGGCGCACGACCCCGCGTTGCATCTTCGCTGATCGGTCCTGAGACGAGCCGCACTGTCGCGAAACGAGTCGGCCCGGTTCATCTGTCCGCCTATGGCGAACGACTGCGCGTCACGCCGCCCTGGCCGGATTATCTGCCGACTGGGCTGAAGGTCGATTTCCGCTATGGCGACCTGGCGCCGTCAGACTTCCCCGCATTGGTCTGGAAACGTGCGATGAACGAGGCGATGGGGCAGCGCCCGTTGCGTCTTGCCTATGACGATCCTCGCGGCTCGCGCCGGCTGCGCCAGGCGCTCCAGGGCTATCTCTGGCGCGCCCGAACCCTGAGCTGCGACCTCGAGCAGATCATCATCGTCAACGGTTCGCAGCAGGGCCTCGATCTGTGCGCTCGCCTGCTTCTCGATCGCGCCGACCGCTTCGTCATCGAGGACCCGTGCTACAGGATGGCGCGTCAGGTCTTTGCCAGTACGGGTGCCTTGCCCATCCCCGTCACCGTCGACGAGGACGGGATGAAGACGGAGTTGCTGGCGGGGATCGGGGCGCGACTGGCCTATGTCACGCCATCGCATCAGTTTCCGCTGGGCGGCGTCATGCCGATCGCGCGCCGCCATCAGCTTCTGGAATGGGCGCGGCACAACAACGCCTATGTGATCGAGGACGACTACGACAGCGAATATCGCTACGACATCAATCCGGTCCCTCCGCTGCACAGTCTTGAGGACCACGGGGCTGTCATCTACCTCGGCACGATCTCCAAAACGCTCTCGCCGATGCTGCGTATCGGCTATCTCGTCGTCCCGACGGAATTGCAGGAGGTCTTCGCTACCGCCAAACAATTCGCGGACCGGCATTCGCCGGTGGCTGAACAGGAGGCTCTGGCCTCTTTGATCGAGAGTGGCGGCTACGAAAGCCATGTGCGGCGCGTGCGCAGGCTGAACGGCGAGCGTCGGGGGACGTTGTTGGGCGCCTTGCGGCGCAGCTTCGGAGATCGCATCGCGGTCCAGGGAGCAGAGGCCGGTCTGCACGTCGTCGTTTGGTTCGACGAACTGCCGCGATCGCGGGAAACGACCCTGGTCGAAGCCGCCCGAGGCGCGGGCCTGGGGCTGCACCTGATCTCGCCCCTTTACGAGCGGCAGTCGGACGAAGGCCACATCGATCGCATGGGGCTTGTCATGGGCTATGCCGCCTTGAGCATTCGGCAGATCGAGAAGGGCGTTGAGATCCTGCGAGCGGTTGTCAAGCAGGTGCAAGACGCGTTGCCGGGACACGGTGGCTAAAACGGCGGGGACGTGGCGTGCTGGCGAGGAAACCGACCCTTGGGCTGAACCGCATTTCGTTTTGCAAAGCCAACTGGACTGGGAAAACGCCACGCAACTGGTGCTGTTGATCAGGCCAGTTTGGCGGCAGATTTTTCGTGCGAGACGAATTTCCGAGAGCGATGCATGACCCGGCAAGGAAAGCTGCTTCACATCCATATCGCGCCCGCTGCCTCCTATGAAATGGAGGATCTGGCGGAGGCGTAGCTTGTTGCCGGCCGAGACGGGCTCGAGCACCCGCAAGACATAATCGACGATCTCTACCAGGCCTTGTCCACGGCCGAATGATGGAATTATCCAGCGCATGGTGCGGCATGCACCATGCCGATGCCAGAAGATCTGGACTCTCGACAAGCACCTTTCTTCAAACATTTCCCGAACGACCCGCAGCGCAAAGCCTCCCCATGAGAAAAGAGCATCCCATGTCTTTCACGCCATTGATTGCCCCCGAGATCAAGGCCCGCTACCCGGATTTTCATCTGATCAGCATTGTGGTGCGGAACGCTGAAATCGACGTGCCGGATGCACAGGCGTTGAACGACACGATTGCGGCGGCGGAACAGGCGGCGCTTCGCGATGACGCCCAAAGGGACGCGCATCTTGCGGCGTGGGCCGTTGCCTACGAGGCTTTCGGCACAAAGGCCAATCGAACGCCGTGCTCGGCCGCCGCGCTTCTCAAGCGGGTGCGGAAAGATGGCTCTCTCCCGCGGATATCCCCACTGGTTGATGCCTACAATGCCGTCAGCGTGTTGTATGGCGTTCCGATTGGCGGGGAGGATCTCGATCTTTACCAGGGGGTCCCGAGACTTTTAATTGCGAAGGGAGCGGAGCCATTCGACACGATCCAGCAAGGTGAAATGGTAACCGAGCATCCCGAACCGGGCGAAGTCATCTGGTGCGATGATGCCGGTGTCACGTGCCGCCGCTGGAACTGGCGGCAGGGGCGGCGCACCATGGTCACGGTCGATACCCGCGCCATGTGGCTCGTGCTGGAAGCCCTCGGCCCAATGTCAGCTAAACAGATGACGGCCACCGGAGAGCATCTGATGGGACTTATCCAAGCGTTGTGCCCGGGAGCGCGAATCGAAACCGCGCGGATCGACGAGTCCACAATATCTCGTGTCCCTTAGGGCATGGCCCCCCTTTCGGAGAAACACCCACTCAGCCCTGTCCGGATCTGGCGCTCCTTGCTCGCTCCGCTGGCCTACACAGTTGATTGCGAACGACCCAGAACGGCTCTCGAAAACGAGCGTCGAACGAAATCAGATCACTGCTTGTTCTCCCTTAGCGTTGTTTGGCGAACTTTTATCGCGATGCCTCCAGTGGGGATGGTCCAAATCGCGCAAGCTCGGTCGAGTGATCGCGGAGAAGCTTAATGTCGACTAAATCGAAATTCATGGAGCGGTACGGACAACGGGTGCGAACCCGGGACGTCGTCCCGGTGTCGTCAGGCTCTCCCGTCCGACTGAGCCTCAGTTTTCTTCACGGCGCGAATACTCCTGAGGCCACCCGGATTCTCGTTAAGAGACAGCTGCCGCTCAGGACGGCCCACGCGATACTCACGGAGATGGTCGATCACGGCAAGGCGTTCGTGACGGTTCCTTGCGTCGACGACCTATTGGCACTGAAGAATGAACTGTCGTCCGCAGGCGTGATCGCGAAGGTTCATGCGCCGCGGCCGATAAGTGTTCGCGAAGTCCGGGATCGCACGAAGCTCTCTCAGGAGGCATTCTCCGTGAGGTATGGCCTCGATCTGGCAACGCTTCGAAACTGGGAGCAAGGTCGCTCGAAACCGGATGCAGCGGCGAATACCCTCCTTTGGACCATCGCCCGGAATCCGGAAGCAGTCGAAGAATCGCTGGACATGGAGGACGGAGTGGCTGCCCCTTCGCACTAAGGGGGCCGATCACTTCGGCGCACGGCAATTCGGCCGCCAGCGCGATGGCCGGCCGCCGCGCGGTATCGACAGCGCGCGAGCCTCATGCGTCAGACGCCTTCCTTGGCATGTCGCACGCCAGATCCCAAACATGATTCCATCGCAACGAGCTGGTGACGGAAGCAGTGTCTGCACTTTGGAAACGAGCCATTTGCGTTCTCATGGACGTCGCGAATCGTCTCGTCTAGTAAAAGTCGCAAACATTGTCAATTGCGATGTTCCGCAGTCAGCTGGCCGTTTATTTTCCTAAGATCTGCGTTATAGGCCGGGGTGTTGTCGCCGTTTCGGCGGGTAAGATGGGATAGGCGACCTCGGCTGCCTTTCCGGTCAGCGAGTTGAGGAAGGCAACAAGCAGGTCGACTTCTTCGTCCGCCAGTACCACGCCAAGCTGGGTGGTTCCCATGATGGCAACGGCCTGTTTCAGATCCCAAACCTTGCCCGAATGAAAGTATGGCGCGGTGAGTGCAACGTTGCGCAGCGGCGCCACGCGGAAAACATAGGAATCGTCGGCTGCATTGGTGACCGCAAATCGGCCCTTGTCTTTTTCCGGCAGGACCTCGGCGCTGGGCTGTTCCACGAGGCCGAATGGGTAATAGGCTTCCCCACCAACGTTGATGCCGCCATGGCAGGACGAGCAGCCTTTGTCCATGAAAAGCGCCAGGCCCTGTTTCTGTTCGGAAGTCATGGCGGCGTCATCGCCATTGAGGAAGCTGTCGAAGGGGGCCGGCGTGACCAGTGTCGCCTCGAAGGCTTCGATTGCCTTGGCGAGGTTGTCGAAGGTGACCCGATCGGCCTCAGCCGGAAAAGCTGCATCGAACCACTCGACATATTGCGGCATCGACTTGAGCGTGGCGATGACTTGGCCCGGTGTATTGGCCATTTCGATCCCGGCTTGGACCGGGCCCTTCGCCTGAGCCTTCAGGTCTTCGGCACGACCGTCCCAGAACTGGGCGATGTTGAAGACAGCGTTCAGTACAGTCGGCGCGTTGCGCGGTCCCTTCTGCCAACCATGGCCGATCGAGGTTTCGTGATTGTCGTCGCCGCCGGTGGCCAGGTTGTGGCACGAGTTGCACGACAAGACACCTGACGCAGAAACGCGTGGATCGAAGAACAGTGCCTTGCCGAGAGCGATCTTTTCCGGGGTGATCGGGTTGTTGGCGACTGCCGGCGTGGTGGATGGCAAAGCCCTGAAGGTGGCCAGTGCCGTTTCTCTGAGGTCTGCGGGGATCGAATCCGCAGCAAAAGCGGTGGCTGCCAGCAAGGGGACAGCCATCGTACTGAATAGGATTTTCATAAATGATCTCCCTGCGTCGTGCACGCAGCCACTCTTGGGATACGCGGCTCATGAACGCCCTGCGCTAGATCAGCTGCGGAGAGGACTGGGTGGTCGGACACCTGTTTTCGCGGCAGAGCCGCGACGGGCCGGAAGTGACCCTCTTCTCGATTCGATTGCGTATTTCAGACAATCGTGAGCACGGATTTCACGAGATCATGAGCAACGATTTCGCGGGATCGTGAGCAGCGATTTCAGACGATGGTGAGCAGCTTTTCGAAGGTGCTGGACGCTTCGGCCGACAACTCAGCCAGTCTGCAGGATGCCTCGTTCGAAACGAGGAAGCCTGATGCCAACCCAGAGATTGTCGATGCCCGGATCAGAGAAGCTTTACGTCTAAGGCATGTCTAGGGCCTGACCGAGCGCGCCATCGCGCGCACGCTCGGGGTGAGCAATGGCGTCGTGCATGCTTACCTGCGGCGTGACGCAGCCGGAATATTCTCTTCACCCGCTACCCCGCATCGTAGATGCCGACCTTTCCAGCTAAGATCTGGACGGGCCATTTTCGCGCGAGCTCATCAGTGTCGAAGGCGAGCGCGGTGCGAGCAGTCGCTTCCAGGTCGTACTCGACATTATCGAGCGGGAGAATCCAACCATCCGCCAGTTGCTCCACCGCCTCGCCGGGGCGCGGGCATTGGGTCCAGGCCGGGACGCCCGAACAGATCGCCGACAACATCCCGCAATCGTTCGACAACGGTGCCGCGGACGGCTTCAATATCATGCCGCCCTATCTGCAGCGCGGGTTCGACGTCTTCGCCGACGAAGTGGTGCCGATCTTGCGCAGGCGCGGACTTTCCGGCACGACTATGACGGGGCAACGCTACGAGACCATTTCGGTCTGCCCCGCCCTGACAATACGTTCAGCCAACCCCAAAAGGCGAGCGCCTGAACTACTTTTGCAGCGAGCATTTAGGTCTCAAAGGCATTCGACAGCCCCTGCAAGGAATGGTCACCTTCTGGTTCTGATTGGTCACTGCCGACAGACCTCAGCCAGTTCGGAATAGGCTGCTACACCTGTGAATGCTACAGCTGCAGAACTATACCGGATCACCGTCGGCATTGTCATCGGGCTGCTCGGCATCGCGAGCAGCGCTCTGCTGAAGGCCAAAGGAGTGGCACTCCTTCCGTGGCACAGCAAGAAAGGCAGGTCATGAACGTCAACATTTCGGATTGCCCCAGCAGTTGGGCTGTCAAATGCAAGACAGCAATCGTCCAGTCGCTGCGTCTGTTGCCATTGCGATTGCAGCTGTTCGTTATAGCCGTTTAGAAACCGCCGCGACTGGGGATGGGAGCGCGGCGCGCAAGACAGATGTATGACCAGATTTCAGAACCCGCCTGAAGGAATTTCGCAAGAGACCTTGGCCGGCCTGGTGACCGAGGCAGTGCAGCAGGCATTGATGCAGAATGGCGTCCTTCTGGACGACGACGCACTCGTTTCCGCCAGCGCAATAGCCGGCGGGGGTTGCCGCTGCCCTTCCCTTCCTGCCGCAGGCGCAGCGGCTTGCAATCGTATCCTTCAAATTAGGGAGAAACCGTCGCCACCCCAGTTTGATCCGAGAACAGTGCATTCCTGCAGGCAACAAACCGCCGCATTCTACTCGAATCGAGTGCGGCCAGGTTCTCCGACTTCGCTCGAAGAGCACCGGCGTCATGGTGACGATGTTCGCCCAAGCCTTGCTTAAATCCATCGCCCCGCTGGGAAATAGACACGTACACCTTATAAAAGCGATTTCAGGGAAACGACTCGATAATACTACATATATGACGACGAAGATAGTCTATTGCGGCCGAATTGCGCTCAGCGCATAGCCTTAGAAGCTCGCGATGCTCCTTATCAGCAGCATGAATTCGACCAGACGCTACAAGCGGTACTCGAACGAGGTGACCAGTGCGTAGGTGCATTTTCTCAACAATCGATAATGTTTCTGTACGGTTAGAAGGAATGTATAGGCATTTGTGGAACTTCCAATTCAAATCTCCGCGTTTAGGATTGTCCTGGCAAGTTTCCTCAAGTTTATCCAGAATACCCTCGGCGGCCGATAGGTCTGGTTTCTTATGAAGTGAAAGTGCATGTGTTAGAATGTCGCACTCTAAAAGAATCCTGAGCTTTAGCAGTTCGATGACTGTCTCGCGCTTCGTTGAAATGGCGACTGCGCCCTTATGCGTTCTGCGGGAGACCAGTCCTTGCGCCTCCAATTGTCGGAGCGCCTCGCGAACTGGCACTCGGCTCACCTCATACTGTTCTGCGATAGTATCCTGCACGAGGGAGTCGCCGTCCCCGATTTCGCCGCTAAGAATGCGCTCTCGCAAAGCCTCAGCGAGCATTTCAGGTAAACTTTGTCGTCTGATTGGAAATTTTGCTTTCGACTTCATGGGAGTTGCCAAACCTTAGTCCGTCTTCGTGCGTGCACTACGAATGGTGCTGTCACATTGTTTGACGTGTGAATGAGCGGCGACCTGGTTTCATGTTGTATCAAGCGGACTCGGGCCCATTGCCACCAAGGCCATCTTCTCTGCTGACCTAGACACGCACCCATGGCTGGGCAGCGCGCGGCGAAGGCTTGTCGACAAGGGCCGCACGTCTCTCTTGTGCTTTCAATTAGATCAATATTCGCGACGATCACCTCTTATCTAGTGCCACCTGCGCTGGTGCGGAGAGTTGAGGGGCCGCACACTGTTCCTGTTCGCCGGGGATCGGAAATGGTGTGATCGACCAATCAATTAAATCGACGGCACGCTGAAGTATCGCTTCGGTACGAGCCCGGCTGCTTGAGGCGGCGATAACATGTCCGATCCAGTCCCGGTGATCGCCTTTCCTGACGATCGACGTCTTGGGCCCAATATAGAATTCGACCTCGGCGACGCCTGGTATAGCAGCCGCCCGACTGTCGCCGTCGATCCGATCGAGGGTGCCATCGCGATCCGGAACTAGGATTCGCGCAGCCGCAATCTGAGAATGCCTTCTGCGCAAATCCCATTCGTTGCCGATGACAAGCTTGATGTGCTCGGTGACCAGATCGAGCCCGTAAGTCAGCTGAACCAGTTGAGGACCGGGCGCGCCACCAAGACGCGGATTGACTTCAATGACGACTGGGCCAAGCTTCGTCCACCGGAATTCAATGCACGTTGGCCCCCATCCAAGGCCGAGAGCTCGCAAGCAGCTCAGCGAAACGCGGGCTATACGCTCGTGCTCGTCATCAGTCAGAGGGGCCGGTAGGGTGAATTCACGAAAGACGAAATGCGGGTGGGGGCCGAACTCCCCAGCGTAAATTCCGATGACCTCATCACCCATTATATCGGCGCTATAGTAGGGGCCTTGGGCGAACTCTTCGATCAGTATCCGCGGCGAAGATCGCCATATGTGCTTCCCGCCCAACAGATAGGTTGCGTGTTCGGCCAACTCATCGACGTTCCGGCATAATCGGACACCGCTGCTGCCGACTCCTACGGCTGGCTTAAGAATTACCGGCAGCCCAATTTCAGCGGCAGAGCTTTCTATGTCCGCCGCATTCGTTGCCAAGCGATAGGACGGCACTTGAATGCCAGCCTCCGCGAGGAGCTGACGTTGGGTGAATTTATCGCAACATTGTTCTATCGATGTAGGGTCTGGTCCCGGTAGATCGAAATGGCGGCAGAGCTTGCCAACTGTCGCATAGACCGACTCTTTGGCGCACGTAATGCCAGCAATGCCATAAGTCGCACGCAGCCGGGAACATTCATCGATCAAGGCATCGAGATCGTCTGTATCGACACGGATTGCCTCAGCCTCTTCCGTCACAATATAGTCGTACTGAGCTGGATCAGCCGACAGGGTAATAGGATGAAGTCCAAGACGCTGGGCTGCCTGGATGTATAACAGACCAGTCCTCGAGCCTTCAACCAGGATAAGCGCTCTTTTGGCCATTCGCTTTTGATCCCGAGTTGCATGCCGTGTCTCAGTCCGAAGCGTAAATCGGCGTCAGCCTTTTTGGCGCGCCTAATCTCAGACCTGTCGTGAAAGTAGCATCGTCGGCGATTTGCGGTTGTGAAGTTGTGTGAATTTATGGTAAACGGCGGTTAATGCGGCCTGCTGGATCCTGGCGAAAGCGGTGGCGATGGAGGCCAAGACAGCCCTGCGGGCCGCTATTGCCGCCATGGGCAAGTACGTTCCTCATCAAGTGGATGCGATAGCGCTGCCGTGTGGCCGACGGAATCTTGGTGCGGCCGCGTTGATGCCTTCATCGGCATCGGAGACGACGAGACGCCGCGCAGGCCGCGACGGGTCAGCTTGCGCAGGAACTCCGTCCAGATCGGCTGTAACCGCCCGATTGTCGCCGCCTGCCTTCGTCGATGACCAGGAACTCATCGCTCGCATCAAAGCGAAATCTCCGCGGTAACAACCGGGCAGTTACGATCGGCTCCGCCTCCCACGTGCCAATCTCCATGCCCAGTACCTCGCGCCGGCCGTCCGCGTGACGCCGACGGCATGATCGATCGGCCCACCGCGGCGGACCTTCGGGTAAGTGGCGTCAATTCACAGGTATTGCCAATCGCCTTCGATCGGCCGCTCGAGGAAAGCCTTCACCTTGCCATCGATCTCCTCGCATAGCCGAGAGACCTGGCTCTTGGAGATGCCGCCATTCCCATGGCGGTCAACCGACCGGGTCGAGATGGCCTCGCACATAAGGTTCCTCGATGACGGCGGTTAGCGCCTTCTCGGCCATGCGGCGCGGTTCGAGTAAACCCGGGAAGTAGCTTCCCTTCCTGAGCTTCGGGATGCGCAGCTCGACGGTGCCGGCGCGCGTCTCCCAGTGGCGCTCGCGATAGCCGTTTCGCTGGGCCGTGCGCAACAGGTTCTTCTCGCCACAGGGGGCGCCGGTGGCCGCGCCCAAGTCCATTTCCATCAGCCGCTCGGCGGCAAGGCCGATCATCTCCCGCAGGAGATCGGCATCCGGGTCTTCTCCACGAGCGTGCACAGGTTCATCATGTCGTCGGTCATTGATGTTCCTTCCGAAATCGGTTGGCGTCAACAACCAACCCTACCGGAAAGCGCCGATGACCGATGACCGGCGGAACTTCGGAGCGACAATGCTCAATCGCGAGCGAACCGCGGAGGCGAAAGGTGAAGCCACTCGCTAGATTGGCCGGGCTTGGCACCGTTGTCGCCTGCAGCGTCGAATCAGATTCCGCGCGCCTATCCGGCGGAAGCTTCCCATAAAGGGAGAGGTGTAACCGTATGGTCGATTACTCTGCTTGCCCTGATTCAAAAGTTGTTACTCTCGGTTCTCGGCAATTTGAAACTCACTCCGCTGACTGGCCATCGAGATCGGCATGCTGCGTACGCCGTCGCGCAGGTTCTTATAGCCAAGGGTGTCATTCCGGCACCAATGCGCTCCAGGGGACTGCACCGTAAGTATCTCTTCAGCGATGGGTGCGAAGTCGGCACGGAAGTGAACTGCGCTTTTGACTGCCACAACCGACTGTTTGCTCGGCTCTATCCCAACCGCGCGAAACAGATCCTGATCGAGACACTGAAAGCGGACACTTGCTACGACGACCTGTACGCTCGATCCAGAGTCAAGGATGAGCAAGCGTGCCATGCGCCCAAGATGTACTTGCACACCGCCTAGGCATGCCCCATTAGCCGTGAACACTCCATCGGAAAGCGCTTCCACACGAACTCTAACGTTATATGGTTCCGAATCGTACCCGTAGCGTCCACCAAGTCGCACCTCGAGTTCAGCGCCCAAACCCGCAACGTGGGCTGTTTCAGCCGCTTCTGGATCCCAAAGCAAGCCAAGCACACTATTTCGAAGGCCGCCCTCTACCATACCCTTTAGAAGCCCGATGGTATCCGACGTTCCTCCACAGCCAGGGTTGTCCTGCACATCGGCAAGGACAATCAGTGAACCTTTGCGCCCGTTGCGAGCAGCATATTCGACAGCTTCCTTTACATCCAGAAGCGACATATGGAATCTTTCTTCAGCCTCCAGTATATCGTTCAGTTGCATATCTGCCGCGTTTGCGACTGCCGCCTCATCGACCCCATAAGCGACAACTGCTGGCCCGCACTCGCGAATATCAGCCAACGGAAAGCCCAGCGCGACGTCTGCGTTTAGAACTGCTCCTCTGACCCGTTCCGGCAGCCCAGCATACAGCGATAGGCATGGCTCTAGATCAGTACACTGGGCAGGCAGCGGGATCAGGAATGGCGCCTTCCGGAACGCTTTGATGAAGGGCCTCCCGTGGCGAATGCGCTGCTCCAGTAAATTGAAGGCGCGCCTGCCACTATCAGCCATGTCTATGTGAGGGTAAGTGCGGAAAATAGTAATACCGTCGGATAGCTCGACCATGGCCTCGGTGACATTGGCATGAAAGTCCAAGCTGATCACGATGGGAATATCTCGGCCGACGATTTCTCGCACGCGCCTCAACAATTCACCTTCCCCGTCCTGGTAAGATTCGACGACCATCGCGCCATGCAGGTCTAGATAGATGGCGTCGAGAGCACCAGCGGCAGTGATCCCATCGCAAATCATTCCTGCAATTCGCTCAAACGCGTCATCTGAGACGAAGCTGCTCGGCTCCGCAGCGGCCCAGACCAGAGGTATCAATTCATAAGTATCCTTCGCAGCGCCGATGAAACCACCGATGGGAATTTCGATCGCAGGAAAAACATCGAAAATGGCCGCACCGAACGTAATAGCAGGCCAGCCGTCGGCCCGAACAAAGTCGTCAAAGGAGGCGCCGAACGGGGCAAACGTGTTGGTTTCGTGTTGAAAACCAGCGATAGCTACTCGGGGGCGGCCCGATTTAGAGCTGGCGAAGGTTGTCGGCGTTGAATGAACCATCTCTTGACCTTTGAACTTCAGTTGCTGTCTTCCGAACGAGCGTCCCCCGAGGGACGTCATGATCCCCAAACTGTTGTGTTTCAGGTCTTGTCGCATGTCGCGCGCCCCGGCGAACAGTATTTCTTGCCTCCCCAGCCCGCTGCTGATCGTTGCGTTGGGCTAACGAATGCGGATACCCCAACCTGAGGCGAAGCAACCCTTGTAATATATTCGATCGGTTCATGACGGCACCGGTTTCCTGCCGATCCTAAATCAGGCGGCCTTTTTCACCCGCTTGCCCAATGTCTCGATAGCTAGCTGAATCGTCGATATGACGAAGTCACGCTCTTCGCCGACGAGCGGCAAGCGTGGTGCACGCGTCCATTCCGGGGCGCCGTAGACGAGGTTTTCGGCAAGCTTGATGTACTGAACCAGTTTGACGTGGGTGTCGAGGTGGAAGGACGGCGTCAGGATGTGGTAAAGCGCGCGCGCTTCCTCATATTTGTTTTGGGCGCAGAGGTTGAAGAGCTCGACGCATTCGGATGGCCAAACGTTGGTCATGCCCGACACCCAGCCGGTGACGCCTAGCGCGCAACTTTCGACAATAAGATCGTCGACGCCGCAGAAGATGCTGAAGCGGTCGCCGAGTTCGACATACATGTCGGTGACGCGACGAATATCCCCGGTTTCTTCCTTAACGCAGACGATTTCCGCAGTGTCGATGAGTTGCTTGAGAACGTTGACTGTGCAGTCGACGCCGTAGGCGATGGGGTTGTTGTAGATCATGATCGGCAGCGACGAGGCCCTAGCGACCCCCTTGTACCACTCTACCGTTTCACGATCGTCGGTCTTGTAGCCGAGACTTGGGAATACCATTAGGCCCTGGGCGCCGAAGGATTCGTAGAGCTTGGCGTTGGTCTTCGCATTGTCGAGTGTGATTTCTGCAAGCCCGGAGAGCACCGGAACACGACCGGCTACCGCTTCGACAGCACTGCGGATGATGTCCTCACGATCCTTCAGCGACATCGAAGCGTTTTCGCCGAGCATCGGGAGCACAATGACACCGGAAACGCCTGCCTTAACGAGACGGTCAAGGCTGTCGTTCGTCGCCCGCAGGTCAACCTCACCCTCCCTTGTGAGCTTTGTCGTCACTGCGGGGAATACACCAGCCCATTTTACCATAGTTCTCCATCCATATGCGATCTAACTGGATCCAATCTACATGATGACAAATGATATGTCTACCCTTTGAGGTCACTGTTTTTTGGGTTACCTTCCCCCACCAGGCCAATCGCATCAGCGAAAAGCCAGCTTTTCAAATTTGGGTTTTGGGATCCAAAAAACGATGGACAAGATGCTAGAACAGAAGAAGCAGCGCTCGAAATACCGTCTTCAGAGGCAGAGCCTACCAGAGGCGCTGTCGGAGTCTTTGCGGGAACGCATTCTCAGTGGCGAGTTCAAGGAGGGGGACCCCCTCATACAAGAAGCGATCGCAGCTGAATACGAGTGCAGCCGAATGCCTGTGCGCGAGGCATTTCGCCAATTGGAAGCAGCCGGGTTGATTGTTTCCAAGATTCACAAGGGTGCGATTGTTTCGACACTGCCATCCGAACAGATCATGGAATTGTTCGAACTTCGGGCAACGCTGGAATGCGATATTCTGAGCCGCTCTCTGGAGCATCTCTCGGACGAAGACTTGGCTCAGTCCGCGCAAATTCTCAAGCGACTCGAAGAGGCATATCACAAGCGGGACATTGCCAGGGTAGGCGCTTTGAACTGGGAGTTTCACCGCAGTCTCTATCGGCCCGCGGGACGCATTCAGACACTCGCCATTCTCCAAGGCATCAATGTCCAGATTGATCGATATATCAGGATTCAGCTACTTTTGACTTCGGGCTTCGAAGAAGCAGAGCGCGAACATCGCCAAATTCTGAGCATGTGCAAAGAACGCGACCGCCAAGTCGTGGAGTTTATGCGAGGGCACATCATCCGGGCTGGTCATAATCTTCTAGAAGCTCTCAACAAGCGCCGAACGAGCGACACTGCAGTATAATCGCCACCTCACGAAGGTCAAAGAGCGCCGCATGATTTGGCATCCCTCGGAGAAGCTCAATCAGGCAAGGCGAATCGCGGGTCGAGCATGTCCCGTGCCCCATCGCCTATCAAATTGATTGCGAGCACGACTACCGCAATAAGCACGCTTGGATAGAGAATCATATGGGGGGCGATCAAGGCAAAGGACCGCCCCTCGGCAACAATGTTGCCCCAACTCGGATGTTCGGGTGGTACCCCAACACCCACAAAGCTGAGGTAAGCCTCGTAAAGGATCGCCACGCCGCAGATATACGTAGCCTGCACTGCGATCGGAGCCAACGCGTTCGGCAGAATGTACTTGAACAGAATGCGCAGAGGCCCAGCGCCGTAGGACCGAGCTGCCTCTACAAAAACTTGTTCGCGCAGTGTCAGCGTTAAGCTCCGAGCCAGGCGCGCGACACCCGGCACTTCCGGGATCGCCAAAGCTACGATCACGGTCAAGACCCCGCCGCCGAAGATCGTCGCCAAGGCAATCGCAAGCAGGATTCCAGGTATAGCCATCATGCCGTCCATGATCCTCATCAAGATCTTGTCCGACAGTTGCCCAGCTCCGGCGACGAGGCCCAGGATCGTTCCGATCGTTGTCGCTAGAGCCGCTGTAGCCAACCCGATCACGAGCGAAATCTGTCCCCCGTAGAGAACACGCGCAAGAACGTCGCGACCGAACATATCCGTCCCCAGTAAATGACTATAGCTAGGGGGCTTCAGCCTTGCGCCGGGGATCATGGCCAACGGGTTAACGCTAGTTAGGACCGGCGCTAAAAATGACACCAACACAACCCCGAGCATGAAAATTGAGGCTACCAGCACAGGAGTTGGCATGCGCTTTTTTTGTCGCCACGAGAGAGAAATCGTCATCGCCAACCTTCCCTAGGTATATTTAATTCGCGGATCAATTACAAGGTAAGACAAGTCCACCAGCAAATTGATCATAACATATACAAGCGAGCTTATTAGCAAGACGCCCTGGATCACGGGAACATCCTTATGTTGGATAGCATCGACCAGGAGACGTCCAACTCCCGGGATGGCAAACACTGTCTCGGTTATCACAACGCCACCAAGCATATAGGCAAACGACATTCCAACTATCGTGACGAGAGGCACGGCAATGAGCCTGAGGCAGTGCCGCATGATAATTGTGCGCTCATCGAGGCCTTTTGCCCGCGCGACCCGAATGAAGTCCTGATTAAGGACCTCGATCGCACTCGCTCTCGTGATCCGAGTGATCAGCGCGGTCTGCGCAAATCCCAACATGGTCGCCGGCAGAAGCACATGCCTCAAAACTTCCCATGCTCCGCCTTCGAGCCCAGGGAACCCCGAAATGGGCATCGATCCAAAGTACACCCCGAACGTAAATATTAGCAGATACCCAATCAGGAAGGCGGGTATTGCCGTTCCGGCAATACCGAAGAACGATACCAGTTGATCGGCGATGCCGCCCCTTTCCCGCGCAGCCAGCAGTCCCAATGGCACAGCAATCACAACCGAGACCAGCGTTGCGGCGAGAGCCAAAATGATTGTCGGTTCAACTCGCGAGAGGATGAGACTCAATACCGGTTGTTCAGAAAAGATCGAATTTCCGAGATCGCCCCGCAGGACGTTCCCCAGCCAATGAAAATACTGGGGTAAAATTGGTGCGTCGAGGTGAAGCCGCTCTCGAATAGCGGCGATCTGAGCGGGCGACGCATAGTCGCCCGCCAGCACAACCGCCGCATCCCCCGGGCTCAAATAGGTCAGCCCGAAAACAACGGCGGTTACCACCCCCATCACCGGTATGATGGAGAGCATTCTGATGATGAGATACCTGATCATAATAACCTCACGCCCACAGATATGGAGCGCTACTTGCTCTTTCGCCGGATATTCCAAAAATACATCTCGGCCGTTTCAGGGTTGAACCCTTCAAGCTCGGCTCTGTAGACGACAGACCCAGTATTCTCTCCGGTGAGGATGAACGGGAGATAAATGGATGCACGCGCCTGGAGTTCACTGGCGATCCTCTTCTTCTCATTCTGGTCCGCTGCGCTAATGAATGCTGCTCGCAAGTCCTCGATCTTCTTGTCACAGGGCCAACCGAACCAGGCCTTGTCACAGTTAGAGGCTAGCATGAGATGTGTAAGCGGAGAGGAGGCTGGCTGGCCTTCCATGATGTTGGGGAAGAGGTTCCAGCCGCCTTCCGAAGCTGGCGCCTTGGAGGTGCGGCGCGAGGTCAGCGTCGACCAGTCCATTGCCTGAAGGTCGACCTGAGCGCCGACCTTTCTGAGTTGCTGCCCCAAATACAGCGCCCTAGCGTGGGCTTCAGACCAATCTGTCGGGTCGAGGATCACGATCGGCTTCCCGTCGTAGCCGGCTTCCTTGAGGAGTTCTTTCGCCTTGTCTAGATCGGCTGCCCCGCGATGACCCTTATAAGCGGACTCGTCTCCATACGTCCCCTTGCAGGTCAAATAAGCATAGCAGGTCTCCCAGAATTCTTGGTCACCCACCGCCGCGCGACTAATCTCGGTTTGATCAATCAGATAGGTAAGCGCCTCACGTGCCTTATTGTTGTCGAACGGAGGCACTACGTGATTAATCACAACAACTCCCTGGTTTAAAAACCCTTTCGCCACAACGAGGTCGGGATTGTCCCGCAAAGCCAGTGCGTTATCCAGCGGAGGAGCTGCCCAAATATCTTGCTGCCCAGTGAGCATCTCCGCCATTGCGGTGTTGGCATCTGGTACGTATGCCATTTCAATTTTGTCAAAGGTTGCCTCTTTCTTGCCGGCAAAGAAGCTCGGTGGATCGGTCCGCGGGATGTAATTGGGATTTTTGGTATAGATGCGCGTTTGCCCTGGCTTCCATGAGGAAATATCGAACTCATAGGGCCCAGATCCGGTGGTATCGGTGAGCTGGTCTGTTGGTGGCAAGGAAGCAACCCGCTTGGGCATGATGAAGGCAGGGTTCCCCGTGATCCCGGCAAGCGCCGCCGGGACGTCGAACGGCTGGGTCAGCTCAATGCGAAATGTCAGATCATCGACTTTCGTCATCTCCTTCAGCCTAGTAGCCAGTAGCTGCCCAGTCTGGTCACGGGATGCCCAACGCTTCAGGGACCGGAGAACGTCGTCCGTCGTAATTGGGCCTCCGTCGGAGAATTTTAGACCTTTCCGAAGCGCGATCGTGTAGCTCTTTTTGTCGGCGCTGGTATCGACTTTATCAGCCAACTGGGGACGGGCGATGCCTTCTTTATCGAACTCGAACAATTTGTCGTAGATCAGATAGGCATGAACCAAGGTCGTGCCCGACGTCGTCACTATGGGATCTACGGTTTTGAGATCTCCGTCAGCAATTACGCGAAGCGTATCCGCCACTGCCGTGCTAGCGAAAAAGACCCCGGCAAATAACGACGAGAGCATTATCCTCTTAGCCACGCTCTTGCGACCGTTAGCGCTTATCTTCATTTTTATTTCCCCTTTTCTGGCCGTTCACAACAACGTCAGGCAGCGACGGCCGGCGCTTCCTTTTTGTCCCATTCTGGGTCCCAGATCATCACAGTGTGGCCGGGCGAGACCTCGCGATACTGGCGCACGGGCGGAACATAATCTGCAGGCCGTACTGGGCTCTTAACTTCGTCATTGGTAAGCGGACGTTTCTGCAGGCGCCGTGCCGGATCGGCGATCGGCACTGCGGCGAGGAGCCGCTTGGTATAAGGATGCTGCGGATTCTGGAAAATCGCTTCGCGTGGGCCGATCTCGACGATCTCTCCTAGATACATGACAGCGACGCGGTGGCTGACGCGCTCGACCACCGCCATGTCATGGGAGATGAAGAGATAGGCGAGCCCCATTCGTGCCTGCAGATCCAGCATCAGGTTGACGACTTGTGCTTTCACTGAAACATCGAGCGCCGAGACAGCCTCGTCTGCCACAATGAGCCGCGGCTCAAGCGCAAGCGCACGCGCAATGCAGATGCGCTGACGCTGGCCACCCGAAAACTCGTGCGGAAATCGGTTGACCATATCGGGCGAAAGACCCACCCGCTGCAGGAGGTCGGCGGTCTTGTCGCGTGCTTCCGAGCGGCTCACGATATTATTGATCAGCAGCGGCTCGACGATAGCGGTGCCGACATTCATGCGCGGATTGAGCGATGCGAACGGATCCTGGAAGATCATCTGGATGCGGTTGCGCTGCTTGCGCAATTCGTGCGGGCCAAGATTAAGAAGATCGACACCGTCGAGCAAAATCGAGCCCGAGAGGGGCTCGGTCAATCGCATCACCGTGCGGCCGGTCGTCGACTTACCACAGCCTGACTCGCCGACCAGCGCCAAGGTTTCGCCGCTCCTGACGCTGAAAGAGACATTCTCAACGGCGTAGACGCGCCCTTTGACCGAAGAAAACAAACCCGAACGGATTTCAAAGCGCTTCGACAGGCCGGCAACCTCAAGCACCGGGCGCTGGGCCTCCTTGATGGTGTCCGGGACCTCGGCCGGCACGTCGGATTGGCCAGTCGCACGGTCGACAACCGGGAAGCGCATCGGCCGCCTACGACCTTTCATCGACCCAAGTTTTGGAACGGCCGAAAGCAGCGATCGCGTATAGGGGTGTTCGGGGCTGTTGAATATGTCCTCGGTCTGCGCGGCCTCGACCACCTGGCCGTTATACATGACTACCGTTCGGTCGGCGATCTCGGCGACGACGCCCATATCGTGCGTGATGAAGAGGACTGACATGCCCTCCTCCTCCTGCAACTCCTTGATCAGCTCCAGGATCTGCGCCTGAATCGTCACATCAAGCGCCGTCGTCGGCTCGTCAGCGATCAGCAGTTTCGGCTGACAGGCTAGTGCCATCGCGATCATCACGCGTTGACGCATGCCGCCCGAGAAGCGGTCTGGATATTCGTGCAAGCGCGCCTTCGCGGCGGGGATGCGCACCTTATCCAAGAGTCGAACACTCTCCATCTCAGCCTCGGACCGTGATAGGCCACGATGCAGGATCAGCGCCTCGGCGATCTGAAAGCCAATGGTCAACACCGGATTCAGTGAAGTCATTGGTTCCTGGAAGATCATGGCAATTTCGTTGCCGCGGATACGGCGCATCTCGGCATCCGCCAGGGTGAGCAATTCCTTGCCCTCGAGCTTAATTGACCCTTTGACCTCGCTCGATCGCTCGGAGTTGAGCCGCATGATCGAGAGCGCAGTCACGCTCTTGCCGGATCCGGATTCGCCAACGACGGCGACAGTCTCCCTCGCGCAGATCTCGAACGACACGTCATTCACAACCGGGGTCCAGCGGCCTCCGAGCCGAAAGGAGGTGACCAATTGAGAGACTGAAAGGATGGGAGGAGTCATCTGCTGTTTAGGCACCGCGAGAGGTTTAGATCCAAGCTTGCGGAGGTCTTCCAGGTTGAAAGTCACAAGATCACTCCCCCCAGACTTCTCGGAAAACACGCAACCAGTTCAATCCCAGTATCTTGCGGACATCGTCTTCCTTGCATCCGCGGCGAATTAGCCCCTCCGTCATTCCGAGGAGCATCTCCGGCGTTTCAATTTCAGGCGGGTAGTAATGAGGTGGACGGGGATAGACCTCCGGGGTAAAAGCACCCTTCCTAACGTATTTCTCCCACTCCTGAACGACGGTATCGAGCGAGGAGAACGGAAGAGTTCCCCACCAGTAATCCAGCCCAAGGCCGACATGGTCGATGCCAATAAGCGAGACGAAATGGTCGATATGCG